>CAMBFR010000001.1 GCA_945865815.1 Candidatus Sulfopaludibacter sp. SbA3
ACTACCGAATTCGGGGTGCGTCCCCGGAATTCCCCCTCCGATCAATCCAATGTTCATCGACGAAGCCAAAATCACAGTCAAGGCCGGGGATGGTGGCCATGGCTGTATCGCTTTCCGCCGCGAGAAGTTCGTTCCAAGGGGCGGGCCGAGCGGAGGCGATGGCGGCAATGGCGGCAGCATATTTCTGGTCACGGATACGCACCAGAACACTCTCCTGAAATTCCGTTTCAATCACATCTTTCGCGCCGAACGCGGCAGTCATGGCGAAGGCAGCAAGAAGCACGGCCGCAGCGGCGAAGATCTCGAGATTGCGATTCCGATCGGAACAATCGTCTACGACGACGGTACCGGTGAGTTCGTCCACGACTTCACACTTTCCGGCGAGCGCCTGGAAGTGGCAAAAGGCGGCCGCGGCGGCCACGGCAACGCGCATTATGCGACGGCCATAAACCGCACGCCGCAACGGGCACAGGACGGACTGCCGGGCGAGGAAAGGAATTTGCGCCTCGAGTTGAAGCTGCTGGCGGACGTAGGCCTGGTCGGATATCCGAACGCCGGCAAGTCGACTCTCATTTCACGGCTCTCGGCGGCGCATCCGAAGATCGCCGACTACCCGTTCACCACTCTCGAGCCGCACCTGGGGGTTGTGCAGCTGGACCTGGACAGGTGTTTCGTAATGGCGGATATTCCGGGACTGATTGAAGGCGCGCACATGGGCGCGGGCCTTGGCATTCAGTTCCTGAAACACATTGAACGCACGCACGTGATTCTTCACCTTATCGATGTTTCCGGGATGAGCGACCGCGATCCGGTGGATGAATTTCATGCCATCAATTCCGAACTTGCCGAACACAACCCCGAGCTGCCGCTCAAGCCCAAGGTGATTGTGGCTTCAAAAATGGATTCGGCGATTTCCGAAAAGGTTCGCAAGCTCGAGCAATGGAGTAGACAGAACGATTTCGACTTCGTTAAGATCTCGTCCGTAACCGGCGAGGGTCTCGAAGAGTTGAAAGAACTAGTGGTGAAAAAACTCTCTTCTGCAGACGAGGTATCCAAAGGATCGTGAGGATTGCCATATTGGGCGGGACTTTCGATCCCATCCATAACGGACATCTCGCATCGGCGCAAACCGTCGCCGACATCTTTCAGGTCGATGAGGTTCACTTCGTTCCTGCGTTCTCTCCCCCCCACAAGCAAGCACGCGAGATCACTTCGCCTTTCCATCGTTTTGCGATGGTCGCGCTGGCCACCTTACCCTTCAGTGGTTTTCGAACCTCCACGATAGAAGTGGACGCACTGGAAAAGCGATATACGGTGGAGACGCTTGAAGAAATGGGCCGCCAGTATGCCGGCGCCGGTCTGCTGTTCATCGTTGGAACCGACATGTACCAGGAGATTGGGACCTGGAAGGACTACAGGCATCTGTTTGACCTGGCGCACATCGTCGTCGTGAACCGGCCGGGATTTCCGTTTCGTGAAGATATCGCGCCATTCCGGGTCCTCACGGAAAAACACCCTGTCACGTTGCCTGAAGGGCCGTCCGCAGGCAATGCGGTTTTTTATCTGCCCTTCGTTCAACAGCCCATTTCATCGACTGAAATTCGTGAGGACTTGAAACGAGGCGGCGAAGTGCGGCAGTGGATACCGTCACAGGTGTGGAGCTACATTGAAAAAAACAAACTCTACTCGTGAAAACAGCAACAACGGAAAAGAACAAAACCAATTAATGGACAAAGAATATCAACTCAGCGAAGCGATCGAGGCTGCTCTCGATAAGAAGGCGCAGGATCCGGTTGTCATCGAACTTGGAGACATCTGCTCCTTTACCGATTACTTTTTGATTTGCACCGGCACTTCCGGCCGGCACAACCAGTCGATCGCAGATGCGATCGAGGAAAGACTCAAACAGGAAGGCGTACGCCCGCTTCATATCGAAGGTCATGCCGAAGGGGAATGGATACTCATCGACTACTTCGATTTTGTCGTCCACATTTTCTCGGCACGCGCCCGGGAGTTTTACGATCTCGAACGATTGTGGCGAACGGGCAAGCGGCGCGATGCGCAGGAACTGCTCACACAGCGGACGATGTGAGCGCGCCAGAAACAGCAACGCCTCAGACTGCTGCTGTGATCCCGGCTTACCCCATGGTATTTGCGCCGGACTCGCCGGCCATAGCCGTTTACCGTACCCTCGAACGAGTTCGTGAAGGCACGACTACCGTACTCATCGAAGGTCCGAGTGGAACCGGAAAAGACGCTTTTGCGCAGTGGCTCCACTACAACAGCCCCCGCAAGGACGCTCCCTTTATCAAGATCGACTTCGGCTCGCTTCCCGAAGACCTTGTCGAATCCGAATTGTTCGGCTACGAACGCGGCGCATTCACAGGCGCAGTGAATTCCAAGCTCGGCAAGCTGGACATGGCACAGGGTGGCACCGTCGTCCTGGATGAAGTCGCGAGCATGGACTTGAACGTCCAGGCCAAGCTGCTCAACGTTGTCGAGGCCAAACAGTACTATCGCGTCGGCGGCACCAGGTCGATCCAACTGGACGCCCGGATAATCGCGCTCTCCGGCATCCCCCTGGCCCAGGCGGTGGAATCCCGGATTTTCCGCCAGGACCTCTTCTTCAGGCTCAACCTGATTACAGTGCGCGTGCCGCCTCTTCGAGAACGCCGATCCGAAATATTTCCGATGGCGGAATTCCTACTGGCCCAGCTCGATCGCAAATACAAAAGGAGTTCGCGGCTGCACAAGGATTGCGGGGCCGTCTTCGATGAATATGATTTTCCCGGAAATATCCGCGAACTTCGCAATGCGCTCGAGCGCGCGCTGCTGCTGTCCCCCGACGGTGAGATCACTCCGGATGTTCTGCCGTCGGGATGGCGCACTTCGAGAGGCACCTTCGCCAGGATGCTTTCACTGGAAGAGGTCGAGAAAGACTACATCGCCGAAGTTCTCAAACAGACGCGAGGCAAGAAAGTAAAGGCCGCGGAGATCCTCGGCATCAGCCGCAAGACCCTTCTCGAAAAGCGCAAGAAGTACGGCCTGGAATGAAATTCCGGGCGGTATGGATCGGCAAAACGAAGAGCGCCCCTCTCTCGGCAGTCTGTCTTGACTACATCACTCGAATCCGCCATTTCCTGCCACTTGAAATCACCGAGGTCCAGGAACCCAAAGGCGATGGCGCACGCCGCATTCAGGCCGAAGGCGAGAAGCTGCTGGGGGCGCTGGATTCCTCCGACCGGGTAATCGTGCTGGACCCTAAGGGGAAGGCATGGAGTTCGGGGGAATTCGCGAAGTTTGCCGGCAAGCACATGTCGGAAGACCCCCGCAACCTGACGTTCGTGATCGGCGGCTACGGCGGACTGTCAGAAGCGGTCAAGGAGCGTGCCGACCTGTTGTGGTCGCTGTCGCCTTTGACATACACGCACGACCTCAGCCGCGTCATCCTTCTCGAGCAGCTTTACCGCGCGTTATCGATCATCCACAACCTGCCGTATTCGAAATAGAACGAGAATTAGCGGGCGCCCACGGGCTACGGCACGATGTTATACTTCCGCCGCCCTTTCGTTTTTCCCCTTCTACTGTCTTGATCGACGCGATTCTGAATCTCCTCTTCCCTGTTGCCTGCGTCTTGTGCGGGTCGCAAGTCTGCGAGCGCCGCTGGGGCGCGGCGTGCCCGGACTGCTGGTCGCTTCTGGCGCCGCTTGAGCCACCCTTCTGCCCACAGTGCGGGGAGCCCGCAGCGGCAATCGAAGGTCTTTGTGGGGCCTGCCGTAAGGGCGAGTACGCATTTGATCTCGCGCGATCGGCGTTCCTTTTCAACGACACGCTCCGCGAAATCATCCACCACCTGAAGTACTCGGATCGCGTGTCGCTGGCACAGATGCTTGGAAAACTACTGAAGCAGTGTCTGGATCGAGAACCTTTTACCGGAGACACGATCATTCCAGTTCCTCTGCATCGCGCCCGCGAAGGCGATCGAGGCTTCAATCAGGCCGAGCTGATCGCCCGGCAACTCGGCCTGCCTGTGGACAGCCGGCTTTTGCGGCGGCGCAAGAACACGCCGAGCCAGACTGGCCTTAGCCGGAACGAGCGGCAAAGAAATCTTGCGGGGGCATTCGAGGTTCGAGCGGGGCCAAAGCTCCCGCGGACCGTCATCGTCGTAGACGACGTTTACACCACAGGCTCAACCATGCACGAAATCGCGCGGACGTTGAAACGGGCAGGCGCAGAGCGGGTGGAAGTGCTTACCGTGGCAAGAGTGATCAGAGACGTTCAGGCGCGGGCCGGGATGGAGGTTTCGTCGTGAGCCGTGTCCAGAGTCCAATGAGAAGTGCTCTCGAGCAACTCGCCGACGAAGCGCGTGTGCAGCGCATGGCCCGCCCGGTCCGCAATCAGGCGTCCCAGCACCGGCTGGCCGATCAGGGCGAAATCGCCCAGCAGGTCGAGTGTCTTGTGGCGAACAAATTCGTCTTTGAATCGAAGGGGCGAATCGTTGAGCATGCCTGTTTCGGTCAGCACGATGGCATTATCGAGAGATCCGCCACGGATCAGCCCATTTGCCCGCAGCGTCTCGACTTCGTTATAGAACCCAAATGTCCTGGCAGGCCCGATCGACTCCGCATAATTCGCTGCAGTCATCTCGAAATCGAGCGCCTGCGTACCCACAAGCGGATGCGGGAAATCGATATCGTATTTGATGCTGAATGTGTTCGACGGAAGAATGCTCAGCGTCTTCTGTCCCTCGGTGAGCTTGAATTCCTTGAGAATCCGAATGTAACGGCGCGGCCGGGTCTCAGTGGTAATGCCCGCGCGGGCGATCGCATCGACGTACGGCAGGGCGCTGCCGTCAAGAATCGGCACCTCGAAGTTGTCGAGCTCCAGATAAGCGTTGTCGATTCCCATTCCGTAAAGGGCCGAGAGCAGGTGCTCGACAGTGGAAATCCAGACGCCCCGGTTCATCAGCGTGGTGGCGTAGGCGACCCGGGCTACGGATCCGACGTCCGCCCGAATTTCGAAATTATCGAGGTCGACGCGGCGGAAGATGATTCCTTTTCCGGCGGGCGCGGGAAGAATTCGCAGCGAAGCCGGCAATGCCGTATGCAGGCCGACGCCTTTGAATTCCACCGGAGCGGCTATGGTCCTCTCAAACATGGTTGGTCGTCATAGCATTTGAACAGCCTAACGGGACCGCATGAGATCTGAAGAACTTAGCAAAGCGTAAGCTCGCAAAAACCGTGTACATTTGTGCACAAGTGTTGTGAAACCGCATCATGCTCAAACATCCCTCGTTTCTTATCATTGATGGAATGTCGCAGGCCTATCGCGCTTACTTCGCGATTCGTGGCCTCGCATCGAGCCATGGCCTGCCCACAAATGCGGTCTATGGATTCGCGCTCATGCTCAAGCGCGTGCTCGACAAGTTTCCGCCCGACTATATCTGCGTCGCGCTGGACAGCCCGGAACCCACTACACGGCACGCGCAATACGACCTCTATAAAGCCACTCGAAAGAAGATGCCTCAGGACCTGGCGCAGCAGATTCCGTACATTCGACGATTCTGCGAAGCCATGCGGATACCGGTGCTGGCATTTCCCGGACACGAAGCCGATGACATCATCGGGACTGTCTGCACGGCGGCGGTCGGCGCCGGTCTTTATCCGGTCGTTGTAACGCTCGACAAGGATCTCTACCAGCTCGTCGACACGATCCTCGTTCTGAATACCTCCAGGGACGACATGCTTGTCGATCGCGAAAAGGTCCAGGAACTGTTCGGCGTCACTCCTGAACAGATTCCCGATCTGCTGGGCCTGTGGGGCGACACATCCGACAACATTCCCGGCGCTCCAGGCATCGGCGAAAAAGGAGCCCGCGATCTGATTCAGAAATTTGGATCCATCGAAGTTCTCCTGGACCGAACTGCGGAAGTGACCAATGCCAAACACCGAACTTCGCTGACTGAGAACCGGCAGCAGATCGAGATGAGCAAACGGCTGGTCACGATCGACACCAGGTTGCCGATCCATGTCGACTGGAACGACTTCAAGGTGCAGCCGCCGGATCGCTTGGCATTGACGCCGTTGCTGCGCGAACTGGAGTTCACCGGCCTGATCAAGGAATACCTGCCCCCGGCGGCCGGACCGGTTATCGACGTTGTCCAAAGCGAAGAGCTGCCGGAGATCCGCGACCGGGTCGTGTTCGAGATTCAGGACGGCCGTGTCTCGTTGTGGACGGGAGAAAGTCCGGTCGTCGTCGTTCCTTTAGACCAGCGCTTGAAGGCGCTCTTCACCAACGCCAATATTCGCAAGGTGACTTACGACGTCAAGAATGCCATCGCCAGGCTTCGGCGCGTGGCCATTGAACTCGCCGCTCCCTATGATGATCCGCAGCTCATGGCGTATCTGCTGTTCCCCAATCGCGGCAAATACGAACTTGAAGATGTTGTCTTCGAACTTGCCGGCCAGACAATCGACGACGTCCGCGTTCCATGGATTGACCGGTTGTGGCAGGAGCTCGAACCGAAGGTCCGGGAGGAAGTTTCCACAGCCTACACCGACATCGAACTCCCGCTGGCGCCGGTGCTGGCGGAAATGGAATCCGCCGGAATCCGCATCGACGTGGGTGTACTCGAACGTATGTCGGGAGAGATGGGCACGCAGCTCGAGGATCTCACCCGGCAAATCTGCGAAATGGCCGGAGGTGATTTCAACATCAACTCGCCGCGACAGCTTGGTGAAATCCTGTTCGACAAGCTGAATCTGCCCAAGCCGCGAAAACTGAAGAAGTCCGGCCAGTATTCAACGGCTGTCGAAGTTCTGGAAGAGCTGGCCACCCAGCATGAACTTCCCCGGCTCGTGCTGGAGTACCGGCAGTTGTCGAAGTTCAAATCGACCTACATTGACGTGATTCCAACGTTGCTCAATCCGGAAACCGGCCGCCTCCACACCACGTTTCATCAGGCCGCGGCGGCGACGGGGCGCCTCTCGAGCAGCAATCCAAATCTTCAGAACATCCCGGTTCGCACCGATCTCGGCCGGAAGATTCGCGGAGCATTCATTCCTGACGAAGGCTGGTGGTTCATCGCCGCGGACTACTCGCAGGTGGAGCTGCGCATCTTGGCGCATCTCTCCGGCGATGCACGGTTGGCCGAGGCATTTGCCGCCGGAGAAGACATTCACCGTCGAACCGCCGCGGAGGTTTTGGGATTGCCGATCGAGGCCGTCACTTCGGAACAGCGTAGCCGCGCAAAGGCCGTGAACTTTGGAATCGTGTATGGCCAGACTCCGTATGGCCTCGCCCAGCAACTGGGCATCAGTAACGACGAGGCCGCCGAATTTATCGCGCGGTATTTCGCCCGTTACCAGGGCGTGCAGAATTACATCGAGAGTTGCCTGAGTGCGGCCCGCGATACCGGCGTAACCCGGACGCTCTTCGGCCGCATCCGTCAGCATCCGGAAATTAATTCTCGCAACGGCATGCGCCGCAGCATGGCCGAGCGCACGGCGATCAATTCGCCTATCCAGGGCACAGCCGCCGATATCATTAAACTGGCGATGATCCGAATCGCCGACGAACTGCGCGACCGGAATCTCCGCACGCGGATGGTCCTGCAGGTCCACGACGAGCTGATTTTCGAGGTCCCCGAAGACGAACTCTCCGTGCGCGACCTCGTGCGCGACCGCATGCAATCGGTCGTAAAGCTGAATGTTCCCCTGACGGTCGATGTAAAGCAGGGCCGAACATGGGAACAGCTCGGTTGACAGGGCAACGGACGGAACTTATATTGGAAACGTCACTTGACGTCGTTTCTTGTCGGGCGCTTAGCTCAGTTGGAATGAGCGCTACCTTGACACGGTAGAGGTCATCGGTTCGATCCCGGTAGCGCCCACTTGCAAATTCAATCAGTTAGGCGGGTCCAAAAGGCCCGCCTTTTTTCAAGTTAAAGGACTGGAAAGTGCGCCTCACCCCCTCAGATCCCGACATTGAAACTATCGTTAGCCGCATACGAAGTCGTCGACCTCCTTCGCTCTCGAAATCCTGTCGATTCAAGCCGGGTCTACGTTGGATAAGCAAGGCGGGTCAGGCGATCGATCAGGTCGATCAGGTACTGGCGCAATTCTACTGCTGACACGCCTCCGGGCGGGGTGAGTTCATCACCGATTTCGATCTGGCTCAAAACCCATCCCAGCTGAGCTGGAGTCAACCCTCCATCCTTTTTCATAGCCGACGGAATCGCGACCTCGACACGGTAGCCGGCACGTTCCAGCGCACGCACATCGACCAGATCTCGAAGTTCTGACCTCGACAACAAGGTGCACAGCTTGTTCGCCAGAATCTCTTCCGGTGGATCCACGCGAATACCATTGATGACAGCTTTATCGATGCGGGCCTGCACACCGCGCTCACGGACCAAATCCACCACTACGGCTTCCTCGCCGCGACGGATCAAGAATCGGCGAAAATCCGGAGAGGTCTGGATGGGCTCAAAAGACGCTTTGAATTTGCGGGCGATTTCTGCCAGCGAGGCCATGAACCCAGCAAGGGCGGCGCCTCCCGTGAGGAAAAACCGGGTCTCGCGTTCGAAAAACGCGTCCAGGACTTCCTGCTGTAAGCGGCTTAGCTTACCGGGTTCCAATGAGACCTTCTTGTTGCCAGTGGCCGAGCAGGAATTCCCAAAAGCGGCGACGACGGCCGAGATGTGGGGAGAGCGACGGCCATCGGCTCCAAACCTCCATGGGAGAAACGAACGTCCAAACGTCCGTGTCGCGAGCCTCGCGGAGCAATTTGCCCATAAGCCGCAACTGCTCAGCTTGCGGGGCCGACCTCAGCCGCGCTTTGAACTCCGCCACGGTCATCGGATCGTCCCACAAAAAATAAGGAATTGCCGATGGATCGGCCAAATCAGTCGATAGAAAGGTGCTCACTCAGAACTCCGATTGAAAACAATTCCTCTACATTCTACTACCGCTGTTAACGGTCCGTCCCTATGAGGATCTCCGACGGTGCTACTTCCCCCGAGATTTGCTAACATCCAAAACCCATTATGGCGACGATTCTTCAGAGTCTACCGGCCGGCCAGAAGGTCGGCATCGCATTTTCCGGCGGCCTCGATACCAGCGCCGCGCTCCACTGGATGCGCGCGAAGGGCGCGATTCCGTACGCGTACACCGCAAACCTGGGGCAGCCCGACGAGCCCGACTACAACGAGATCCCGCGTAAGGCGCTGCAGTATGGCGCCGAGCGCGCGCGGCTCATCGACTGCCGCAAGGAGCTTGTGTCCGAAGGGATCGCGGCGATCCAGAGCGGCGCATTCCACATTTCGACTGCTGGCGTCGCGTATTTCAACACCACGCCGCTGGGGCGGGCCGTCACGGGAACCATGCTCGTCGTCGCAATGAAAGAGGACGACGTGCACATCTGGGGCGATGGCAGCACGTTCAAGGGCAATGACATCGAGCGGTTCTACCGCTACGGCCTTCTCGCGAATCCGAACCTGCGCATCTACAAACCATGGCTCGACCAGCGGTTCATTGACGAACTCGGCGGACGCAAGGAGATGTCGGAATACCTGAACCGCGCGGGCATCGGCTACAAAATGAGCGTCGAGAAGGCGTACTCCACCGACTCGAACATCCTGGGCGCGACGCACGAAGCGAAGGATCTCGAGTTCCTCAACAAGGGCGTCAAGATCGTCGAACCGATCATGGGTGTCGCATTCTGGCGTGAAGATATCGCGGTCAAACCGGAAATCGTGAATATCCATTTCGAAGAAGGCCGGCCGGTTGCGCTGAACGGGAAGACGTTTAGTGACGAAGTGGCGTTGATGACCGAAGCGAATGCCATTGGCGGACGCCACGGCCTCGGCATGAGCGATCAGATCGAAAACCGGATTATTGAAGCCAAGAGCCGCGGCATCTACGAAGGTCCGGGCATGGCGTTGCTCTTCATCGGCTACGAGCGCCTGCTGACCGGCATCCATAATGAGGACACGATCGAACAGTATCGAACCGACGGACGCCGTCTCGGGCGCCTGCTCTATCAGGGCCGGTGGTTCGATTCCCAGGCCCTCATGCTGCGTGAGGCCGCGCAACGATGGGTCGCGCGCGCGATCACGGGCGAAGTCACCGTCGAACTGCGCCGCGGCAACGACTATTCCATCCTCGACACGACCAGCCCGAATCTCACATACAAGCCCGAACGGTTGACCATGGAAAAAGGAGAAGCGTTCTTCACGCCGCAGGACCGCATCGGCCAGTTGACCATGCGGAATCTCGATATCGTCGACACGCGCGAGAAGTTGATCACCTATGCAAAGACGGGACTGATCGCGCCGTCCGCAACGTCCGGTCTTCCCCGCCTGCCAGGCAGTTCCGAAGATGAATAATTCCCGTCCTGTTCATTGTCCGCGCTGAATCAGCCGGATTGCATCTAGGCGGAGCCGCGCGTTCGTCAGGTGTTCGTCCAGCGCATGGCGCTGCGTGGCCAGCAACTCGATTTCCTCATTCCGAACACTGCGATTCACTTTCTGTAGTTCCGCCAGGCGCGTCATTTCGTGTGCAAGCTGCGCGGTCATTTCCTTGCGAGCCAAGGCGACGATGCCCTTCGCATGGCCACCCGCAATGCTCTCCGCCTTTTCGAGAAGAAACGGAAGCAGGTCCTCGCGCAATTCCGGTTTCTCCAACAGCGCGTGCGGGTCAGCGATTTGCAAACATCGCGCCAGCATTTCAGGAGTGATGGAACTGCCGGCATCACTACCTTGATGATCCACCAGCACACGCAGCGGAGTCGGCGGCAGAAACCGGTCCACATGGAGATGTGGCGGAGCGACGCATTCAAGCAGGTAGATCGCTTCCACGTATATGCCGGCAACCCGGGTATCCGGCCAGTGGGCGAAGCTGCTGTTCCCTTTCTCGGACCCTAACAGAAGATCGAGCGCTCCGGTAACGAGTGGATGGTCCCAGGTCAGGAACTGAAGATCCTCGCGGGCAAGCGCCCGCTGCCGGTCGCAGGTGACTGTGAATCCCCCGGAAGGCAGGCCCGGAAAGGAATCCACGAGCACTCCGGCCGAGCCCAGCCTATACGTCCGTTGCGCCACCTCTTCGACAGCAAGCATGTAGTGATCGAAGACCGAAAGCATGAACGCTTCCAGGGACGCATCCGCATCCTGGCTTCGAATCTCATCGCCGAGCCTCGCGGCGGCCTCCGGGCGAAATGAATTCAGCTCGAGCAGTCGATCCCGGCCCTCGTGCAGTCGTGCCGCTATCTCGCTGTAAGCCTCTTGTGTCTCCTGAATCAGGTGATCCAGCCCGGCTTCACCCGGATTCTGCGCGAGGCCGTACACTCGCGCGCCAAACCGCTCGAGCAGTTCGTTACCGCCCTGCAGGTTTCTCTCAAACGCGCCCAGTCCTTCCTGATACCAGCGCGCCAGAACTTCCTGTCCGGTGCCTGCGATGAAAGGCACATGCACCTGGATTTCAGAAGTCTGCCCGATCCGGTCGAGCCGGCCGATTCGCTGTTCAAGCAGTTCCGGATCGAGCGGAAGATCGAATAGAACCAGGTGGTGGGCAAACTGAAAGTTGCGGCCTTCACTGCCTATTTCCGAACAGACCAGAAGCTGCGCTCCGTGATCCTCCGCAAACCACGCCGCGTTGCGGTCTCGCTGCACCAGCGAGAGCCCCTCGTGAAAGACGGCGATCCGTACATTCTTGATTCGTCGTCGAAGAGCGGTGTCGATGGCCGCGACCTTGGCCTGGGTGCGGCAGATCAAGAGCACCTTGGCCGGATCCAGAGTCCGCAACAGGCCGGCGAGCCACTCGATCAGTGGAGTCTCCGAAGGATGCGCGGCCAATGGATGCATTCGCACAACGCGTTTCGGGAAATGCCCGATAGTCGCGCGCGTGTTTCGAAAGCTCACCCGGCCTGGCCCGTGCTGGTCGAGCAGGGCGTCAAGCTCTTCGATGTCGTGTAAATTCCCGGCGCGGCGCGCAACGTCGCGGTATTGATCCACTTCGTTGATGAATTCGCCAAGGTCGTAAAAGCGATCCGGATCCAGCAGGCGCAGGCGCGCGAAGTGGCCGGCAATGCCGAGTTGCTCCGGAGTCGCCGTCAGGAGTAGAAGCCCCGCAGTCTGCCTGCCAAGGGCTTCGACCAGCGCGTATTCCGGGCTGACGTTCTCCGGTGACCATCCCAGATGATGGGCTTCGTCGACCACGAGGATGTCCCATCCGGCCTCCAGCGCCTGACGGGTCCTCTGTTCGCCGGCGCTCAACAACCCGATGCTGCAAAGCACGAATTGATCTTCAAGGAATGGATTGTCTTCCGGATTGACGGCTTCGATGGATTCGCATCGCTCCTCATCGTAGATGTGGAACCAGAGGTTAAAGCGGCGCAGCAATTCCACGAACCACTGATGCACCAGCGATTCCGGCACGAGGATCAATACACGCTGCGCACGGCCCGTAAGGATCAGCCGATGAAGAATCAAACATGCTTCGATGGTCTTCCCGAGCCCGACTTCGTCGGCGAGCAGGACGCGCGGGGCCAGCCGTGCCGTCACTTCGGACGCGATATAGAGCTGGTGTGGAATAAGATCGATCCGGCCACCCACAAATCCCCGGACCCTGGATTTACGCCGCCGGTGCTGATGCGTGAGCGCGGTCACTCTCAGATCGAAAACTTCCGGCGGATCCATTTGTCCGGCAAACAAGCGCTCTTCGGGCTCGTTGAAACTGATCGCATCGCTGAGCTCGGTTTCACACAGTTCCTGTCCACCGAAACCATAAAAAAGGAGTCCGTTTCGTTCGGTGACCGACTGGACGATCAGAGGAGTGTGGTCGTTCCTCTTGATTGTGTCGCCGACGCGAAAGTGCACCCGGCGAAGCGGCGCATTGGCGCGGGCGTACTCCCGCTTCTCGCCACTGACCTTGAATACGGCCGTGACCGTTCGATCGGTAACGCGCAGGATCGAACCCAACCCGAGTTCGGGCTCACTCTCGCTGATCCATCGCTGACCCGGATGAAAGTCGCTTCGCATATTCTCAGTCTACTTGTGGGCACGGGGCTGAAGCCCCGCGCCCTCGAGTTTGGACATTAGCATCTACGTCTTCAACCTCATGCTTCATGCACACGCATGTTGAGCAAGCGAAACGTGAGTCCAAGCTCCCCTCCTGTTTTAGGAGGGGTGGCTGCGCCACCAGGGAAATGGTCCCGTTCCTTACTGGCGCAGACGGGGTGGTACGGAATGACGCGAAGCCACGTTATGGATGCCCGCGCAGCGCTCATTCAAATCGGTGCGCTGCGCGAATATCTATAGGGTGGCTTCGCAGCATGTACACCACCCCGCCGTTCGCTGAAAAACGCGCGAACGGCACCCCTCCTAATCCAGGAGGGGAGTTTTTGCGCTACCCTCCCACAAATGTCCAGACTCCGGTGCACGGGGCTGAAGCCCCGCGACCACAGGCCCTAACTCAGGAGTTCCTCTCATGTTATCTTTCTCGCGCATGGACGTTCTAAAAAAGCTCTTCGAGGAGCATTTCCACATGCCGGCCGAGCGGGTGCAGCCGCTGCAGGGTCAGCTTGGCGGCTCCGGACGTAACATCGTCCGGCTCTCAAGCGAAAGCCGCAGCGCGATCGGCATCATCTACCCTGTGCGTGAAGAGAACGTCGCATTTATAGAGTTTTCACGGCATTTTCGAAAACACGGGCTGCCTGTGCCGGAAATTTACGGGGAAGATCTGAGCCACGGCGCTTACCTGGAAGAGGATCTCGGGAACACGACGCTTTTCGAGTTCCTGTCGGACAATCGTGCCGGCGAAAACGTCGCTCCACAGGTGATCGAGGCCTATAGCAAGGTTGTCGCGGTATTGCCGCGGTTTCAGATCGAAGCGGGCCGCGATTTGAATTACAAGGTCTGCTATCCGCGCGACAGCTTCGATCGCCAGTCGATTGCCTGGGATCTGAATTACTTCAAGTACTATTTCCTCAGGCTCGCCGGCGTCGCCTTCAACGAGCAGGCGCTCGAAGATGATTTTGTTCGTTTGACTGATTTCCTGCTGACCGCCAACCGCGATTATTTTCTCTATCGCGATTTTCAGTCACGCAACGTGATGCTGCGAGATGGCCAGCCATTCTTCGTGGATTACCAGGGCGGACGAAAAGGCGCGCTGCAGTATGACATCGCTTCCTTGTTGTACGATGCCAAGGCCGACCTGCCTCCCGGCCTCCGCCAGCAATTGCTCGATCAATACATCGACACCATCGGCGAGATGGCCGCGATCAAACGCCCGGCGTTCATGGAGCACTACTACGCCTATGTCTACGTCCGCATCATGCAGGCGATGGGCGCATATGGCTTTCGGGGCTTCTATGAGCGCAAGCCTCATTTTCTGCAGAGCGTCCCGTACGCCCTGAAGAACCTGCGGTGGCTGCTTCATCATGCCGAGCTGCCGATCGCGCTGCCGGCCCTGGTCAGCGCGTTCAAGAGCATGGTGGGCTCCGGGAAGTTGCAGGGCCTGGCTTCCGAAACAGGAAACATGACGGTTCGGATTTTCAGTTTTTCATATCACCGCGGCCTGCCGAAGGACGAGACCGGCAACGGCGGCGGCTTCGTGTTCGATTGCCGGGCGCTGCCTAATCCGGGCCGGGAGGAGCGCTACAAGGATTTAACGGGCAAGGACGAGCCGGTAATGGATTACCTCAATCAGCAGGAGAGCCTGCATCAGTTGTTTTCCAATGTCATGTCGCTCGTGGATGCAAGCGTGAGCACGTACCAGCGCCGCGGCTTCAAGAATCTGATGGTGTCGTTCGGCTGCACCGGTGGACAGCATCGTTCCGTATATCTGGCGGAACAGTTAGCGAAATATCTGGGCGGCAGAAGCGGTGTCGAAGTCGTGGTGCGGCATCTCGGGCTGGAAGCCCTCGGCAAATGAAGGCGATGATTTTGGCAGCCGGGCTTGGCACGCGGTTGCGGCCGCTTACCGACAATCGTCCTAAAGCATTGGTGGAAATAGCCGGCCGTACGATGCTGGAGATTACGCTCGCGCGGCTCCGCGCCGTTGGGGTCGGCGACGTGATCGTGAACGTGCATCACTTTGCCGACATGGTTGTTGATTACCTGAAGGCGAACGACAACTTCGGCATGCATGTCGAAGTTTCTCGCGAAGAGGTCCTGCTCGACACCGGCGGCGGCTTGAAGAAAGCCGGCTGGTTTTTTAGCGGCGGCGATGAACCGTTCATCCTGCACAACGTCGATGTCATCAGCACGATTGACCTCCAGCGGATGGTCCAATTTCATACGGACAATCAGTGCCTGGCAACGTTGGCGATGCAGCAGCGGAAGACCTCCCGCTACCTGCTGTTCGACGAGCAGCAACGGCTTTGCGGACGGCAGGCGGGGCCCGGCCGGCAACCTGAGCTTGTTCGATCGCCGCAGCATACCGAGGCGCTGGCTTTTTCGGGCATCCACGTTATTTCTCCCAGCCTTCTTCCGATGCTGACTGAAGATGGAGTCTTCTCGATCATTTCTGCATACTTGCGCCTCGCCGCCCGAGGAGAAAAGATTCTCGCCTTTCGAGCTGACGAATATTATTGGCGGGACCTCGGCAAGCCGGAAAATGTGACGCAGGCTGCCGAGGATTTGCGAGGTAAGGCCCTTTGAGCTTACGGCGACGGATTAGCTGAATGAATCTACCGCTCACACACATATTCCAGCCGGCTCGCTCGCCGTCCCAACAACTCGTCATCGTCCTGCATGGCCGGGGTGATTCCGCCCAGGGTTTCCTTTGGCTGCAGGATGAACTGGCAATCGATTCCCTCGACTTCCTCTTGCTTAACGCGCCGGGCTCCTATTACACGGGCTACAGTTGGTACGACCTTCCGCCGGATCAGCTTCCGGGAATTCTGCGGTCTCGAAAGCTGCTCGAAGACGTGTTTCAAGAGACGGAGAGCAGCGGATATCCGCCGGAGCGGACGTTTCTGCTGGGATTCTCGCAGGGCTGTCTCATGACATTGGAATTCGGAACACGGCATTCGCGGCGGCTCGCGGGTTACATAGGGATCAGCGGGTATTCCAACGAACCCGAAGCGATCGTTCGAGAGCTGAATCCGGAAGTGAATCAAGGCGATTGGCTCATCACGCACGGCACTCAGGATGAAATGTTACCGGTCGAACGAACCCGAGCGCAGATGCAGTTGCTCCGCGACGCGGGTTTCAAACTGGACTATCGGGAATACAGGAAGACCCATACGATCGATTTTGAACGAGAACTGCCGGAGATCCGCGAGTGGATGCAGGCAAGAATACTGAGGTGATACCTACACGTACGCGGCATACTCCGGGTTGTACATCTCGTTACGGATCTGTGCCGCCAGATCATCCGGACGAACCATATCCGTGAGACCGCGCTGGAAAGCCACATCCGCGACAGCTGCAGCAATAGCGGCCGACACGTTTCGGATGTGTCGAAGTTCAGGATAAATGCGGCCATGCCGGACGTCTTCTTCCGTAACCAGCCCTGCCAGGGTCTTTGCGGCCACGAAAAACATTTCGTCAGTCACGCGCCTGGCCGCGCTGGCGATCACGCCCATGCCGACACCCGGGAATATGTATGCGTTGTTGCATTGACTTGGTTGATGACTGTGGCCGTCAATCGTGACTGGAGAGAATGGACTGCCGCTGGCAAAGATGGCTCTGCCTTGTGTCCATGTATAGGCCTGCTCGGCCGTACACTCGGAGCGGGAAGTGGGGTTGGACAGGGCAAAGATAACCGGCCGCTTGTTCAGGCTTGCCATGGCTCTGACGACGGGTTCACTGAAAGTTCCAGGCATGCCGGAAGCGCCAATAAGCATATTGGGCTTGAGCGTCTCGACAGCTTCGAGCAGGTCCGACACTGGCGCGTGATCGTGTGCAAAGTGAAGTTTGTGCTCTGCCAGATCGTTGCGGCTGCTGACGACCAGGCCTTTCGAATCCACAAACCAGCACCGGCGGCGTGCCGCGGCCTCGGAGACGCCCACAGTTTTGAGAGCTTCGACAATGAGATGGCCAATGCCGATACCTGCCTCACCGGCGCCAAAGAGCAGGAAAGTGCTGCTCGCGAGATCGGCGCCGGACACACGAAGGGCCGAGTAGAGTCCCGCCAGGGTGACTGAGGCAGTGCCCTGGATATCGTCGTTGAACGTGCAGGCCCGATCGCGATATCTCTCAAGCAACCGAAAGGCATTCGTGTTTCCGAAGTCCTCGAACTGGATACACACGTTGGGGAACACCTCCTGTGCAGCCGTGAAGAATTCCTCAACCAGTTCGTCGTACGCCGGGCCACGCAGGCGGTTTTGCGGCAGACCGATGTACATGGGGTCGGCGATCAGCTCCTCGTTGTTGGTTCCAACGTCCAACATGACCGGAAGACATTTCTGAGGCGCTACGCCAGCGCAGGCGGTATAGAGCGAGAGCTTGCCGACGGGAATGCCCATTCCGTTGGCTCCAAGATCGCCCAGGCCGAGGATCCTTTCGCCATCGGTAACAACGATCATCCGAACGCCGGGTTCGGGCCAGTTCTGCATCACGCGTTTCACGCGTCCACGATCCTTCATCGATATGAAGAGTCCCTGTGGACGCCGAAAGATGAGCGCGTATTTCTGGCAGGCCTGCCCCACAGTGGGCGTATAGATGAGCGGCATCATTTCATCAAGATTGTCGATGACAACGCGATAGAAGAGAGCCTCGTTTCGTTCCTGAAGCGAAACGAGGTACGTGTATTTGTCCAGGTCGTTCTGTTTTCGCCGTATATGGCCCAATATCCGGGACAGCTGCTTTGCCTGAGTCGTTACCTTCGGAGGCACCAGGCCACGCAAACCCAACGCGTCGCGCTCCTCCTCCGTAAATGCTGTCCCTTTGTTCAAACGCGGGTCGTGCAACAGATCCACTCCGCGTTTTCCATGAAGATTAAGGTTCGCCGGCATGATCAATACTCTCTTTCCTTGGTCGAGATGGACATGAGCTTTGAGAATATTCTCTGATCCACGAATGCGAAAGGGCAATTTGAGGGTTCCAGTGAGATCTTCGGGGGACAATTCAGGATAATCGGATGACGTTAGCCGCATTCTGAACGACAGAATTCGGTCAACGTCACTCGATTACATAAAGACTCTATCGCCTTTATCGTTGCAGCGCGATCTTCCCGGTAGGTAAACTGCGCCCGCAAGAAATGACTATTTCCCTAAAGGAGTTCGAATGCTTTTTCTCATTAAGGTTTCCATGCCTGTTGAATCGGGGAATGCCGCTGCTAAGGGTGGCTTCAAGATCATCCCGCAAATTCTGGAAGAGCAAAAGCCTGAAGCCGTCTACTTTGTGGCTGAAAATGGCGTGCGAACGGCATTGATCTTCATCGACATGAAAGACGCCTCGCAGCTTCCAGCAATTGTCGAACCCTGGTTCCTCGGGCTGAACGCTTCGGTCGAGGCCACACCCGCGATGCGCCCCGAAGATCTCCAAAAGGCGGGCCCCGCCATTAAGCAAGCTGTCAAAAGATACGCCAGGTAGATAGCCACACCGCTGGGCGTTCCGTGCCGATTGCCGCTCATCGATGCCGGGGTGTTCGCTTGCCGCCACTTCGACTGCGGGTACAAGCGGAAGACTCCTATGAGCATCGGTCAATCGCCATAAGGCCGCCCAGCGTTTACGAATCCGGCGCCGATCAATGGCTCTACCCTTCGCGTTTCGCGACTAATGGCCGCGGACATGTTTTCCCCAGCGATCCACCATCTCGAAAAGCGCAGACCGTTACGTCCTTGCCCTCCTATGCCTTCGCGCCCGGACTGATCTTCACATCGTGAACATGAACATTACCGAGAAACGGTTCGATTTTAATGCCCCTGGCGGCACCTTCGTCTGCTTTGTGTAATCGACCGATACATTGATATTTCCGCGAACGTAAGCGATCAACGCCAGGGCCACCGATTGAGTCGAGGCCAGACCCGAATTGGACTGGACTGACTCGTAGCGGAACACCGGCACGACGGGCACGGGCGTCGGCGTTACGTAGAGAGTCTGGAAATACCAAGCGGCGTTTTTTTGGCTGCCGAGCGTCGTTGTGAGGTCCTCCTTCGCGCGGTACCACAGAGCATTGACCGTGAAACCGTGGCTGTCCACCTGCAGATCGGCTCCGGCGCGAGAGTATTGCTGAATTCGTGCCGGGGCGGCGAGTTGCTTATCACCAATGAGCGAGAACCCTCCAATGCTCACGCCGCCGGGCAAATCGTAGGCGGCCCGGAAAAGGTAGTCCTTTCTATCTGTCCCGGCGGGATCCCCCGCACCCGTGCCTGCACTGGCACTGTAGAAGAGCTCTCCAGCGCGTCCGTAGAAGGTCGCAAACGGTGTCTCATCGCGAAACCGATAACCCGACTGGAACCTGGCGCCGTTCGGCGAGGGCCTGTCCTGGGTAAGGCGGCGGCTCGCAAAGGTGTTGAACGGGTCGGCGAAGGTTAGCGGCCCGTAGCCTCCGAGAAAGTTGACTTGCGCGCGCGGGTGCCACCCCGCTACAAGGTCCGACAGCTCCACCTCCCAACCTGCTTCGTCTTCGGCCTCCAGGTTCGCAAAGTACGAATAGTTGTCGACTGCGGAATCGGCTACATAAAGCTCCAACTCGTGAACAACCTGCATCCGATAACGCTGGTCGGTGTTGCGTTTGACAAACGGTCTGCCCTGGACCCGAAACGACATCGGTAGAACCCCGGGCAGCACCAGGCGGTCATCGATCACGACGTCGCCAGGGTCCGCCGTAGTCCTGGGCGCCCTATCCAGCCGGTAGCCATTCTCCTTGAAGGTCCGGCCGAACTCGTTGAGAAGCGGCCACGCAGAATGGCACTGATTGCACGCGAGTTGGTGTTTTCTCGAAAAGGCGGGAATTGCTTCAAGGTCCGCCGGAACCATCAGGAACCCAGCTAACATGATGCAAACTGTTATGATCTTTTTCATAATCATTCCCCTCTCTCTTCCTATTTGGTTTGTCTACCGCTCATAATCGCCATATTGGCGACCCGTTCTTTCAACTCCAGCAAGTACTCAGCGACCGCACGAATCTGTTCGGCGCTGAGACGCCCGTTGTACGCGGGCATCACTTTGCCTTTGCCGCTTGCGATTGTGGCTTCGATCTCGTCAACAGGAGGCTTCCACCCCGGATCAGTGAATCGTGGCGATCGTTTTGCGATCGGTTTTGGAGTTCCATTCTCACCGTGACACTTGGCGCAATGGTCGGCGTAGACCATTGTTGCGGACTCGGGAAATTCCGTATCCATTTGAATCGGTCGATCGGTGTTCCACATCGGCTGCCCATCGTGATCCCGAACGACAAAGACTGCGCTCGTCGTCCGGACTTCACGCGCAAGCAGGATTTTGCGGGCCTTGACAACAACCTGCACTCCTAAAACCGTGAACATCCCGCCCGGCTTGAGTTTGAAGCCGCTGCGTTTAACAAACTCTTTCGGGCCAATTTGTACTTCCATGATGTCGTCCGCTGTCTTGAAGGCAAAGTACAGAAGACCCTCGACATCGTTTTCTTTGCTTTCTACCGAACCCTCAAACACCCGTTCGGCTAACACGTCGTATCGAAGGGCGTCGAGATCGCCAGCGGGCCGACCAAAGGCCCCGCTCCAATGGCCGTCAGCAGAAGCATTGCTGAGGCGACGAAGGTAGCAAAGACAAGTTTTGTCTTCATAGCAGTGTCAATTCTTCTTGAGGTTTGGGAAGCAATTCACCTGCCAAGATGCGGCAATAGAGGCCCCACATACGCTAGGGGATTTCGACCGTCCATCTACAGCCGATTGCCACATTATCGCAATCACTGAAACCGGTGACTGGAGGTCAGCCAGAATGTCAGAAGGAGCCGGAATAGGGCCTCCTCCTTTGACAGCCGTATTTCCGCCGACTATAGTCTCGGCACGATGCGCGGAAGAATCAGGCTTTCGGTTATTTTTCTATTGGCCATGCTGGTGGCGAGTTGCAGTTCCGAAGACACGGGCAAGACACGCCTGTCGATCGCGACGGGAGGCACGGGCGGCGTCTACTATCCTTACGGCGGCGGTATCGCAAAAGTAATCACAGCGTATATCCCAAATGTTGAAGCCACCGCGGAGGTAACAGCAGCCTCCGTCGACAACCTCAAATTTTTGCGCGACCGGCAGGCCGACCTCGCGTTTACCACGGCCGATACTCTTGCCGACGCGGTGAACGGCGCCGACGCGTTCCAGGACGCGAAGCTGCCGCTTCGCGCGCTTGCCGTGCTATACGTCAACTACACGCACGTCGTGACGCTCGCATCGAGTCCGATCCGGACGCTCGCCGACCTCAAGGGCAAAGTGGTGTCTACCGGCTCGCCGGGCAGCGGAGGCGAGGTGACGGCGTTTCGCGTCCTCCGCGCGGCAGGGATCGATCCTGCAACGGACATTCAGATGCAGAGCCTGGGCGTCGCCCAGGCAGCCGATGCATTGAAAGACCGGAAGATCGATGCGTTCTTCTGGAGCGGCGGGGTTCCTACCGCGGCCGTTGTCGAACTCGCGCATACCCCCGGCATTACGATTCGCATGCTGTCCAACAATGATGTTCTTTCCGCACTGCGTCAAACCTACGGACCGTCGCTCTATTTGCTGGGAAACGTCCCGAAAGCCACTTATGCCGGTCTTGAGGCCGACGTGCCGGTCGTATCGGTACCCAACATACTCGCGGTGCACGAAAGCATGCCCGAACAACTCGCATATGACATCACACGAACGCTTTTCGAGCATCAGGCGGAACTGGTAGCCATTCATCCTGAGGCGAAAAACCTGTCGCTCGCATCGGCCGTTGAGGGATCGCCGGCGCCATTTCACAGCGGCGCCATTCGCTACTACACCGAACGGAACGCCTGGCCTAAATGAACACTCCGGCCGATCGGCCAATCGAAGCGCTGATCGAGACTTTCGAACCTGAGGCCGCTGCCCGCCCGCTCTCCGGCCGGCTGAATCTTCTTGCCACAACCCTTGCGACGGGTCTCTCGCTCTACGCGTTGTACTGGGTCATCGCCGTCATCCAGCCGCAGATCTATCGCGTAACCTTCCTGCTGCTCGCGCTGGTGCTCTCGTTTCTGCTGTTCCCTGCCGTCAAAGGAAGCCGCCGAAGCGTGACATGGCTGGACTGGCTGCTCATCGCAGTAACGATCGCGGCCCTGGCCTGGCCGATCGTGGATTTCGAACAGTTCGTCTACCGGGCTGCGGAACCGAACAGCTTCGACCTCATCTGCGGAACCTTAACCATAGTGGTAGTGCTCGAAGCAACGCGCCGGACAGTGGGCGGGATACTGCCGCTGACGGCGGCGGCGTTTCTCGTCTACGGCTATTACGGACCGCTGTTCGATCGCATTGGGCTCGGATTGCTGGCCCATCGCGGATACAGCCTGGAACGGCTGATCGGCTCGCTCTACATGAGCCTCGAAGGCATCTTCGGCGTACCGCTCGATGTCGCCGCAACCTACATCGTGTTATTCACCGTCTACGGCGCCGTGTTGCAGTTTTCGGGCGCGGGACGTTTCTTCCTGGACTGGGCAATGGCCGTGAGCGGCCGCTCGGGCGGCGGAGCAGGCCCGGGACGCACCGTCACGATCGCAGGCTTTCTGCTTGGAACAGTCTCGGGAAGCGGTGTCGCCACGACGGTAATGCTGGGATCGGTTGCGTGGCCACTATTGAGAAGCGCGGGATACCCTGCCGAAGTTGCCGGAGCAATCCTGTCGGCGGGCGGCATTGGCGCCATCCTCTCGCCCCCAACACTTGGCGCCGCGGCGTTCCTGATTGCGGAGTTCCTGCAGATTTCATACCTGCAGGTGCTCGTGATGGCGACCGTGCCCACACTGCTCTACTACATTTCGATCTTCCTGATGATCGAAGCCGACTCCCGCCGGCTGGGAACGAAAAGCGCGAGATTGAGCACCCTCTCCCTGGCGCAACTGACATGGAGGTACGGCTATCACTTCAGTTCGCTGGTCTCCATTGCAGGGTTCATGTTGATGGGCATGACGGCGTTCAGAGCCGTGTTCTGGGCAACCTGCCTGGCCATTGCGTTGAGCTTCGTCCGGTCCGAAACTGCGCTTTATCCGCGAAAGCTTTTCCAGGCGATGGAAGCCGGCGGCAAGGGCGTCCTCTCGGTGGCGGCAACGACGGCGACGGCAGGCATCATTGTGGGTGTCGTCACGTTAACCGGACTCGGCTTGAAGATCGCCGGCATCATCGTCACGTTCGCCGGCGGCTCGCTGGCGCTCACGGTCGTGTACTCGGCTATCGCCGTGTGGCTGCTCGGTCTGGCGGTCCCCGTGACGGCGTCGTACATCATCGCCGCGGTCATGATAGCGCCGGCGCTCACTCAGGTCGGGGTCGCGCCCGCGGCCGCGCACATGTTCATCTTTTACTACGCGGTGCTTTCGGAAGTGAGTCCGCCGACGGCCCTCTCCCCATTTGCCGCCGCAGCGATCACGGGCGGGAACCCGTTTCGCACGATGATGGTGACGTGGAAGTACACGCTGCCAGCGTTTCTGGTGCCTTTCGTATTTACGCTGCGCGGCGAAGGAATGGGCATCCTGCTGCAAGGGCCGCCCAGTTTGATTCTGTGGACGTCGCTGACTGCCGCGATCGGCGTCTGCGCCCTGGCTGTGGGCGCCGGCGGCTGGCTTCGACGCAAAGCCACTCTCTTTGAACGGATGCTGGCCATAGCTGCCGGCATCCTGCTGATGTATCCGGCGGCAACGACGGATTTCGCGGGACTCGCATGTTTCGCCGCAGTCATCGCGTATCACTTCTGGCGCACCCGGTAGTGGGGGTCTGAGAATATGCCTGTGAGCACGGGGCTCAAGCCCCGCGCCCACAGGCAAGGCGGCGGAGCGGCGCCATTGTTTAGCCCACGGCGTCAGCCGTGGATACGTGACTACGCAGACAGGCCGGCCTTCTTCAATTGGCCACAGGCGCCGGAAACATCGTCACCACGAGTCTTGCGAATGAAGGTGGTGACGCCGGCTTTCAGAAGGATTTGCTGGAAGCGAAGAATGTCCGCATGATCGGCGCGCTCGAAGTTGAGGTCGGGTGACTGGTTCAGTGGAATCAGATTCATTTTGGTTCCAAGCCCCCCGAGTAATTTCGAAAGGCGCCCGGCATCGGCGGCCGAATCGGTTACTCCTTTAATCATCACGTACTCGAACATCACGCGTTTCCGGCGGCTCACTGGCAGACCACGAACAAATCCGACAACATCTTCGATCGGGTACTTCCGATTGATCGGCATGAGTCGATCGCGAATCGTGTTGGTGGCGCCGGTCAGCGAGATGGACAGGTTGGGAAAGAGCGATTCCTTCGACAGGCGCTCCAGTCCGGGCATTAGGCCCGCGGTGGAAAGCGTTATGCGGTGCAGCGGCACGGCGAGACCGTGATCGTCTGCCAGAATCTGAATGGCCTGTAGAACGTTTTCGTAGTTTTGAAGCGGCTCTCCCATTCCCATCAGCACGACGCTGAAGCGGCTGGCGCCTCCCGAAGGAATCTCTGCCCGCTGCACCAGCACCTGCGAGACGATCTCTCCGGCCGACAAGTTCCGGGTGAGGCCAAGCTGCCCGGTTAGACAGAATTCGCAAGCCAGCGCGCAACCAACCTGTGAGGAAATGCAGAACGTGAACCGTTGCTTCTCCGGAATCAGGACGCCCTCCACGACCTCTCCGTCCGCAAGCTGAAAAAGGTAGCGCCGCGCCCCATCCGCGGATTCGAAGCAGCTCACAAGCGATGGCAGCGCCAGGTCGAAGTGCTCAATCGCAGTGACGCGGTCTCGATACACAGAGTGATAGAGCCGCGTGGCGCGCGCAATACTTCCCAAATGCCCCGCTAATTCCATCCGCGTAAAATCAAAGAAGCTCTTCATTAGATAACCCACCCCAGCCATGTTGGCAGACCCATCTACCGGGTCTGCCCGTATGGCGCTAAGGAGACGGCTAGCCCATGCTGCCCTCGTCCGCGGAAGGTCCATAAATGGATGGCACGGACACGTTGAGTTGGCGAAGGTACACCGAGAGTTGCCCCCGATGGTGAATGACGTGGTTCATGACGAATGTGCGGACTACCGCGACCTTGGGCATCGTCATGAGCGTCTTTTCCCCGTTCTTCAACGCCCAGTTCTTCATGAACGTCTCATCGCTGCAGCCGGCAATTGCCGCGCGCGCTGCCGCGACGTTCTTGTCAAAAAGCGCCAGAAGTTCGGCCCGCGATCCGCCCTCGAATGGTTTATAGCCGCCGGCAAGATCCAGGGAATCCTGCGTGATGCCCGTGGTGGCCCATGCCGGCATTTCGGCGACGTGCGAGGCAAGACGGCCGGCCGTCATCGACTTTTCATGAGGCTTCCAGCCATATTTGTCTTCGGGGACGCGTTCAATGACCGTCCTCGATGTCGCCATTTCGTAGTCAAATTCAGGTAAAAGAGAAGCGCTGATTGCCATTTGTTTTCCTCCAGTAAATTTCGAATGGTGGAATATTCTAACGGTTGTTCAAAGGAGGCATGATGGAAACTCGCCAAAGGAGCATCTCAGGCATTTACCGTGGGGCGCCGTTCCACTGGGTGGGTGATGGCTTCCGGGTGACCAACTATTTTCCGTCTGGAACGGACTTCGGGCCGAAGATCAGCCCATATATCCTGCTGGACTATCACGCTCCGCACGTCTACCCGCCCACGGAAAGTCAACATCGCGGAGTCGGTCCGCATCCGCATCGTGGTTTCGAAACCGTAACGCTGGCATTCGAAGGCAGCATTGCCCACCATGACAGCATCGGCAACGGGGGCGTTATCGGCCCCGGCGATGTGCAGTGGATGACCGCGGCCTCGGGCATTCTGCACAAGGAATATCACTCCACTGAATTCGCAAGAACGGGCGGCACAATGCACATGATGCAGATCTGGGTGAATCTGCCGAAGGCCCACAAGATGGATCCGCCCCGTTATCAGCCGATCGTCGCAAGCCAGATGGGACAAGTCGAACTGCCGAATGGCGGCGGCTGGGTTCGCGTGATCGCAGGATCGTATCAGGGCGCCAAGGGGCCAGCCGTTACATTCACGCCGATCAATATGTTCGACATTCTCCTCGAACCGCAGGGACGGATCGATCTTTCTTTCCCTGCGCATGAAAACACTGCGGTGGCAGTGCTCAAGGGAGACGTGAAGATAAACGGCGCTACCAGTGCGGCCGCCCTGGATTTCGTGCTATTCGAAAACGATGGCCAGGACTTTTCCGTCGAGGCACAGACAGAGACGCACCTGCTGCTGCTTAATGGCGAACCGATTCATGAACCGGCCGTCCAGTACGGACCATTTGTAATGAACACGAAGCAGGAAATCCGCGAGGCAATCGAAGACTTCAACAGCGGCAAATTCGGGCATCTGGACGACTGAGCCCTCAAGTACCCGCTTTCTTCATAAAGTGCACGGCGATCAGTGCGGCAATCATTGCGCAGGCCGGGCTCAGAATGAACGGACCGATCACGGGCGGCCACCAACTCTCCGTAAACATGAATATGACGATCCCCGCAAACGAGCCCGCCACGCTCCATACAACAGGACTTCGGTTTGTCTGAAGAATATTGATTCCGGTCAAGGCGAGCGCCACCAGGATTCCAAATGCGCTCCCGATCAGGGCCGCCGGAAAAAACATCAGTGCTGCCAGAGTCCAGTCCATGCCAGTTCATAATAGCGCCCGGGACGTGATTTGAACGCTCAGGCCCTATAATTACTCGCGATGAAAACGTTATTTAGTCTTGTAATCATTCTGCTCTGTTTATCTATAGCTCAAGCTCAAGATGTACAGCGTCCGGTAGTCGAGATACCCAAAGTCGAACGTGCTCCGCGGCTGGAAGAATTCCTCGAAATGAAACTGCCTCCGGAATGGGAGGGGCGGCTTGCGCATGTATCGGGTTTGCTTCAGCGGCAACCGAGGGACGGGGAGCCGTCAAGCCAGCGCACCGACGTCTACGTCGGCTACGACGGCGACTTCATTTACGCAGTATTCATCTGCTTCGATACGGATCCGTCCGGAGTGCGCGCGCGAATGAATCCGCGCGGCATGACCGATGGCGACGACTGGGTGCACATGATGCTGGACACGTTTAACGACCAGCGGCGCGCTTACGTTTTCAGCTCAACGGCTCTGGGTGTGCAATGGGACGCGCTGTGGACGGAAGGCCCCGGTGGAGATCCGGCCTTCGACACGCTGTGGTACAGCAAGGGCGCATTGACCGACCAGGGCTTCGTCGCATGGATGGCGATTCCTTTCAAGAGCCTCCGGTTTCCGCCGGGTTCGGAGCAGCGGTGGGGAATCATGTTCGGCCGCAGTATACCGCGGCTGAACGAGCAGGCGTTCTGGCCTGAATATTCGAGCCGTGTTGAAGGCCGGCTGAATCAGGAAGGCACGCTGACCGGTTTGAGAGACATCTCTCCCGGACGCAACATCCAGCTCCTGCCGTTTACCGGATTCCGGTCTTTTCGCGCGCTGGACCAGCGAGATCCACTCCGTCCACGGTTTGTCAGGGACCGCTCGGCCACGGATGCGGGGCTGGACGCGAAAATTGTTTTGAAAGGCAGTCTTGTTGCCGACATTGCAGTCAATCCGGACTTCAGCCAGGTGGAGTCGGACGAACCACAGGTGACGACGAATCAGCGCTTCGAAGTTTTCTTTCCCGAGAAACGTCCTTTCTTCCTGGAAAACGCGAACATCTTCCAGACACCGATAAATCTGGTTTTCACGCGCCGAATCGCCGAGCCGCAGTTCGGCGGGCGGCTGACCGGAAAGGCAGGAGCATTCACCATAGGCGCCCTTGTGGCGGATGACCAGTCGCCGGGAAAGCGGGTATTGGAAGGCGATCCGGCGTTCGACAAGAGAGCGCGATTCGGTATTCTTCGCGTCAGCCGCGATTTTGCGAGTCAATCGAATATCGGAATGATTTTCACGGACCGGAGCTTCCAATCCACATTCAATCGCGTTGGCGGCGTTGATGCGCGAATCAAGTTGACTCGAACCTGGGTAGCGCAATTGCAGGCCGTGACCAGTACAACGCGTTTCAATGATGGCGCGCGCCGCTCCGGACCAGCCTATGAAGCCAGGCTTACGCGGGCGGCGCGGCAGTTCAACTTCAATTTGAATTACACCGACCGCAGCGCGGGATTTTTAACACTGGCGGGATTCAATCCCAGGACCGACATTCGCAATGTCAATACGACCGCAAGTTACGCGTTTCGGCCGGAGGGGAAGTACTGGATTTCGATGACACCAAGCATCAACGTCAATCGCGTGGTGGCGCGCGACGGCCAGCGGCTGGAAGCGGCGTACATGCCGGGCATCACATGGGAGTTCGCCGGCCAGACTTTTCTGGAGGTCTACCACAAGACCGAAGGCGTCGGGCTACGCCCGGGAGAGGCTCGCGTCCGAACGGCGCGGGATTTCAACCGTCACACGGCCGGAGGCGCATTCAGGACTATGGTCGTCTCACAAATCCAGCTCGATGCGAAACACTATCGGGGCACCGACGTCAACTACACCCCTGCTCCAGGACGGGAACCTTCGCTGGAAAACTGGGCCAACACCGACGTCGCGATCACCCTGCGCCCAACCCGGCAACTGAGCATCTCAAACCGTTATTTGTTCACGAAGCTTGGCGATCGCAGGACCGGCGCCACGATCTTCAACGATCATATTGTGCGCTCCCGCTGGAACTTCCAGTTCACACGCGAACTCTCCGTGCGTTTAATCATGCAATACAGTTCGGTGCTCTCAAATCCACAGTTGACGAGTCTGGAAGCCAGAAAGGGCATCAATACGGATCTTCTGTTCGCTTATCAGGCCAATCCCTGGACGGCGCTATACGTCGGTTACAACAGTAATGCGCAAAACATGGAACTGGCGCCGACCGCCACGGGATCCCGGATCGTTCGGACACCCATGGGATTCATCAATGACGCTCATCAGTTTTTTGCAAAATTCTCGTATTTAATTCGATTTTGAAAACATTCCCGCCGGGAAAGCGCAAAAACCTGCGTCCTGTCCGTATTCTCGGGCTGAGATAGATCTATGTTCGGAATGACGCCCAGAAGAGTCCTGATTTGGCTCTGTTTCGCAAGCTTGGTCCACGCGGCCTCACAGTACATTCCTGTCCTGTTCTATGCGTGGGAGTTTGACGACTTCGTCAGAGATGAGGTCCGGTTTACCCCGGTGCGCGAAAGTATCGAACGAGATCATCTTGCCGATCACATTCTTCAGCAGGCGCGCCTATACAAGCTGATTCTCGACGATAAGGGCGTTCAGGTTACGAAAACTCGCGACCCCAGGCGAGGAATCCGAGTCCTGGCCGTCGAAGTAGGCTACCGGGCGCCGGTAGACCTTTACTATTTCGTTCACGAGATTCGATTCCAGGTCCGCGCCTCGACTTTCTATTAGATCGGTATCTCGATCGCGCCGCCATTGCGGTGAGCCGCCTTCTCGAGAAACATCCTGGTCCACTCGGATGTGCTCCGAATGTTGAGATCACCGTCACCGGACGGCACAAGAAAAATGGCTGCGACGCCGTGTTCCTCAGCCCAATGAATACCGGCATCCGGACCCATTACATAGAGAGCCGTGGACAGGATATCGGCAACAACTGCGCGCGGATGCCATACAGAAACAGACACATCGGAAACAACAGGAAGGCCTGTGGCGGGATCGAGGAGATGGCCGATGCGCTGGCCGTCACGGTAAACATCACGTTCGGAGCCTCCACTGGTGGATATCGATCCGGATGTCAGCCGCACACTCAGCACAGCCTTGTCACGCTCGATGGGATGCGCCAGGTCCACGCTCCAGGCTCGCTGCGAGGGGGGACTACCGTCGACGATAATCTGTCCTCCCAGGTCTATCAGAAAGGCGGTTGACGCGTTCGCGCGCGCATACTCCAGCACGCGGTCCAGGCCTTCGCCCTTTCCGAACGCTCCCACATCGATCGTGATATCGCGTTCCTTGATCAGTTGAAGACCCTCCGGATCGAGACGTATGTGCCCGATGCCGGATTGATGCCGCGCCAACCGTAACTCCTGAGGTTGCGGAATCCGGCCGCTCCCATGAATGTCCCAGGCGCGGGTAAGCATGCCGATTCCAGGATCAAAGGCGCCCGCGGTTTCCCTGCTCCAGAAAAGGAGGTCCTCGAAGAGGCGGGCCAGTTGCTTACTAAGAGGAAACGGCATTCCGGCTGGATGTTCATTCAGCCTGCTGAATGCGCTATCGCTTCTCCAGGTACTCAGCTCCTGTTCCGTCTCTTCGAGGATGCGGATGAAATTCTCCAACTGCTCAAGGCCGGCCCGGCGGTCCGCGTTGTAGGTGGTAAGGCTCGCCTCTGTGCCCATCAGGTGTACCCGGCGAGTGACTTCAGAATGATCGCCTTGTCCGAAACTGATGCCCAGCAGCGCGCATAGAAACAGGGCCGCTACACCTGCCGCCTTCACGGCCGCATCCAGGCGAACGCTGATCAATTGGTGAATGATGTACGTCAAAAGAAACAAGCCGGAAGCCACGAGATGCGATACGAGAGCAATCTTGTTGATCGTGGAATTCGTGACAACCTGCAACGCGTAGCCCGAAACGACCATCGCAGGGAATGCGACCATCGAGACCAGGCCTGAGCGCCGGTTATAAGGTGACGGCACGGCAAGCTTCTTCCGAATATGAGAGTTGATCATGAGACCCAGAACGAAAACGAGCACGGGGGCCGTGACAATGTGAGCGCTCAGCATGGCAGGCTGCAACGGGTGATTCACGACGCTGAATGGGTCATCGGTCTCCATGAAATACTTCATCCAGAGATAGATCAACCCGCTCAAACTGACGACGATCGTGGAAACGTGTGAAAGCCATCTTTCGGCGGGGCTCATGGTCTCCTTTCGCCGGCAGTTGCGCCTGTCACAACGCGATCGATCGCCAGGACCCGCCGTACGGCACGCGCCGTGGCGGCGCCGGTCAGCGTCGCTCCGGCAATCGGCCGGATTCCGCGGTTCAGATTCAGGTCATCATTCAACGGTTTCCCGCTGAACTGCGCGTACCACGCCGGCGGACCCAGATACTCCGGCGGTTCGAGAAACGCGGTCACCTCGATCCGTTTGACGTCGCCCTTCTCATCCAGGCAAATCAGCAGGCTCTCTCGTTTCGTTCGGACCACATGAGTATCGACGTAGGCACGGCCCACCACTCTGCCGTCAGCCACAGCGGAATAGAGAGCCACCAAAGCAGTCTCCACCTCCGTGCCGGCAAGAGCGCTGGCTGCCGCCATTTGATCGTTCCTCAGGAACAGCCTCTCCGCGCGAATCGCCGCGCCGGGATAGACCCTTGCCAACGCTTCTTCGCGGCTGACCTGTGAAAAGCCGGACACGGAAAAGACCAGCACCAGGCCGAAAGCAAATGCCCAGGTCTTCCGCCAGGTCATCGCGTTAGAACGAGTAGCCGAGCGCAATATTGAATTGACCGAGTCCGGTATTTGCGGCATTCCTGATCCATTGATAATCCGCCTTAACAACCACGTTCCGGATGGGCTGAAACTGAAGTCCGGCCGTGTGGTACTTGCGATCCATTGCAGCGTTAGCGGCGAAGCCCGCGGCAGGGCGCTTCTGCGTGTTGAACTTCTCGAACCGATAAAAGGGAGTCAAAGCGGCTTCGTCACGGGATTGAGAAAGTACGTTGTATCCAATCTGCAAATAACCGCCGTCCATCTGCTCTGCAATCGCGTTGCCGCCGGTGAGGTTGCGAACCGCATTGAGTGCCGCGGCATCGTCCAGGACGGTACGCGCAAAAAGGCCACGAAAATCCACGCCTCTCATCTGAATCTGCGCATGGAGTTCCCCAACGGTGGTTTTCACATTGAGCTGCCGGCCGCCCAGGGTGAACTGATCCTGATCTGAGCCGCCGACGTAAAACGATCCACCGACCAGGGCGCCGGGAATTGGCGTGGCATCAAGCCGTCCCACGAACGCCGCATCGCTGACTCGCGCCCTGGATCCCCTTTGCCGTCCGCCACGCAGCCCGTCGCTGGTGAACCCCGCGGCGTTCATGCCATTCACGACATAGGCCCGGTAGCTGAATTTTCCGGCGGAACCAACGACCCCGAAACCGTTCTCTCGCCAGGTGGAAGGAATGATGCGGCTCTCGGTCTCGGTTCGACGCGCGCCCAAGAACGTATTCGGCTCATGAAATTCGTTGGTCAGTCCCATTGGAACAAGCAGGAGGCCACCGCGGACCGTCAGTGCAGGATGCGCAATGTAGTCGACGTATGCGAATTCCGTCCATATCTCGTTGGCGTGCTCCAATTCGATTTCGGAATTGAACAGAAATTTGTCGTTGAAGCGGTAACCGAAGTACAGGACTGCGCGCAGAAAATCCAACTGGGCTCCCTGGTTCCTTGTTCGTCCGGCCTGATCCGCAGATGCAAAATTCTCGTACAGCATCTCGCCGTAGCCGGCAATCGAGACGCCCCGCTGCTTTCGATAAACTGACGCCGCGGAGAATCCAAGGCCCAGTGCCCGAGCCTGATCCGGAGTGACTTCGACTTCGGGTTCCCCGCTTCTCTGCTTCTCAACCTCTTCCGCCAGGACATCTACCTTCCGGCTCAACTCTTCCAATTCGGAAGCCGGGGTTTGCGGAGGCGCAGCCTGACCCTGGAATGCCCCTACATCGCCACCGTAAAACAGCAAACACGAAACAAACAAACCTGCGGCCCACCTGAACAACAATTTCTTCATGGTTCTCCCTACTGACTAATGGCAGGGGATGGATTGACGCTCCGCAGAGGAGAAACCTATACTCATGCCGGCGTTTCGAACGGTACCACCCAATTAGGAACGCTCCGGGGATGCGCTGGTCTCAGTCCAGCGCATCCCTTCCCACCACTTACCTTCCTGTTAAAAATCGTCTGACTTTAACTGACTGCAATCTAATTGAAATTGAAAATCAATTTCAATAGAAGATTTTCGCCTTCGAAGGAATCCTTTGTCAATGGGATTTAGCGATATGGGAATCACAAGAGGGCGAACCCATAGACTTCCTCTTCGGTATACTTCGTCTCGCGTGACGGGAATATGGCCAAAAAAATACTAGTCGTCGACGACGAAGTCGCGGTTCGGTCCGTGCTCAGGACATTGCTCGAAGACGAGGGTTACGAGATATTCGAGAACCGGACGGCGGAAGAAGCATTGCGAACGGCCACTGTGAACGAAATCGACGCGTTTCTCCTGGATATCGACCTTGAAGGAATGAGCGGAGTCGAACTTTGCAGAGCACTGCGTCTCATGGAGCGATACCGCCTGACTCCGATAATGTTCGTCACCGGTCATGATGAAGGAAGCGCGCTGGAAAGCGGGTTCAAGGCCGGATGTAACGATTTCCTGAAAAAACCAATTCAAACCGCAGTTCTGCGTGTCCGCCTGAAAGGTCACCTGGAGCGCATGGAATACATGTCGGAACTCGAAAAGGTGAGGCGGAATCTCAGCCGGTATGTTTCCACGCGTACGAAGGCGGTGGTTGAAACCTATTCCCGAACAGGGGAGCTGCCGGCGCCTCAGGAAAACGACGTATGCATCTGCTTCACCGATATCCGCGGTTTCACGGCGCTTTCCGAAGAGATGGAGTCCCACGTCCTGTTTTCGATCCTGAGCAAGTTTCTCGCTGAACAGGTGGACCTTGTGTATCAGTACGAAGGCTATATCGACAAGTTCGGCGGTGACGGAGTGATGGCAATCTTCGATGGTCCCGGCATGGCGGTGCGGAGTTGTCTGTGTGCATTGCGTGTCATGGAATCAGCGAAGAGGCTGGGCGAAGGAGAAGACGAGCGAGTCCGTCAGATCGGTATCGGAATAAATTTGGGCCGGGTGATCATTGGAAACATCGGATCGTCGGAACACTTCGACTATTCCGTGATCGGAAGTTCAGTGAACCTGGCAGCGCGCCTTTGCGGCGTTGCGGCTCCAATGACGGTGGTAGTTTCCGAGGCCGTGCGCGACGGTGCGCAACACGACCCGAGGCTGCTGTTCCACGATCGCCAGGAGGTCGCCATTCGTGGATTCAGGCAACCGGTCTCGGTATACAGGCTCTCGCGTCACGAACCGGACGCGGCGCCCGGCACCAGGTAGACATACTCTAGGCTGCTGATCTCCACCACATTTTGAACACCAGGCCCTGGAGTGCGGACACGGCAATTAGAAGCGGATCATCAAGACCATAAACAGTGATGAAGAATGGGGTGACGCGGCGGATCAGAAGAATCAGTATCATCGCAGCGAAAACGTTGGCGACGAGAAAGACAGCGCTCGTTCCGATACATTCCAGTGCCTCCCCGGTGGCCCGGCGCAGTGAACCTGTGGCGCCCGCGGCGAACCGGCGGGCGATCAAGCAAGCTGCAATGGAAGTCGCGATCACCAAAACCGCGCCAAATGCGTTGTCCATAACACCTCCTGATACTAAATGTAGCCCGACAGCCTGTAGTAAATGAGGGCCGCGGATTCCTGTAAGACTCTCGTCATCAGCCAGATCCGGTCCTCAGGAGTGAACACTTCTGCCGGATACCGATCCGAAGGCGCGGGCGAAACCTGGAAGCCTGCGCCTTCGAATACGCGCTTCGCTCGAAGCATGTGAAGGGACTCGGTAACCAGCAAGATATGGATCGCGCGGCGTGGATGCAGTAACCCGGCGATGCGTGTGGATTCCTCACGAGTGGTATTCGCATTCCTTTCAAGAAGGATTGCGTTGGCAGGAATGCCTATGTCGCGTGCGAGGCGGGCGCGAACCTCAGCTTCGGCGCCGCTGCCTGAAAACACAATCAACGGCGCCAAGCCGCGCTGATAGAGCCGCATCCCTTCAAAGGTCCGGCGCAGCGACTCTTCGCCGAGCGTCGACTCCCCGCCCATCCCCGCAGCGAGCACGACAATCGCATCGGCGGAAGCGATTTCGGCGGCCGGTGACAATCTACGCGCGGCAAGGTTCCAGACAGGAGTGAACGCGGAACCCGCGAAGACGGCAATCACGCCTATGCCCAAGATCCTGGTGAAGCGATTCCAGCTCATTTGCGCCATAGCATAAAGCAACGGAACAACGGCGTGGAGAAACTCCGCTCTTTACCTACTTCTTGCTTTCGACTGCCTGCTGCGCGATAGCCAGGAACTCATCGACGGACTTCGATTTCAAGTCTTCGCCTGAGCGCAACCGCACGGACACTGCGCCGTTTTCCTGTTCCCGATCGCCGACCACCAGCATGTAAGGAATCTTCCGAAGCTGGGCGTTCCGGATTTTTGCGTTCATCCGGTCCACGCCACTATCGATTTCCACGCGGAGTCCGGCGGCTTTCAGCCGTTCGTGAACGACCTTGCCGTAATCGAAATGACGGTCTGCGATCGGAATGACCACCGCCTGCACCGGCGCCAGCCAGACGGGCAGCGCCCCACCGTGATGTTCAAGCAAAACACCGAAGAAACGCTCCATGCTTCCCAGCAGCGCCCGGTGAATCATGAACGGCCGATGCTGCGCGCCGTCCTCACCTATGAACGAAAGATCAAATCTCTCCGGAAGGTTGAAATCGAACTGCACCGTGCTCAACTGCCACGGACGGCCGATGGCATCCTTCACAAGGATGTCGATCTTTGGGCCATAGAAGGCGCCGTCCCCGGCGTTGACCTGATACTTGATTCCGGAACGCTGCAGAGCCGCTTCCAATGCGGCTTCGGCAACGTCCCAATCCTCCTCGCGTCCAACACGCTTTTCAGGTCTGGTGCTGAGAAGAACTTCAAACGAATCGAAACCGAACGCCCGAAGGATATCGAGACTGAAGTTGAATGCCTTATCGATCTCCTGGGGCATCTGGTCCGGGCGGCAAAACAGATGCGCATCATCCTGGGTAAAACCGCGCACGCGCGTCAGGCCGTGCAGCACTCCGCTCCTCTCGAACCGGTATACGGTGCCCCATTCCGCGAAGCGCAGTGGCAGATCGCGATACGAACGCAGCCCGCTCTTGAAGATGTTCACGTGGAACGGGCAGTTCATCGGCTTCAGGTAATAGAGTTGCTCTTCGATCTTGATCGGCGCGTACATGTTCTCGGCATAAAAGCCCAGATGTCCGCTGGTTTCCCACAAGCTCGCGCGGCCGATATGCGGTGTGTATACAAAGTCATAGCCGGCCCGGAGATGTTCCTTCTTGCAGTACTCTTCTATGAGGTACCGGATCAGGCCGCCCTTTGGATGCCAGAGTATGAGTCCGCCGCCGATCGTATCCGGCTGGATGCTGAACAGGTCGAGTTCCTGCCCGAGCTTCCGGTGGTCCCGCTTCTTGGCCTCTTCGAGCCTGACGAAGTACTCTTCGAGCTCTTTCTTCGTATCGAAAGCGACGCCATACACTCGCTGCAGCTGCTCGCGAGCCTGGTCGCCGCGCCAGTAGGCGCCCGAAACGCGCGTCAGCCGGAAGCTGGCGGTGTCGATTTCGTCGGTGCAGTCCACATGGGGACCGCGGCACAGATCGGTAAAGCTCCCGGTCTTGTAAACGCTTACTTCGCTTACGCTTCCACCGACAAGGTTTGCGTCTTCAAGGTCGGCGACTGCCGTCGTACCGCGCGTTGCCAGGTCCCTGAGGAGTTCCACCTTGAAGTCCTGTTTCATCGTTCCGAACATTTCAGCGGCCTGAGCCATCGGAAATTCCGAGCGTTCGAAGCGAAGCTTCTGCTTCACCTTCTCTCGCATCCGGCTCTCGATCATCTGCAAGTCCTCGGGGACGAGCGACCGGTTCAGGTGGACGTCGTAGTAAAAACCGTCCTCGATCACCGGACCGACACCGAACCTGGCTTCCGGAAAGATTTCCTGAATGCTGGCTGCCATCAAATGGGCCAGCGAATGACGTTTTGTATCCAAGCGTTCGTTTTTGGGCATACGATCCCTATTTTATTTGAACTTCGAATCGCGCAGACTCGAACTACGTGAAAAGCGTCCGTTCTGTTTCGATCGTGGGGTGTTGTTTTCTGGGGAGTATCCCTCGGGCGCACCCGGAGAGCGAGCTATTGTGGCCAGACATGCCACTCGGATAGTCCGCCACAGAGCCCTTCTGGGGAACCTGAGCGCCGCAACCGGCCGACGCCAACCCTATGGCCGTGGAAGCCGGAATCTGCGGACCGAACCGCGTATTAATGACTGCGTGACGCATGCTCGTCAGCCTAACCGAAACACCGGTTTTGCACAAGTTACGGAATGTTACGGAATAGGTTCGTTGAAAACAGGTGTTCTTCTTTGTTATCTTTAGCGTTTATCTCAACGGCAATGTTTCAGGAGGCTAGGCCATCGACAAAAACATAAGGGTGAACCATCGCATCCGGGCTCGGGAAGTTCGTGTCATCGACGACGAAAATGCGCAACTCGGAATAATGACGCCTCAGCAAGCGTTAAAGGTCGCTGAGGAACGGGGCCTGGATCTGGTAGAGGTCGCACCCACTGCGCAGCCTCCGGTTTGCAGGATCATGGATTATGGGAAGTACCTGTACCAGCTCAACAAGAAGCTTCATGAGGCAAAGAAGCACCAGAAGAACATTACAGTTAAGGAAGTAAAGTTTCGGCCCAACACGGATGATCACGATTACGAGTTCAAAAGGAACCACATCATCCGGTTCCTCCAGCAGGGGGACAAGGTTAAGGCGACGGTATTTTTCAGAGGCCGCGAAATCGTTCACCAGAGTATCGGCCGCGCGTTGATTGAGCGGTTGGTGACGGAACTGGCCGAAATCGGGGCCGTTGAGGCCCGGCCCAAAATGGAAGGGCCCAATTTAATCGCTATATTTGCTCCAAAAAAGTAGGAAGAAGTTATGAAGTTAAAAACGCACAAAGGCGCGGCAAAGCGCTTCAAACTTACGGGAACCGGCAAGGTCAAACGTCGTCACGCATTCGCTCGGCATATTCTTACGAAAAAGGCCGCGAGCCGAAAAAGAAGACTGGGCAAATCCGCCATAGCGACTGACGCGGATACTCCCAAAATTCTCGCAATGTTGCCTTACGCCTGAAGCAGTAGCAGCAAATGAGCGGCTGCGAATGCAAGCCCGACAGGGCGCAGCCAATAAGTAAGGAGTTATAGAGTGCCTCGAGTTAAACGCGGAACAAAACGGCATAATCGCCGAAAGAAGATTTTGAAGCTTGCGAAGGGTTATTACCTGAGTAAGAGCAAGCTTTTCAAGTTTGCCAAAGAGTCGGTTCAGAAAGCACTGGGATACGCCTATCGCGACCGGAAAGCGCGCAAGCGCGATTTCCGGCGGCTGTGGATCATTCGAATTGGAGCGGCAGCCCGGCAGAATGGCCTGAACTACCATCAGTTTATCTTCGGGTTGAAGCAAGCGGGCGTCGACCTGGACCGCAAGGTCCTGGCAGACCTCGCCCTCAGCGATCCGGCCGCTTTCACGCGTCTGGCGGAAACAGCCAAAACTGCCGCTACCAAGACTGCGTAAAGCGGTGCGGCGCTCCCATGGACGGGTTGCGCACCCGGCCATGGAGGGTACAGTGAAAAAATGGCTTCAAAAACCGGGATCGACCAGCTTCGAGCGATCGAGGAGCAGTTCGAGCGCGACCGCGCTTGCGTGGTCGATCTCCGGTCACTGGAAGACATCCGCACCCGGTATCTCTCCCGCAAGTCCGGTCTAATCACCACGCAACTTCAGAATCTGCGAGAGCTTCCTTCCAGCGAACGCGCGGAATTCGGCCGAGTCGGCAACGAACTGAAGACCAGGATCGAAGCTGCGATTGAGACGCTACAGACCACGATCGCGGAGCAAGAGAAGCTCAGCACACTGGAGCGCGAACGCCTCGACATCACGCTGCCTGGCAATCGCCGCCGCATCGGCCATCACCACCCCCTCACGATTGTCCGAAACGAAATCGAAGAGATCTTCGTTTCGATGGGTTATACGGTTGAGGACGGGCCGGAGGTCGAGAATACCTACTACAACTTCGAAGCGCTGAACATTCCCGCCGGACATCCGGCGCGGGACCCAAAAGACACTTTCTACATTTCGGATGATCTGGTGCTTCGCACGCACACCTCTCCGGTTCAGGTAAGAACGATGGAGAAGGTGCAGCCGCCGGTCCGGATTATCTGCCCGGGCAAGGTGTTCCGGCGCGACGCCGCGGACGCCACGCACTCGCCGATGTTCCATCAGGTCGAAGGCCTGCTCGTTGACGAAGGCATCACCTTCTCAGATCTCAAGGGAACCCTCGAGCGTTTTCACAGGGAATTCTTCGGTAAAGGCACCAAAACCCGGCTGCGTCCCAGTTTTTTCCCGTTCACGGAACCCAGTGCGGAAGTGGACGTGTCGTGCGTTTTCTGCGGGGCTGCGGGTTGCCGAATCTGCAAAAACACCGGATGGATCGAGGTGATGGGGTCCGGTATGGTGCATCCGAATTTATACTCGTTTGTGAAGTACGATCCGGAAAAGTACACGGGCTTTGCGTTTGGCGGCGGCATCGAGCGCTACACGATGTTGAAGTACAACATCAGCGACATTCAGTCGTTTTTCCAGAACGATATGCGGTTCCTGGAGCAGTTTTAGCGGGCCATCCATGAAGATCAGTCTCGCCTGGCTCAAAGAGTTCGTAGAAGTGCCTGTTGAACCGGCCCGGTTCGGCCAGGACGTCACACTGGTCGGTCTTGCCGTGGACACAGCCGAAACCGTCGGCAGCGACACCATATTTGAGCTCGACATAACAACGAATCGTCCAGACTGTCTGAATCACGCCGGTGTTGCCCGTGAGGTAAGCGCCATATACGGGAAACCGCTGCGCGCGCCCGAGTTTGACCTCAAGGAATGCGACCGCCCGGCCAGCGGCATCTTTTCGATTTCAATCACCGATGTCGATCTGTGCGCCAGGTACTGCGGACGCTACATCGAAGGAGTAAAGATTGGACCGTCGCCGGACTGGCTGAAACAACGGCTGGAAGCGCTGGGTGTACGCTCCATCAACAATGTTGCCGACGTGACGAACTACGTCATGCTTGAACTCGGCCAGCCGTTGCACGCGTTCGATGCAGATACATTACAGGGCCGTCAAATCATCGTTCGCCGGGCGAGCATCGACGAAAAGATCACCACCCTTGACGGAATCGAGCGCGCACTGAATCCTTCCATGCTGGTCATCGCCGACGCTAATCGCCCGGTTGCGCTTGCCGGAATCATGGGCGGACAGGATACGGAAATTTCAGGGAAAACGACGAACGTTCTTCTCGAGAGCGCCACCTTCGCTCCCCTGTCCATTCGCAAGACCGCGCGGACTCTGGGTTTGGCTACAGAGGCTTCGTATCGCTTTGAGCGCGGGGCTGACATTGAGATGGCGCGCTTCGCCTGCGACAGGGCCGCGGCCATGATTCAGCAGCTCGCCGCGGGAACCATATACAGGGGCGTCATCGACACCTACCCGGTTACCAGAAGACCCGTCGTGGTCACGCTGCGGCGAGCGCGGATCGCCGCTTTTCTGGGATCCCAGGTCGATGACCAAATCGTTGAGAGGATCTTTGCAAAGCTCGGATTCCGCGTGGATCAGGCAGACGGAGGGTGGTCCGTGGAGGTTCCCACGTTCAGAGTTGACGTGAGCCGCGAGGAGGACCTGCTCGAAGAGATCGCGCGCCACCACGGCTTCGACAAATTTGCTCCAACATTGCCGGTGTGGTCGGGTTTTGGTTCGGGCCTGCCACAGTATTCGAGGGAAAAGTCGCTGCGTGCCCTGCTTACGGGCAGCGGATATTCGGAGATCTACGGTCTGTCGCTATCGGACGACAAGATCGAGCATCAATTCCGGCCGGATGTGAGCCTGGAGAGACTGACGAACCCGCTTACCGAAGACGCCTCCGTTCTGCGCGCGTCGTTGCTACCCGGCGTCCTCAAGGCAATTCAGTGGAATCTAAACCACGGCATTCGCGACTTGCAGTTCTTTGAAATGGGCAAGGTTTATAAGAAGGGATCGGAACGGCGCGAACTGATTCTCGCAGCCACTGGATATTTGCGGCAAAAATCCATCCAGGAGTCCACCCGCGAGTTCACTTTCTACGATTTGAAAGGCGACGTCGAAATGATTCTCAAGGCCTTTGATCTGGAAATGACGATGGAAAAGACCGGCGTGCCCTCGTCCTATCATCCCGGGCGCTCTGCCCGGAGCGGCAATATGGTGAAGATGGGGGAACTTCACCCCGATTACACCGAGTCCTTCAAAGTGCGTCAGCGCGTGTATGTCGCCGAATTCGATCTCGATGCCGTTTTGGAGTCTCGCGACAGGCGCCAGCTCCAACCGGTTCCCCGGTTTCCATCGATTCGCCGTGATTTCTCTCTCCTGCTTGATAGGTCCACTCGATTCTCGGACGTCAAGGCAGCCATCGAAAGCGCCGGAATCCAGGAGCTTGTTGAAGTTGGGCCCTTCGACCGGCTGGAAACGGGACCATTTCCTGAATCCAGGTACAGTCTCGCGGTTTCGGTCGTTTATCAATCTTCGGAACGCACACTCACGGACATTGAGGTCGAACAATTCGACCAGCAGATTTTGCATCTGCTCGGTCAGCGCCTCGGGGCGCAGTTGAGGAGTTGAGTGATGGCCGCGGACAAGTTCGACAAACTGGAAGCGCGAATCATACAAACCATCGCGCTACTGAAGACGACGCGCAGGGAAAAGGATCTTCTAGAAAAAGAACTGGCCGCCGTTCGCCGCGAACTGACGGAATTCAGGCGCGAGCGTGCCGTCGTTCAGGGTAAAGTCGAGTCATTGCTCGAAACGTTATCGGAACTGAGCGAGGAAAGTCTTGTCTAAGCGGCCGCGGAGCATCGACGTCGAGATCTTCGACCAGAAGTACTCCATCTATTTAAAGAGCCCGTTGTCGGAGCCTGAAGTGCGCCGGCTGGCTGACGACGTGGACAACCGCATGCGCGAAATTTCAGCCGCGGCCAATACCGCCGACTCGCTAAAAGTGGCGATTCTGGTGGCTCTCCACCTGGCTGAGGAACTGGCCGCGGTCCGCCGGAAGAGCGACGAGTGGACCCAGGCTTTGGAAGAGGTCTTGAAGAAGTAGCCGCCCTTCCTCTAGAATCTTTGAACCCTGCGAAGTGCGTGATGGTTCCACTAATTTTGAACCAATGCTTATTTGATAGGGAGTCTGCGTTTCGTCGTGGTGTGCGGGCCTAACCCCTCGGGGTACCAAGGTCCCCTAAAGCGCGAATAGGACACCCACCTGTGTAGCAGGTTCAAATAAGGTGAGCCACACGGCTTCTGCGGGGCCAACTGTAACCAGTTGGATCGCGGCTGACCCTCCTTGGTGGCGTCCAACCCATCCATAGGGATGCGGGTACGCCTTAGAAAGTAGCTTCCGTGAAAATCCTCTTTATTGGCGACACTGTCGCTCGTCCCGGGCGAGCGATTGTCCACGACCATTTGCGGCACATCCAGAGGGAATACGAAATCGATTTCACAGTGCTGAACTGTGAAAACGCGGCCAACGGGTTCGGAATTACGCCGAAAATCGCCGATGAACTCTTCGACTGGGGAATCGACGTACTGACATCCGGAAATCACGTATGGGACAAGAAGGAGATCCTTCCGTACCTTAACAACAACACGAGAATACTGAGGCCGGCGAACTATCCGCCCAACAATCCGGGGCGTGGAACCGCTGTCCTGAAAAGCCGAAACGGGGAGGAAGCCGCTGTCATCAACCTGCAGGGACGGGTATTCATGCCCGCAACCGATGATCCTTTTCGTGTCGTTGACGAGGAACTGACAAAAATTCCAGAGCACGTCAAAGTGATCTTCGTCGACATGCATGGTGAAGCGACTTCCGAAAAAGTCGCAATGGGTTGGTATCTCGATGGCCGCGTTTCGGCCGTCGTCGGCACTCATACCCACATTCCTACCGCCGATGAGACGATTCTTCCCGGCGGAACCGCTTATTTGACGGATGTCGGGATGTCGGGTCCGTTCCACTCCGTAGTGGGCGTCATGAAGGAGCAGGCAATCAACCGGTTCCTGACGCAGATCAACGACAAGTTCGAGTCCGCTTCAGAGGACGTGCGCCTGAATGCCGTGGTAATCGGCGTGGACTCGAAAACGGGCAAAGCACAGACAATCGAGCGCATCCAACGGCGATAGCCCGCCCGATATATACTGAAAACTATGTTCGAAAACCTCTCCGAAAAACTTCAACGTGTCTTCAAGAACCTTCGCGGTGAAGGCCGGTTGACCGAGGAACACGTTCAAGAGTCGCTTAAAGAGATTCGCATCGCCCTGCTGGAAGCGGACGTCAATTTCAAAGTCGTAAAGCAATTTACGGACGCGGTCAGGGAAAAGGCCATGGGACAGGAAGTGATGCAAAGCCTCAGTCCCGGGCAGCAGGTTGTAAAAATTGTCCGCGACGAGCTGGTCGAGATGCTGGGGGGATCGAACGTCAGACTCAATTTCGCCTCACAGCCCCCGACTGTAATCATGCTGGTCGGCTTGCAGGGTTCGGGTAAGACGACGTCTTCCGGAAAACTGGCGAGGTGGCTGGAGAAGAATGGCCACCGACCCATGCTGGTATCGGTCGACGTGTATCGGCCCGCCGCGCGCGATCAGCTCAAGGTGATTGCGAAAGAGATTGGCGTAAAGCTCTACGAGGGTAATCCGGACGACAAGCCGCTGGCTCTGTGCGAAGGCGCTCTTCGCGAAGCGCGCAACACTGCTCATGATGTCCTGGTAATCGACACGGCTGGCCGTCTTCACATCGACGAACCGTTGATGAACGAGCTTCGCGAGATCCAGACGAAGCTTCACCCCAGTGAAATACTTTTCGTGGCGGACGCCATGCTTGGCCAGGACGCCGTAAAGAGCGCGCAGCAGTTCCATGAGCAGCTTGGCTTCAGTGGTTTCATCCTCACAAAGATGGACGGCGATGCCCGCGGCGGTGCAGCGCTTTCGATCAAGCAGGTCACCGGTCAGCCCGTGAAATTCGTAGGCACCGGCGAGAAATACGATGCGCTGGAATTGTTCCATCCCGACCGGCTGGTGTCGCGAATCATCGGGATGGGTGACGTTCTTTCGCTTATTGAGAAGGCCGAAGAGGTTGTCGATAAGAAAAAGGCGTTGGAACTCACCGAAAAGCTGAGAACGGACACCTTCTCGCTTGAAGATTTCCGCGACCAACTCACCCAGATTCGAAAGCTTGGCTCGCTGGAACAGATCCTCGGAATGCTTCCCAGCATTGGCCCATTCAAAGACATGCAGAAAGCAAAAGTTGATGAAAACGAACTGGTGCGGATCGAGGCGATCATCAACTCGATGACGCCAAAGGAGCGCCGAAATCATCAAATCATCAACGGAAGCCGACGCAAACGGATCGCCAGGGGGAGTGGAACGAGCGTTCAGCAGGTCAACCAGCTTCTGAAGCAGTATGTGCAGACCCGCAAGATGATGAAGGGGATGAAAAATTCATTCTTCGGAAAGCGGATGAAGGGGATGAAACTGCCGCAAATGCCCTTCTAGGCCGGAATTCAGAAATTCAACCTGCCTTTTGCGCTGCTTTTAGCTATACTTCAAAGGTTTTTCATAAGGAGGCTTATCTTTTGGTAGCAATGCGTCTGACCCGGATCGGGTCTAAAAAGCGTCCGTACTACCGGATTGTGGTTATTGATAAAAGGCGTGCCCGGAATGGCCGATTCCTGGAAGTCCTGGGCCAATACAATCCCATTGCGAATCCCGTGCAGATGGAAATCAACGCGGAACGCGCTCAATACTGGCTTTCAAAGGGTGCGGAACCGTCGGAGACTGTCCGCAGCATCCTTCGGAAAAAGGAGATCGTGAAGTAACAGCCGGGCAAGCCAGGGTCCTTCGGTCCCTCATCCAGTATTCATATTACTTGTAGCTCAATTTCGTAGCGCTAGGCACAAGTCGAGTGGAGGTGGCTGATGAAGGAGCTTATTGAGCAAATCGCGAAAGCCCTGGTGGATAACCCCGAACAGGTCACGGTTCGGCCGATCGAAGGGGAACAAACAACCGTTCTGGAACTGAGAGTTGCGCAGAGCGACCTGGGCAAGGTAATTGGAAAGCAGGGGAGAACGGCACGCTCGATTCGAACCATTCTCAGCGCAGCGGGGATGAAGCTAAAGAAACGTTTCACGCTTGAAATCCTGGAGTAGTGCTTCATCAGTCAACGAGAGGCTTCCTTCATTTCCATCGCCCGGATCACAAAGACTCAGGGTCTTAAGGGCGCCGTAAGAGTAGAAGTTACGCTCGAAGAGGACGAGGTATTCACCCCGGGCCGCCGGGTGGTTGTGACCGCCAAAACCGGCGAGAGACATACTGAAATCGAATTTTTCCGCAGGCAGCACGGGCGCTGCATTATCAAACTTCGCGGACTGGATGAGATTTCAGAGGCCGAAAAGTGGATAGGCGCCGAGATTAAAATTCCCGCCAACGAACTTTTGCCGGCGAAGGAAGGCTGGTTTTACAGGTTTCAGTTGAAGGGATGCGGCGTTTTCAGCGAGAGCGGCGAGTATGTCGGTGACGCTGCCGACGTGCTTGACTCACGCGGCGCGCAGATTCTGAAAGTCATCCACGGCGATGAAGAACTGCTGATCCCATTCGCCGATGCGTATATAAAGAAGATCGATGTGGATCAGCGGCGAATCGAAGTGTCGTTGCCCCAGGATCTGCGGGAACTGAACAAGTGACGTTTGACGTCGTTACTATTTTCCCGGAATTCTTCAAGGGCCCTTTCGATTTCGGTGTCGTCAGGCGGGGCCGCGAAAAGGGTCTCATCGAAACACGGATCCGGGATCTCAGGGAATTCACCTCGGATCGGCATCGAACAGTCGATGATCGGCCTTTCGGCGGCGGCGAAGGAATGGTTTTCAAACCGGAGCCGATTTTCGATGCGGTCGAAGCGGTTCGGATGAGTGACCAGGCTGAAGTAGTCGTGCTCAGCGCAGCCGGCCGCAAATTCTGCCAGGCCGAAGCGCTACGGCTGTCCAAGGCGCCTCAGGTTATTTTGATCTGCGGACGCTACGAAGGAATCGACGAACGCGTTGCCGAGCATCTGGCAACGGCGGAAATTTCGGTCGGCGACTTCATTCTGTCGGGCGGCGAAATTGCGGCGGCGCTCGTAGTGGATGCCGTGTCGCGTTATGTGCCGGGTGTTGTCGGCAAGGAAGAATCGATATTGCGGGACTCTTTTTCAAACCCCGCGGAACTGAATCAGCGAGTGGAACATCCGCACTATACAAGGCCGGCGGATTTCCGCGGATGGAGAGTGCCCGACGTTTTGATATCGGGCGATCACGAGGCCGTCCGAAAGTGGCGCGATGAAGCCGCTCTCATAAAGACGGAAAAAAACAGGCCGGATCTATTGACGAGGTAGTTATGAATACATTGGACATGGTGGAGAAACCGCAACTTCGAACCGACCTTCCCGGGTTTAAACCTGGCGACACTGTCAAAGTTCACGTAAAGATCAAGGAAGGCGATAAAGAGCGCATTCAGGTGTTTGAAGGAGTCTGTATTGCGCAGAAACACGGGGGAGTGCGCGCCACCTTCACGGTTCGGAAAATGTCCTTCGGACATGGAGTCGAACGTATCTTTCCTCTCCATTCCCGCACAATCGACAAAATCGAGGTAGTGCGCTCGGGCCGCGTACGGCGCGCCAAACTGTATTACATACGTGAACTCCGCGGAAAAGCCGCGCGCATCAAAGAGGCCAAGGCCGCACAGTAGACATTTCGGCATTCGAACTTTCGGATTTCGGATTCCGGCGCATTTTACCGTGCCCGCCGCTCCGAAATCCGATTGCCGAACGTCGAAATCCGAATTTTCATGGGTCGCCTTCTTGCCATAGCCTTCATTCTCTTCTGCTTCGAAATTGGAATATTTCTCGTCTTCGTGCCCTGGTCGGCACTGTGGGAAAACAATTTCCTGCTGGATTATTCGCCCTTACTCCGTGGGATTCTCCTGAATAACTTCGTCAGGGGAGCTGTTTCGGGGCTCGGAGTCATCGACTTCCTGATCGGACTCGCTGAACTCGCGGGCTTCTGGAAGTCGCTCCGCATGGTCGATCACACTTCAACTGAATAAGTGAAAGCAAGCCCTATAGGGCGCAGCCATCAAGAATAATGATCCGCTACTACGTCACAGATCGCAGGCAGGGCGACATCATCGTCTTTGCGAGGCGGGCTATCGATGACGGCGTACACATGATTCAGGTCCGCGAAAAAGACCTTCCAGCCAAACAGCTCTTTGAAATCGTTTCTCAAATCCGCGATCTCGCCGGCAAGAGCAATACGAAAGTCCTCGTCAATGACCGCGTTGATATTGCGGTAACCGCAAGTGTCGGAGTTCATCTCCCGTCAAACGGCTTGCCGGCGGAACGTGTACGGCCGCTTGTGCAGGTTCTGGGCGTTTCCACACACTCTGTCGAAGAGGCGATTCAGGCAGAGAAGGCCGGCGCGGATTTCGTCGTCTTCGGCCCGGTCTTCGAAACACCCGGAAAGACTCCTGCGGGCCTCGATACGCTGCGCCGCGTTGTTGCGGCTCTCAGACTCCCGGTCCTTGCCATAGGTGGCGTCACAATGGCAAATGCGGCGCAGATCCTCGATTGCGGCGCCGCAGGCATTGCGGGCATTCGACTATTCCAGACTTCAGGGTGACCTGTGAGTGATCTGAAAAATAAGGGCGCACACCTGCGTGTGCGCCCTTATTACTGGACGGACCAGACGGGCTAGAAGAGGTACTTCAGCGCGAACTGCAGGATCCTTGGATCCTGCGCGGTTCGGATGATGCCGAACTGGGTCGGCTGACTCAAGTTCGTTGTAGGGTTTTGCGGCCGGAAGCTGTTTGTAACGTTGTACGCTTCGGCACGAAACTCAAGACGATTATCTTCCCTGAAACGGAAGGCCCGTGACAGGGCGAGATCGAAGTTCCAAGTTCCCAGGCCTCCAACGCTCAAGCGGCCCACGCTCCCGAACGTGCCTGTAGCGGGTACGGCAAATGCCGCGGAGTTCAGGAAAACTGTTCCGGGACGACCGGATTTGTCGAGGTAAGGGCTGGTCAATACCTGATTGGGCCGCTGGTTGTTGGTACCCGTCAGAGAGTTATCCACTCCCGTCGTAACGTTCAGATACGCCCCCGTTGCGTACCGGTAGATTCCCGATAGTCTCCAGCCCGATGCGAGCAATCGGACCGTGTTATTGGCAAATCGCGGCGTCTCGGCCACCGACGTCAGGTTAAACACGTGCCGGCGATCCGATACGCAGTTGGCGCGATCTCCATCCCGGTTGTTGGCATCCTGAACGTCCGTTCCCGGGTCCGGGCCCGAACCATTGAAGTCCGTGTAGTCACCAATGCAGTGAGACCATGTGTAATTGCCGGAAACCGTCACGCCGTTCGAGGCGCGGCGTTGCACATTCAAGAGCAAACCGTTGTAACTCATCGTTCCGCCATCATCGAACTCCGACATGACGCCGATGAACCGTCCTTCTGCCGGGTTCTCGAGAAAAAGTTTCCGGCGCTGGGTCAGGTTTGCAAGCGTTGCTCCAGGCGTAAGAATGCCGGGGTTCAACGCCTTCTGCGTCCAAAGGTGAACGGTCTGGCTGCCGGTGTAGGTACTCGACACTAACCAGCTCTCGCCCAGCTGCCTTTGAACGCTCAGGTTCCAAGAACCCGCATACGTGTTGCCCGCATCGTAAGGAGTATTGTTAAAGGTACCTCCCTCCACGAATGGCGTGTCTGCATTGAACACGGTCGGGAACGGGTTTCCCCCAGGCCGGCCCAGCCACGGATTATCCAGGCCACCCGCCGGGGTGATCAAATTGACCTGATTGCCCCATGGCGGCGCGTTCGCCGTGTCGATGTGCCAGACGAGCGGTTTGAAGTTGTAAGCAATGCCGTATGACGCCCTGACCGATGTTCGGCCGTCACCATTGACATCCCAGGCCAGGCCGAGGCGCGGCTGGAAGACGTTGAAGTCGTTATAGCTGCCCGTATTGCCGGGGAATCCGGGATCGCCCGGATAGTAGAAGCCCGCGGGCGCATTTCGGAATACAGTGCTCTTGATGCCCTGCTTGAAGCGATCGTAGTTGAAGTTGTAGATCGTCTCGCCGTCAATTGCCTGCGGGAAATAGGGCTCCCAGCGAATGCCATAGTTCACCGTCACGGTCGGCGTAGCCTTCCAGGTGTCCTGACCGTACAGCCCGATATACCACCGATGTGTCAGCAACAAGGCAGGTCCGGACTGTATGAACGTGTTTACCCGCCCCAACAGAAAATCTCCCAGTGCCGCACCGGTCTGCTGGGCTGAGATGGTAAAGCTGCCGGGCGAGCGAACGTTGGATACGCCATTGGAGTATCCGCGCGACACGACGCCTCCGAAAGCCATCTGATGGGACCCGCGAATAATGCTCAGATCGTCGCTGGCCTGGACATTGTAGTTATGGAATGTCGAGGTGGTGCATGTGCCGCACCCGACGCCAAATGCGCCTTGAACGCTCAAGATGGTGTACTTCGGCAAGTAACTATAAGTATTGATCCCGACCTCGTTAGGCGCGAAGATTTCGGCGCCCAGGCGCGCGACTTTTGTCAAACCACCAGCCGCGCGGAACGAGTTCACCGTGTTTGGACCGAGCAGGTAAGTCGATCCGAGAGTCAAGGCGTGCGAAATGTTGCTGTAGCCCCGTTGATTCGACGCCAGCAGATCTTTCGTAATTTCATAGGGAATTTTGACGTCGTACCACGTGGACAGAAACCGGCCGAAAATCGAGTGCTTGTCGGTCGCCTGATAATCGAGCCTGCTTACGAGCTGTCCGTCGTTTCGGGAGTTGATGACGCCGTACGAGATCTCGCCACAGGGACTGCCTGTGGTCGGAAGCTTGCTCGCGATGTTGAGCGCCGCTCTGCTGTACAGTGCGGGATCGACGCGGTTATTGACGAACGGAGCTCTCAATGCAACCTGCCGTCCGCCATTGCATGCGGGCGAAGTGAATACGGTGAAGTCGCCGGCCAGCATTGCCGCAGTCGGAATGAAAGTCCGGGTATCGGACGGGTCCTCGCGGGTGGTCGTGCCCTGGTAGCCGCCAAACACAAACAGCTTATTCCTTACGATGGGCCCGCCGATCGTTCCGCCAAACTGGTTGCGTTTCAGCGTACTGCCCTTCGTCGCAAAATATTGCCGCGCGTTGAACAGGTCGTTGCGGACGAACTCAAAGAGGCCGCCGTGGAACTCGTTCGTGCCTGATTTCGTGACGGAGTTGACCCATGCGCCGGACTGGCCTCCATTCGAAGCCGTAACGCCGCTGGTTTCCACCTTGAATTCCTGCAACGCGTCCGGGAACGGAAAGGGCTGGCCCAGTCCGCTGTATTGATCCGTATGCGGGGCGCCGTCGAGGTTGTATTGCACTCCGAACCCGAGCCCGCCATTCACCGAAATAAAGCGGCCCGAATCGAAACTCATCGCTGCCGGCGTACCAGACTGGACGGCTCCGGCGGTGAGCGTGATCAATTCAGTCACGTTCCGTCCGTTGAGTGGCAGCTCCAGAATCCGCTCATTCTCGATAATCTGCGAAACGCCGACGCTGCGCGTTTCCACCATCGCTGAATTCGCCTGCACTTCGATCGTTTCGGAAACCTGACCAACCTCCAGCACCGGATTGATCACGGGACTGCTGTTGACCTGCAGGACTATCCCCGTCTGCAGAAACGTGCGAAATCCGGGCAGCGACGCTTCCAGCCGGTAGGGTCCCACCGGCAGGTTCGGCAGTGTGTAGGATCCGGTTTCATTGGTAATGGTCATCCGGCTGATGCCGGTGTCCGTTTGCGTCGCGGTGATCTCTACTCCCGGCAGTACGGCCGCGCTTTGGTCTCGAACCGTTCCACTGATCTCGGCCGTTGCCTGCGCCAGGACCATGCCGCAGCTCATTGCAGCCACCAGGAAAACACTCGACAGATACATTACGATGCGTCCCATTTCCCCCCCTTTTTGAAAACGCGAAAAGCCCGGAGCGCCGGTTCGATCCGGGCTTTCGTCTTACTACTTATTACCTGTTTTGCACTCCGCCTGCGGGATTCCGCACCCTCTGGTTAAAGGCATCTTCAACCGAAGGCGCGCAGAGTTCCTCACGAAGCCCATACCACCCGTCGAATGTCAGTGACGCCTTTGAGGCCAGGCGGGAAACTTTCTTTTCGCTGACCCACGGCGCCGTGTACATCCTGGGATCCGTCAGTTTCATTGTGAGTTCCAGAGTGTCACCCGCACGCCGGTATCGTTCCTCCAGACGCATTTCGCTGCTGAAAGGATTACCGAACTGATCGAGCCAGCTTCTGTCTTCAAAACCGCTGGATTCGACGACCAGCGTGTCCCCTTCCCACCTGCCGACCGAATATCCGTACCACCGGGGATCCGCGTCCTCGGGCAATTTGCGTCCATCAGTCCATATGTCGCGCCATACGTGCGTCCACTCAAAGAACTGCACGACACGGTCGGGGAGGACGACCAATTCAAACGGTCTCGGAAAAAGGAGCAGACGAACCAAACCCAGCGGATCGCAATTGCCGACAGGATCGTTTCCCTGTGCGGGAGGAATGGCCCTGTCCCCGTAAGAGGGTTTCGTGGCGTTGAATTTCGCCTGGCCCTCGCGCGTCATCGCCGGAGCCTGATTGGTTATGGCCCGGCCACCGCCGAACTGATTCCAGACGCCATTCAGGCTGGCCGGACCAGACTGTGGCGCAGCCTGCGCAAGAGCCATCGCCGGGAAAACCAGCACAGCCATGACTCCAAGGATCAAACTCATATACACGTATCGCATGGAAAAACTCCTTACCCTTGATTCGCGGCCGCTCGTTATGGGTAATCAGCTAGTCGTTTCTCTCTCGCGGCAGTGGCTTGCCGTTGAGGATAACGCCCTTCGACTGGTCCACAACTCCGACAGTCGCGCCGGCCTTGGAGGGGAAAACGGTGAGAGAGACCGCGTCGCCAACCTTGAACGTCCGCCTGCTCCACCCGGATCGGGCAAGGACACCCGGACTGTTCAGTTCGCCCGCCCATTTGACGACTTTCCCGCTCGCATCCTTCACGTCAAAGTAAAGCTGCACGTGCGGATTGGACCAGGCAAATTCAGTGATGGTTCCCGTCAATGTGATCGGCTTGTCGTGATCGTATGAAATGTTGGTGCCGTGATGCGCAAGCAGGGTGCCGCAAGTCATAAGGAAGGCCACAAGCAGCCCCAAGGACACTGATCGACTGGTTTTCATTCGATTTCTCCTGAAAATTCCATTGGCCAGAAAATACGCCGGGCCGCTTTGTAGTGTCAACATTCATCACCCAATACAGACGGTTTTGACGTTGGCGAACGATCGGATTCCCTGCACCCAGAGTTCACGGCCAAAACCCGATGCCTTGATGCCTCCGAATGGCATCCTCGGGTCGGAGCGTGTCATCGAATTCACGAACACCATTCCCGACTCGATCTGCGAAGCAACGCGGTTGGCCCGGTCCATGTCCGCCGTCCAGAGCGAGGACCCGAGGCCAAAGCGGCTGTTATTTGCCGTGGCGATGGCCTCCGCTTCATCCTTCACCCGGATGACAGCAGCGACCGGTCCGAATGTCTCTTCGTGAAAAGCCGCGATCCCCGGCGTTACATCCGTCAGCACGGTCGGCGGATAGAAGGCGCCCGGTGACGCCGGTATGGATCCCCCTAACAAGACTTTCGCTCCGGCCTTGACCGATCGGGCAACCTGATCGTGCAACTCATCACGCAGGTCATGGCGGGCCATCGGCCCCACTTGCGTGTCTTTCTCAAGCGGATCGCCCATTTTCAGGGCCTTAATGTGAGCCGTAAACTTCTGGACGAATTCGTCGTACACGGAGTCGACGACTATAAACCGTTTGGCCGCAATGCACGATTGACCGGCGTTCTGGTTGCGTGCCCAGGCGCCCACCTTTGCAGCCTCTTCAATATTCGCGTCATCCAGGACAATGAATGGATCCGAGCCGCCAAGCTCGAGCACGCACGGTTTCAATTCGGCGCCTGCAGCCGCTGTAACCGCGCGTCCGGCCGGCTCAGATCCCGTGAGTGTAACAGCCGATACGACAGGGTGCCGGATCACGTTCGGGACCTGGCGGGCAGTGATCTTCAGCGTCCTGAAAACATTCTTCGGCAAGCCCGCCCTGTTCAGGATTTGTTCGATCAAAATGGCGCATCCCATGACATTCGATGCATGCTTCAGCACCATGGCGTTGCCGGCCATAATGATGGGACCGACGCATCGCAGCACCTGCCAGAAGGGAAAGTTCCAGGGCATTACGGCGAGCACAGTGCCCAGCGGCTGATAGCGAATAAGGGCCTGCTCCATCTGCAACTTTTCGTCAGCCAGGAAAGATGCCGCATGCTCGGCGTAGAAGTCGCAATTCGATGCGCACTTTTCAACTTCGGCGAGCCCCTGCGCCATGGGTTTGCCCATCTCGATCGCCATGGTCTTCGCAATTTCGTCGGCCTCCTTCCGGAGTTGAACGGCGATCGCCCGAAAGTGCATGGATCTTTCCGGGAAGGGCACGCCCTGCCATTTCCGTTGCGCAATTCCAACATCCGCAAGAATTGCTTCGACCTCAGCGTCCGAATGGCCCAAATAAGTCGCAACTTCCTGTCCAGTTGCCGGATTGATAATTACAAAAGACGCGGCCGTTTCTTTCTGCGCGACCGTCATTAGTATGCCTCCTCAAGAATATTCAACAGGGCTGCCTGATCGAACTGTACCGGACTATTGTCGAGCAGGCGCTTGATGCCGGATGCAAGCTCCGCCATTTCATTCAGTTGTTCGCGCTTCATGCCGATCGCGTGAAGCCCGCGTGGGATCTGTACGCTGTCCCCAAGCCGGGCGACCAGTTCAGGAGCCTGGCGCGCGGCGTCTTCATCACTTGCCTGGTTCAGACGCGAATCCAGCGCGCGAGCGATAAATGCCATCTCCGGAACGCGCGATTGGAGTATGGCTCGCAGTACTGCCGGCATAAGGACCGCATTGCCCAGACCATGCGACGTGTGGGTCGCCTCGCCCACCGGATACTGCAGCGCATGAACGGCGGCCGTGCCGGCGTTTGAAAACGCCATCCCCGCCGATAAACTTGCCAGCGCCATGTCCTCCCGGGCTTCTTTGTTACCCGGTTCCGAGACGGCTTTTGCAAGGGATCCGGCAATGAGTTGAATCGCCTGCTTCGCAAGACTGTCGGAGATCGGGTTCTTTCCGACGAAGATGGCCCTCGGTGAGCGGTCAGTGGGAATTCGCGCGCAAAAGGATTCGATGGCGTGGCTCAGGGCATCCATGCCCGAGTGGGCGGTAACGTGCGGCGGACAGGAAACAGTCAGCGACGGATCCACCAGCGCCCACTTCGGCGTGATGCGCCGGCTTGCGATGCCGACCTTCATAAAGCGGTCCGGATCGGCGACGACCGCTACCGGGCTGACTTCCGAACCCGTGCCCGACGTGGTAGGGATCGCGATCACGTCCACCACTGCTCCGGGCACGGCATTCTCGCCGTAGTACTTCTGTAGCGGCCCGGGATACCGAAGCAGAATTGCGACACATTTCCCGAGATCCAGGTTACTGCCGCCACCGACCCCGACGATCACGTCCGGGCTGAATTGGCGAGCGGATTCCGCGGCGTCGGAAATGGTTTTGATATCGATTTCGGGACGGCCATCGGGGAAGACCAGAACTTCCGCACCACCTTCTTTCAACAGGGACTCGACTCTCTCCGCAATGCCGCTCTTAATAATGTTTCGATCGGTGCAGATCAGCGCCCGCTTCCCAATCTCCTGGCTGACATTGCGAAGTTCCTCCAGCACGCCCCAGCCAAAAAAGACACGCCCCGCCGTGGAAAAACCCCAATGGCGGTTACCTGCAGATTGTGGAATAGAGCCGCTCTGCCTCATGCCAGACCTCCTCGGGATGCGGAATCCCATTTACCAGGCGTTCTTCTCGCAGCTTATTCTCGGGATCACCGGGGGCAGATACCTGCTTAAAGCCCTTCCCGGGCTTCGATGCTCGTAATTCATCCAGGTAGCCCTTCACTCCCGCGACGAGCGTTTCACCGCCGGGGAATGCTTTCGGATCGAGAACGATGAACAAGTCTCCAACCGTGCATCGATACTCGGTATCCAACGTGCCGAGAACGGCTTTCCCGATCTCTGTGCCGGGCAGCAAACCCGCGAGCATCGCTATCGAGATGCCGAGCCCGTATCCTTTTGGACCACCTGCTGGAGTCAGCGAACCATGCAATGCCGCGTCAGGATCGGTCGTGGGATTTCCGTCTTTGTCGATCGCCCAACCTTCCGGAATCTTCTCGCCGCGGTGCTTGAAGGCGATTATTTTTCCCATGGCGCTGACCGAAGTGGCCATGTCCAACAAGAATGGCCGGGGGCTGCTGGGAATCCCGATCGCAATGGGGTTCGTTCCCACCAAAGCTTCCGATCCGCCAAAGGGATGAACGAGCACCTCGGTGGTTGTGAAAGCAATACAGACCAGTCCTTCTAACGCACGGCGCTCGGCGTAATAGCCGACCATTCCAATATGAGCGGCGTTTCGAACGGTCAGCACCGCGACACCGTGCTTCCGCGCGGCTGGTGTGAGCTCTCTAAGGGAGGTCTCTGCGATGGCTGTGCCAAACCCATCCTTCCCATCGACATTCAACACAGAGTCCGTGGTCCATGTACGTTCGGGTATAACGTTGACCTTCTGCAACCCTTTCTGAATGCGCGTGACCATAACAGGCAGCCGTTGCACGCCATGGGAGTGAATCCCCCTCAAGTCCGCTTCCGTCCACACGTCCGCCTGGATGAAGCTTTCATCCTCGCTGGCACCCAAAGCACGAAGGACGGAAGTGGTGAGTTCGATTTGTTGCTTGTGAGAAACCGTTACGGACATAACGATCGACTCCTTCCTTGTTTCTCTACGGTTGGAGTGAGACCTGCCGGGAACCCGCCAGGGGGTTCCCGGTTTCTGGACGGTCTACATCAACGCTGTCGTACGGCGGACCCACGGCGCCTTGCCGGCTTCTTTCGAGACCTTCTCCATATCCGCAACGTATGCGGTCGACTGCGTCAGGATGTGATGCAGGTCATTTCCGATGCTGATGAGCGGGAACCCCTTGTTCAAGAATTCGCCAACTCGCGACGTTCCAAAGAGGAAGAGGCCGAGAATGACATTGTTCTTAGCTGCAGCAGCCTTTAACTTATCGGTCGCCTGCATCAACTCGGGGGACGTGTACATGTCGGGGAACTTGTACTTTTCGAAAAGGCCCATCGACATGCAGAGATCATTCTGACCGAGGAAGAGAAGATCCACGCCCTTCACCGCCGCAATCTCGTCAATGTTCTTGATGCAATCCGCAGTCTCGACCTGCAGCGCGGTGATCACATTGTCGTTGGCCGCGCCGGCATAACCCAGCAAGCCGGCCTTGTTCATACTGCGCTGCGGGAAATATACGGACCGGGTTCCGGCGGTTGGATAACGCGTACAACTCACGGCCTGCCGGGCTTCCTCGGCAGTATTGATGTATGGCACGAGCACGCCGTCCGCGCCCATATCGAGCGACTGCTGAATACCCGAACGGTCGCTATAACCACCAACTCGTACAAGCGACTTGGCGCCTCCGCTCGAAATGCCAGCCAGCATTGTTGACAGAGTTTCATTGCTCATCGGCCCATGCTGGGTATCAACCAGCAGCCAATCCAGGCCGCTGTGCGCCAACTGCTCTGCAACAGTTGAACTGTGCGAATTCAGAAACAAGCCCATCTTCGGGGTTCCCGCACGCAACTGCTTCTTAAACTCGGCTCCGCTTAAAGTCTCACTCATTTAATTCTTCTCCTGTGCTTCTCGTTAAATTGAATTCCTGCCGAAAAAAGACCGTCTTCCCACCCATCGGCATACGACGCGTCTGCAACCGGACCTTTTTTTTTGGCACGCAACTCTACCTCATTTATGGAATTCATGAAAGTGGGAGGTTTCTTTCGGGTAGTGTCTATCGGGCGTCTACGCTTTCCGATGAATCGCACCCTTATTCAACGCATTTGTGTAGCCGGTTACCCAATCCCCGGAACATGGCCATAGTAGTTTCAGCAACTTACTGTTCACAACAAATTGGACAGCCGCGTGCAAAAGAAAGATACGTGCGATCGAAGGCAAACCGAACGGAGGAAGTAGTGGATTCCAGACAGGCACAACCCGGAACACACATAATGTTCTTCAGCCTCCTCGGCGGTGTGACCGAACTGAAAAAAATCGGTTGCTCCATGGGCCAGGCAGACCATTACATTCTGCGTCATCATGCCAAATCGCAGACACCAGCCGAAATCATAAAAATTGGATCGGTCATGGACTCAATGTCGTGGACAGGCTTTCGTTATCAGGACGATCACTTCAGCTTCGTCAAGGGAACACATTCAGTCCGGTTTGACTAGCACTCATAGATCGAGTTGCTGCTGTAGCCAGGGACGGCCGTCAGTTGCTCTTGGACCAGGACGGCAGCGGAGGGAAGGATACCGGAGGTCAAGGACGCCTCATCGCAACCAGAAGTAGCCGACGGACAGGCAAAACGGCAAAGCGCCTCACCGCTCAGGACGAGTTGTGAGGCGTTGTTATTTATGGGGTCAATTCCCGCTTCTCATTTCAGGGACTCCATCATCGCCTCCAATGCCTTTCGCGGACTCGGATCCTCTGTCACTGCACGGCCAACCACAATGAAGTCCGCACCAGCCTCGATGGCGGAGCGCGGCGTAGCTATGCGCTGCTGATCATGAATGGACTGCTCCGGCATGCGGATTCCGGGCGTGACGATTCGAAAATCCGGCTTCACGGCCTTCCGGAGTAGTTGAATCTCCTGCGGCGAACAGACTACCCCGTCAATGCCGCAATCCTGGGCAAGCAGGGCCAGACGCCGCACTTGACTCTCGACAGCGTCCGGCACGCCGACCTCTCGGAGCGTGGGTTCGTCGATGCTCGTCAAGACCGTGACCGCCACAACGACAGGCCTCGAACCCCCGGAATTTTCCTGCAGGCCGCGCGCAACGGTCTCCATCATATTCCGGCCGCCGCTTGCGTGGATTGTCATCATCGAAACGCCCCGCTTTGCCGCCTCGATGGCCGCCTGCTTAACCGTATTTGGAATATCGTGAAACTTGAGATCCAGGAAGACTTTGCCCCCATTGTCGATAATCTCCTTCACAATTGCGGGGCCGGCAGCCATATATAACTGGCTGCCCACTTTGAACATCCCTGTGAGGGATTTCAATTCCCTGACGAGATTCAGCGCCTGATCCCGGGAACTGACGTCCAGGGCGATGAGAATTCGCTCCTTCATTTCCTTGATGGCCGCGCCCAATCGGGCATGCATTCGCGTCCGCTCATTTCTATGATGGCTTCATCTTTCCGATAAGACCTGTTACCGAGCTCAGGCCACGCCTGGCCAGAAGCCTCTCGAGGCCTTCGAGGACGTGGAGCGGCGCGCGCGGATCGTAGAAATTCGCGGTGCCGACCTGAATCGCGGAAGCACCAGCAAGCAGGTACTCGGCCGCATCCTCTGCCTCCACGATGCCCCCCAGCCCGATAACCGGAATCTTCACTCCGCGAACACATTGATAAACCATGCGCAACGTAATTGGGCGGATGGCTGGTCCCGACAGCCCTCCGGTCACTGTATATATCCGCGGCTTGAATGTCTCGGTATCGATAGCCATCGCGAGATACGTATTGGCTACGGTCAAGGCATCGGCCCCGCCGGCTTCCGCGGCGCGAGCAAGTTCCACGATGTCGGTAACATTTGGCGAGAGTTTAACGATCACAGGGCGCATCGACCTGTCTTTCAGCCTTCTCGTAAGGGCTTGAGTCGCTGCCGCGCTCGTTCCGAATACCATTCCACCATGTTTGGTGTTGGGGCAGGAAATGTTCAGCTCATATGCTGCGATGCCGGCACACGCATTCAGCTTCTCGATTACTTCCAGGTATTCGTCTTCGCTGAATCCAAACACATTCACGAAGACCGCCAGGCCCATGTTGCGAAGAAACGGCATTTTATCGCGGATGAACGCATCGACTCCGACGTTCTCCAGGCCGATCGAATTGAGCATTCCGGAGGCGGTTGGAAAAAGCCGGGGTGGCAGGTTGCCTTCGATGGGTTGGGCTGACGTTCCCTTTACGGCGATGGCGCCGATTCGCCGCAGGTCGACGAATCGTTCAAACTCTTCTCCATATCCGAAGGTGCCACTCGCGGCAATTACAGGATTGCGAAGGTGGATTCCCGCTAGTTCTATGGAGAGGTCGGGAACCTGACTCATATCCGGACGAACATAGCATATAATTTCCGCCGCAATGACATTGAAGCTCAACTATCAACTGATGACGACCCAGGACGTGCGCGGCACGCTGGACCGTTTGACTGACGAAATCCTGCACGCGAATGAAGGGCGCCCCGTGGTACTCCTCGGCATCCAGAGGCGCGGGGTTCCGATGGCGCAGCGCATGGCCGAAATGATTGCGAAAAAGACGGGAAAGCATCCTCAGATTGGAACGCTCGACATTAACCTGTATCGGGACGACCTGACGCGAGTCGCTTTCCAGCCCGTCGTACGCAAGACTGATCTTCCCCAGGATATCGATGACAAAGACGTCATTCTGGTGGATGACGTACTCTATACAGGCCGCACCATACGCGCGGCCCTCGATGCGCTCTGTGATTTTGGACGAATGCGCACGATTCAACTGGCGGTCTTCATCGATCGTGGCCATCGCGAATTGCCGATCGAGGCCAATTTCATCGGCAAGAAAATCTCAACTAAGGACAATGAAGTCGTTGAGGTAAAACTGATGGAAATCGATGGCGAAGACGCGATCTACGTAATGGAAAAAGCCTAGAAATATCCCTCATGCTCAAGCGCAAGGACCTGCTGGGAATCCAGGAACTGGGCTGCGACGAAATCCTGGAGATACTCGACACCGCGGAATCGCTACAGGAAATCTCTTCGCGTCCCATCAAGAAAGTCCCCACGCTGCGTGGGAAGACGGTGATCAACCTCTTCTTCGAAGCCTCCACGCGCACTCGGACGTCATTCGAGATCGCCGGAAAAAGGCTGTCGGCCGATGTCGTCAATATTTCGGCTTCGACAAGCAGCGTCTCCAAGGGCGAAACGCTGATCGATACAGCCAGAACCCTGGATGCCATGGCAGCAGACTGTGTCGTAATCCGGCACTCTTCATCAGGCGCACCGGCCACGATTGCAAGAATGACAAAAGCTGCAGTCATCAATGGCGGAGACGGCGCCCACGAGCACCCGACCCAGGCGCTGTTGGACGCGCTCACCATCCGGCAGCGCAAAGGTCACCTCGACGGTTTGAAAGTCGCAATCGTCGGAGATATCACTCACAGCCGCGTGGCTCGATCCAACATTCACCTTTTGACAAAATTCGGATCGCACGTGTGGCTGTGTTCGGCGCCGACGCTAATGCCTGTCGGCGTCGAACAAATGATCTGCGACAACAGCCAGTTCCTGCACACGACGAACTCAATTGACGAAGCGGTGGCTGATGCAGACGTCATCATGATGCTGCGTGTGCAGTTCGAGCGCATGAGCGAGTCGTTCTTTCCATCGGTCCGCGAGTACTTCCACTACTTCGGACTGAGCAGGGCCCGCGTCCATCTGGCAAAACAGGATGTAATCATCATGCATCCCGGCCCGATGAACCGCGGAGTGGAGATCTCCAGCGAGGTGGCGGACGGTCCTTATTCGGTAATCTTTGACCAGGTTTCCGCAGGCGTCGCGGTTCGAATGTCGGTTCTCTATCTCATGCTGGGGGCGTAATGGATCTGCTTATAAAAAACGGACGAGTCGTTGATCCGGAACGGAAGATCGACCGGATCACCGACGTGGTCATCCGCGACGGAAAAATCCGATCCATCGGAACCGCAAACGACGTCGAACTGCCCGTATTCGACGCCACCGGCCTGGTCGTCGCGCCGGGTTTCTTCGACATTCATGTGCACCTGCGCGAACCGGGCACGGAGGAGGCCGAGACCATTCGGACCGGCGGCAACGCCGCGGTAGCCGGAGGCTTCACGGCCGTGGCCGCGATGCCGAACACGAAGCCGCCGAACGACAACCCGTCGATCACCAGCTACATTGTGTCCGAAGCCAGGCGCTCATCCCCGGCTCGCGTGTTTCCAATAGGCGCCATTACGAAGGAACAGAAAGGCGAAACCCTCGCTGAAATCGGAGAGATGGTGCAGGCCGGTATTACGGCCATTTCCGACGACGGCAAACCGGTGATGGATGGGCAGCTCTTCCGGCGCGCCCTCGAATACGCCCAAATGTTCGACATTCCCGTGATTGAACACTGCGAAGACCTTCATCTATCGAAGGGCGGCGTCATGCACGAAGGGGTGTATTCAACGCGGCTTGGCCTCAAGGGAATCCCCGGCGCCGCGGAAGAAGCGATGTTGTCCCGCGACCTGATCCTCGCCGAAATGACAGGCGGAAGGTATCACGTCGCTCACCTCAGCACGCGGGGATCGGTCCAGATGGTTCGCGAGGCAAAAGCGCGCGGTTTACAGATTTCCGCCGAAGTGACTCCCCATCATTTCACGCTTACCGATGCCGCCGTCGCCGACTACGATACCAACGCGAAAATGAATCCGCCGTTAAGGTCCAGCGACGACCTCGCCGCATTGATCGAAGGAATTGAAGACGGCACCATAGACGCGATCGCGAGCGACCACGCGCCCCATCACATGAACCTCAAGATGCTGGAATTCGACAGCGCGCCGTTCGGAATCACGGGGCTTGAAACTTCTGTGGGCCTGGCTATTACCCAGCTCAAACTTTCGATGAAACGCCTGATTGAAATGTTGTCGATCAACCCCCAAAGGATCATGAGAGTGAAGCCGTGGGGTCTGTTTGAAGACAGTACGGCGGACTTGACAATCCTGAACCCTAAACGCAAGTGGACCTTCGACGTAAAACACTCGCGTTCGCTGAGCCGCAACTCGCCGTTTCATGGGTGGGAGATGACGGGAAAGGCCGTGGCGACCATAGTAGGGGGCAAAATCGTTTATGAAGATCGCTAACTGGATACTCGCATTCAGCGTGTTCAGCGGAATCGCCCTGGCGCAGGGCGCTCAGGCGCCGGCCGATCGGATACTCGCAAATCCGAGGTTCAAGGCCGCACAGGAATACGTCGAAAAGGATCACGATCGGATCGTCCGCGAGATAGTTCAAATCAACGAAATCGAAGCGCCGCCTTACAAGGAAACCAGGCGCGCCCGCGCATTCATGGCAATGCTCCGTGAGCACGGCCTCACAAACGTGGAGATGGACTCCGAAGGCAATGTCATGGGACTGCGCAAGGGAACCGGTAATGGAGCCCTGCTTGCCGTCGCCGCACACCTCGATACGGTTTTCCCCGAAGGCACCGACGTTAAGGTGAAACGTGAAAACACCCGGCTGCTGGCTCCGGGCATCGGCGATAATTCGCGGTCGCTTGCCGTGCTGCTTGCGATGATTCGGGCGTTCAACAGCGCGAATATCCAGACTGCCAGCGACATTCTGTTTATCGGCAACGTCGGCGAGGAGGGGCAGGGAGATCTTCGAGGCATGAAGTATCTGTTTCACGAGGGACCCTACAAAGACAGAATCCGGACGTTCATTTCCATGGACGGATCCGGCGGCGGCGACGTAATCACCACCGGGGCATTGGGCAGCAAGCGGTATAAGGCGACATTCACGGGCCCCGGCGGCCACAGCTATGGCGCGTTCGGCCTGGTGAATCCTGCCTACGCCCTGGCAAAGGCGATGAACAAGATCTCTGCGATGAATGTCCCGCAGAGACCCAGGACCACGTTCAACGTCGGTGTCATCGGGGGTGGAACATCGGTCAATTCGATCCCGTTCGAATCCTGGATGGAAGTCGACATGCGATCCGAATCTAACCTCGAGTTGGATGAGACGGTCGCAACGTTCAGCCGCCTCCTTAACGAAGCTGTTAACGAGGAAAACAGGGAACGTTCAACCGCGCAGGGCCGGATTGAACTCGATCTTAAGTTGATCGGCGACCGCCCTTCAGGCGCGACTCCGCTCAATTCATCCCTTGTTCAGGCGGCCGGCGGAGTTGTCAGAGCATTCGGCATGACGCCCATTTACAGCATCGGCAGCACCGACTCCAACATTCCGATCAGCATGGGCATACCGGCAATAACAATAGATTCCGGCGGAAGAGGCGGCCGCTCCCACGCTTTGGACGAATGGATCGACGTCGAAAAGACCTCCAGCGTTCGAGGAATCGCACTCGGAATGGCAATCGTGCTGGCAGCCGCCGGAGCCCAGTAGAGTATTCCTGTGGGTGCGGGGCTTCAGCCCCGTGCCAGGTTCTAACAGAAAGAACAGTTTCTCGATCCTGGCACGGGGCTGAAGCCCCGCACCCACAGGCGCCTCACAGGAAGTGAAAATGAGTGAAGAACATCGGCACGCAGGAAGCGCCAGAGCAATCGGTGAGCAGCGTACCGGTACGCAGGTCGACGAGATAAAACGAGCCCTGCTCGATAATCTGTTTTACGTCCAGGGGAAGTTTCAGGAAGTTGCGACCCGCAACGACTGGTATATGGCCGCTGCGTATACCGTGCGGGACCAGCTCTTACGCCATTGGCTGCAATCCGTGCAGGACTACTACGAGCGCAGAGCGCGGACGGTCTGTTACGTTTCCGCGGAATTCCTGATCGGCCCTCAGCTCGGTATGAATCTGCTCAGTCTCGGTATTCAGAACGAATTCCGGCAGGCTGTTACTGATCTTGGCCTGGATCTCGACGATTTGATCGAACACGAAAAGGAACCGGGCCTGGGTAACGGCGGTCTCGGGCGCCTTGCCGCGTGTTTCATGGAATCGCTTGCGACGCTCGACGTTCCGGCCATCGGCTACGGAATCCGCTACGAATTCGGAATTTTCAGCCAGGAAATCCACAATGGCTGGCAGGTCGAGGTCGCGGACCGCTGGCTCCGGCTCGGCAATCCGTGGGAAATCGCACGGCCCGAAATACGCGTCGATGTAAAGTTCGGCGGACGCACGGAAACCTACAACGACAGCCAGGGCCGCCATCGCGTTCGCTGGAATCCGGACTACTTCGTCACTGGAACTCCATACGACACGTCAGTTCTCGGATACGGCGCAAGTACGGCCAATTTCCTTCGCCTGTGGAAAGCCGAGGCTTCGGCGCCGTTCGACCTGCGGGCTTTCGACCGCGGGGACTATTACGGCGCCGTTCATGAAAAAATCGATTCGGAAAACATCACCAAGGTGCTCTATCCGAACGACGAGCCCATTCAGGGCCGCGAATTGCGGCTGAAACAACAATACTTCCTCGTCGCCTGTTCCCTGCACGACATGATCCGGATTTTCCTTCAGCGTGACGAAACACCCCACACCCTGAACGAAAAGTACGCGGTCCAGCTCAACGATACCCACCCGTCGCTGGCCATCGCCGAACTGATGCGATTACTGGTTGACGAATATGTCATGGATTGGGAAACCGCCTGGGAAATCACTGTCCGTACCTTCGGCTATACCAACCACACGCTTCTGCCGGAGGCACTCGAACGGTGGCCGGTCGATCTCTTCGCGCGCCTGTTGCCAAGACACCTGGAAATCATCTACGAGATCAATCGGCGGTTCCTGGACGAGGTGCGGCTCCGATACCCGAAGGACAAGGAACGAGCCCGGCGGCTCTCGCTCATCGACGAATCCGGCGAACGCCATGTAAAGATGGCGCACCTGGCATGCGTTGGAAGTCACGCCATTAACGGCGTCGCAGAGTTGCACACGCAACTGCTGCAACAGGAGGTCCTGCCGGACTTCTACGACATGATGCCGGAGAAGTTCAGCAACAAGACCAACGGCATCACGCCCAGGCGGTTCCTTCTGCTCAGCAATCCCCGCCTGGCCCAGCTCATCACAGACTCCATCGGCGACGGCTGGCTGAAGAACCTCGATGATCTGCGGAAAATCGAACCCCTGTCCATGGACTCTTCGTTCCAGGCGGAATGGCGCCGCGTGAAGCTTGAAAACAAAACCAATCTCGCGCGGCGGCTTGAAGACATCACGGGAACCGTGGTGGATCCGGCAAGCCTCTTCGACGTTCAAGCCAAGCGCATCCACGAATACAAGCGGCAGCACTTGAATCTCCTCCACGCTATAACACTGTACCGCCGCATCAAGCAGAACACCGGCATCCCTGTCACACCCCGAACCATCCTGTTCGGCGGTAAGGCGGCGCCCAGTTACTTCATGGCGAAACTGATCATCAAACTCATTAACTCCGTTGCCGAAACGATCAACAGGGATCCCGCCGCCAGCGGTCTCCTGAAAGTGGTTTTCGTTGCGGACTTCAATGTCCAGAACGCGCAGCACATCTATCCGGCCGCCGAATTGTCCGAACAGATTTCGACCGCCGGCAAGGAAGCCTCCGGCACCGGCAACATGAAGATGGCGCTCAACGGCGCCCTATCAATCGGAACGCTCGATGGCGCCAACATCGAGATCCGGGATGAGGTGGGAGCGGAAAACTTCTTCCTTTTCGGCCTGACCGCCCAGGAAGTCTCTGAACTCCGAAAACAGGGATACCAGCCGCGGGCTCTCTATGAAACGAATGCCGAGTTGCGCGCGGCGCTCGATTCAATCAGCTCAGGCCTCTTTTCACCCGATGCCCCGGGATTGTTCCGGCCTTTGGTGGACTCGCTGCTCCACTACGATCCGTTCATGGTGCTCGCAGACTACGAATCGTACATCGCCTGCCAGGACGAGGTCGGACGAGCCTACTTGAATCCGGAACAATGGACGCGAATGTCGATCATGAATGTCGCCCGCATCGGCAAGTTCTCCTCCGATCGCGCCATCCGCGAGTACTGCCGCGACATCTGGAACCTTCCGTCGGCGCCATGAGTACGCGAAGACAACATACTTAGCTCAATCTGTGGGCGCGGGGCTGAAGCTGAAGCCCCGCGCCCACAGGTACCAGGTCCTCGCTTGCGAGGGTCTTCTTCATGCGGGCAGACTCGCGGCGGTTCACATGAGTCGACCGGGGAGGTACTACCGTTAATATCAATTATTTCAATAATATACGTAATACATTACCAAACCGATCAAATGACTTTTTGACAGGCCTTCCCAGTTGAGCTATTCTGCAGAATCACGGCACACCGAGATGGCCTCGTCCGCACCTTTTGTCTCAATTAATAAACAGGTCAAGCAGGTCCCATAGATGTTGTCCTCCGAAAAAATCGCTGACGCCGCAGACGCCGTGAAGCGGATTGAAACCGAATTCGTGCCGGCGGCATTCGCGTGCAGTTTCGGAGCGGAGGACATGGTGTTACTGGATTTGATTGCGGCACACGCGCGCCGCATTGAGGTTTTCACCCTGGACACGGGACGTTTGCCCGCCGAAACCTACACCCTGATGGACGAAGTGCGCGAGCGCTACAGCGTTCCGTTGCGGGTTTACTTTCCGGACACGCGGGAAGTGGAAGCCTGGGTCGAACAGAACGGAGTGAACGGCTTTTACCGCAGCGCAGCCCAGCGCAAACAATGCTGCCATATTCGCAAGGTTGTTCCGCTTGGCCGTGCGTTGGCCGGGAAAAAGGCATGGGTGACGGGTCTTCGCCGCGAACAATCGGTAACGCGGCAGACACTGCAGGAACGCGAATGGGACGCATCAAACCAGATGTTCAAGTTCAGTCCATTGCTGGACTGGGCTGAGGACGAAGTGTGGTCGTATCTGCGGGCTCACAACGTGCCGTACAACGCGCTTCACGAAAAGGGGTATCCGAGTATCGGTTGTGCGCCGTGCACGCGAGCCATTGCGCCGGGCGAAGACGTCCGCGCGGGCCGCTGGTGGTGGGAACAACCCGAAGGAAAGGAGTGCGGTCTTCATGTCGACCGGAACGCCAACACTTAACACCGAGCCAACCAAGGCATCCATAGACCATCTGAAAACGCTCGAGAGCGAGTCCATCTACATTCTCCGCGAAACTGCGGCCCAATTCCGCAACCCGGTGCTGCTGTATTCGATTGGAAAGGATTCCAGCGTCCTGGTCCATCTGGCCCGCAAGGCGTTTTACCCCGGGCTGCTGCCGTTTCCGCTGCTTCATGTCGACACGGGCTACAAGTTCAAGGAGATGATCGAATTTCGCGATAAATTCGCGGAATCCATAGGCGCGCGCCTGATCGTCCATCGAAACGAAGAAGCCATTGCCGGCGGCGCACATCCGATGAAACTGGGAGTGGCGCGATGCTGCGGCCAGCTCAAAACCTCCGCGCTTCTGGCGGCGCTTGAGAAGGGCGGTTTCGACGCAGCCATCGGTGGCGCGCGGCGCGATGAAGAGAAATCGCGCGCCAAGGAGCGTGTCTTCTCCTATCGCGATGCCTTCGGCCAGTGGGATCCGCGCAACCAGCGGCCGGAATTGTGGAACCTCTATAACGGGCAGATTCACGAGGGCGATACGATGCGGGTCTTCCCTCTCTCAAACTGGACCGAACAGGATGTGTGGCAATACATCCGTCAGGAAAACATACCGATCGTTCCGCTCTATTACGCGAAGGAACGCCAGGTGATACGCCGGGGCAACAACTGGATTCCAGTCGAAGAATCGACGCGCATCCAGGAAGGCGAGATCGAAGAGACGCGATGGGTTCGCTTCCGCACGCTCGGATGCGCCCCCTGCACCGGAGCGGTCCTGTCGACTGCTACATCCATGGACGAAATCGTGACGGAAGCCTCCACTACGACTCGAAGCGAGCGCGAGACCCGCGTCATCGATCATGGCGCAAACACGATGGAAGACAAGAAGCGGGAAGGATACTTTTGAGCGGCTTGAGTGGAGGACTGCTTCGTTTTGCGACTGCGGGAAGCGTAGACGACGGGAAATCCACGCTGATCGGACGGCTGCTTGTAGACACTCGCGGCGTTTACGAAGATCAGCTCGACGCGGCCCAGAAGGATAATGAGCGCCGGGGCGGCAAAGGCATCGATTTTGCGCTGCTCACCGACGGCTTGAAGGCCGAGCGCGAGCAGGGAATCACCATCGACGTCGCCTACCGCTATTTCGCGACCAGTAAACGTAAGTTCATCATCGCCGATGCGCCCGGACACGAACAGTACACGCGCAACATGGTCACCGGCGCCAGCTCCGCAGACCTCATGCTTCTGCTGGTGGACGCGCGTTACGGGCTCACGACTCAGTCCCGCCGGCATTCCTACATTGCGTACCTGCTCGGTATCCGTCATTTCATCGTGGCAATTAACAAGATGGACTTGATGGACTACGACGAAGCCGTCTATCGCAGGATTTCTGACGACTTCATGGATTTTCTGAGGAAAATCGGGGGATCTCCGGACGTGAGGTGCATACCGATCTCCGCGCTGGCCGGCGACATGGTCGTCACCCGCGGCGCCAACATGCACTGGTACAAGGGCGCAACCGTTCTGGAGACGCTGGAAAGCGTCCAGGTGGAAATCAGCAGCGGCCACGGCGAGGGTTTCCGCTTCCCCGTTCAGAAGGTGAACCAGCCTACAAAGATGTCCGCGATTCCCGATTTTCGTGGATACATGGGGCGCGTCGCATCAGGTTCGATCCGTGTGGGCGATCCCGTATTGATCCTGCCCGGCGGGTACCGCACCACGGTCAGCGGAATCGTGACTTTTGATGGGAGTCTCCAAACCGCATCCGCGCCAGAGTCGGTGACGTTAACCTTGGAAGACAATATCGATGTCAGCCGGGGAGACATGATTTCTGGAGTCGACAACCCCGCGCAGAACCTGACGGAGTTCAGCGCCGCCGTGTGCTGGATGAGCGGCAGTCCGATGCGGATTGGGGAAAAGTATCGGCTTCAGCACACCAGCCGGCTCACGCGATGCATTGTGACCCGCGTCGACTATCGGATTAATGTGAACACACTCGCGCAAGAACACGATATCGCGGAGCTGAACATCAACGACATCGCGATCGTCTGGATCAAGACTCTCAATCCCATCGCCGCCGATCCCTACGAAGCCAACCGCACAACCGGCGCATTCATCCTCATAGACCAGGACAACAACACGGTGGCGAGCGGAATGATTCGTGGAACCTGGCTCTCGGTCGGCCTGTAATCTATACTTTCGATACTCAAAATCTGGAGGAACCAATGAAGACCCGCTGTCTTTGGGCCGCGTTGCCCGCTATCTTCATGATCGGATCGCTCGCCGCGCCGGCATACCCGCAGCAGCAACCCGCGCAGGCGGCAGTCCCCCTGCAGGGTTATCGGACCGGATCGCCGGTGTTTCAGCAACACTGCGGCACCTGCCATACCTTCCAGGGCCGCCAGATGGATGGCCAGGCGATTCCGTCCCTGCCTGCCCTCCAGCAGTATTCTCCCGAACGCGTCTATCAATCGCTCACAACCGGGAGTATGCAGACCGCGGCCGCGCAACTGACAGACGTTCAGAAGCGGCAGATCTCCGAATTCGTCGCCGGCCGTCCCATTGGAAGCGCATCCGGCGATGCCCAAAACATGACCAATCGCTGCTCGGCCAATCCACCGATGACGGATCCTTCTGCGGGCCCAGCCTGGAACGGGTGGGGTGCTGGAGCGCAGAATACGCGCTTCCAATCGGCAAGCGCCGCCGGTCTTTCCGCCGCGCAGGTACCCGGTCTCAAGTTGAAGTGGGCTTTCGGTGTACCGAATGCGCTGGAAATGCCGTCGCAACCGACCGTCGCCTCGGGACGCGTGTTCTTCGGCAGCAACGCCGCCGTTCTCTATTCGCTGGATGCAAAGACCGGATGCGTTTACTGGTCATTCAATGCGGATTCGGGAATTCGAGCCGCGCCGATCGTCGCTCCGATTCGAGGTCAGGGCGCAACACGATACGCCGTGTACTTCACCGATGTGCTCACCCGGCTCTATGCCCTCGATGCGCAAACCGGCCGATTACTATGGAACGTACGCACCGGCGATCACCCCGCGGCTCAGAGCACCGGCTCGCCAACGCTGTATGAAGGACGTCTCTACGTGCCACTCTCCTCGACGGAAACCCCTACCGGCGCTGTTCTTGCTTACCCGTGCTGCACCTTCCGAGGCCATGTGGTGGCAGTCGACGCCAACACCGGTCAGCGGATCTGGACGACCTATGTGATTCCGGAGGAGCCAAAACCCCGAGGCCGGAACAGTCAGGGCGTCACCCTGTTTGGACCCGCCGGCGGCGCAGTCTGGAATGCGCCGACCATTGACCCCAAGCGCCGCCGCATCTATGTCGGGACCGGGAATGCCTACACGTTTCCCGCGGCCCGCGGCACAGACTCGATTATCGCAATGGACATGGACACGGGAAAGATCGCCTGGCAGCATCAGGAGGTCGCCAACGATGCATTCATCGGCAACTGTCCAGCCACTGGAGTACCCGGCGATAACTGCCCGCAGACGCTCGGGCCCGATTACGACTTCGGGGGCGCCTCAATGCTGCTGCATACGCTGCCCGATGGCCGCGACGTCCTCGTTGGCGGTAGTAAAGGGGGGATCTCCATCGCGCTCGATCTCGAGCGGAACGGGGCGGTAGTCTGGAAGACCAGCCTCTCGGAACGGCCGCCGGCCGCCTCGGGCCTGATCGTGTTCGGCGGCGCTTTCGACGGGAGCACGGCCTATTACGGTCTCAACCAGCCTGGAGGCGCAGTCACCGCGCTTCGCCTTGCGGACGGCTCTCGCGCCTGGACAACGCCAAAACTCACCAGCGACGCCTTCGGCCTCTCTGCGGCCGTCACGGCAATTCCAGGTACGGTCCTCACATCAACACGGGATGGCATTCTCTGGGCGCTGTCCGCAAGCGACGGCCGCGTGCTGTGGCAATACAACACGGCGCGTGAGTACGAGACTGTAAATGGGGTAGCCGCAAAAGGAGGCGCACTCGGCGCTCCCGGCGCAACCATAGCGGACGGCATGATGTTCGTTCCGTCCGGATATGTGGGAGCAGGCAGCCGGCTGCCGGGGAATGTGCTGCTCGCGTTTGGTCCGGAGTAAAGGGGGGGATCTGGGGACAGACTCCGAATTCCGAAGTTCAGGACTTCGGAGTCTGTCCCCAGATCCCCCCTTTACCCCACCACCAGATTCAGGATTCGCCCCTTCACGTAAACCTTCTTGCGAATCTGCACGCCATCAAGGTGTCGGGCAACGGCAGGGTCCTTCGACGCGGTTTCGAAAACCAGGTCTTCCCCGGCATCGGCATTCACGACAACGGTCCCGCGCAATTTCCCGTTGATCTGGACGGCAACGGTCACTGTGTCGAAGGTCGTGTATGCCTCGTCCCACACCGGCCACTTCTGCTGGAAGATCGACTTGGAATGGCCGGACTGCTGCCACAACTCCTCCGCGAAGTGCGGCGCAAAAGGCGCAATCGCGACCAGGAAAACTTCGACGGTCTCCTTATCCGGCGCCTGATTCATGGAACTCGCTTCGTTCAGGAACTCCATGAAAGAGCTCACAATCGTATTCATCCGGAAAGACTCCAGACGCTCGGTAACGTTCTTCAACAGAAGATGCCTTTGCACCAGCATCTGCCGCGAAGGCGTTGCGGTCCACTGGCCGTTGTGCATGGAGACCCAGTGCCAGGCGCGCTTCAGGAATCGATGAACGCCCTCGATGCCGTGCTCGTTCCACTCGGCATCGAGCTCCGGAGGCCCCACGAATAACTCGTACATGCGGAGCGAGTCGCAACCGAAGTTGCGGACCAGATCGTCCGGGTTGACGACATTGCCCTTCGACTTCGACATTTTTTCCGCCTTGCCGCTCTTGCCGACGTACGTGATCATGCCCTGATTGAACAGGCGCTTGAACGGCTCTTCGAAACCCACCACGCCAATGTCATACAAAAACATCGTGAAGAAACGCGCATACAGCAGATGCAGAATCGCGTGCTCCACGCCGCCGACATACATGTCGACGGGAAGCCACTTCTTGCCCTGCTCTGTGAGAAGCGCGTCTTTCGCATGAGGCGACGCGTACCTCAGGAAGTACCAGGAGGAACCGGCCCATTGCGGCATGGTGTCGGTTTCGCGCTTTGCCGGGCCCTTGCACTTCGGACAAGCCACATTCACCCAGTCGTGAATGGCTGCGAGCGGCGACTCGCCGGTGCCCGTGGGCTGGTATCGCTCGATATCCGGCAGGCGAACCGGAAGATCCTTTTCGTCGACCGCCACCGGACCGCACTTTTCGCAATGGATAATCGGGATCGGCTCGCCCCAGTACCGCTGGCGTGAAAACACCCAGTCCCGCAATTTGTAATTCACCGTTCCGCGGCCAAGCCCTTTTTGCTCGAGCCACTGAACAATCGCTTTCCGGCCTTCTGCAGAGGGCCGGCCGGTAAACTCCCCGGAATGGATCATCGTTCCTTCGCCGACCGAAGCCTCCGTGGCGATCCCCGCTTCCGACGTGATCACTTCCCGGATTTCCAGGCCGAACTTCTTCGCGAATTCGTAATCGCGCTCGTCGTGTGCGGGCACGGCCATAATCGCGCCGGTGCCGTACGCCATCAGGACGTAGTCGGAAATCCATATCGGAATCTTTTCCGCGTTCACAGGATTGATCGCGTAGGCTCCGGTAAAGACGCCGGTCTTCTCGGTCTTCGCCGCGCGTTCGACATCCGATTCGCTTTGGACTCTTTCAACGTAAGCACTCACTTCGGCCGAGCGATCGCTGGCCGTGAGCTCCCTGACGAGTGGGTGCTCGGGAGCCATCACCATGTAGGTCGCGCCAAACAGCGTGTCCGGCCGCGTCGTAAAGATTTTCAAAGGATGCGGGGCGCCGCTGGAACCAAGCGCTGTAAACGTTACTTCAGCGCCTTCGGATCGGCCGATCCAGTTCGTCTGCATGGCCTTGACCTTCTCCGGCCATTCCAGCGCGTCCAGATTCCGCAGCAGGCGTTCGGCGTATCGCGTGATGCGGAGCATCCATTGGTTCATCTCGCGGCGGGTAACTTCAGCGCCGCATCGTTCGCACCGGCCATTCACGACGTCTTCGTTGGAAATACCCGTCTTACAACTCGGGCACCAATTGATCGGCATGTGCGCCTTGTAGGCGAGATCCTTTTTGAACATCTGGACGAAAATCCACTGCGTCCATTTGTAGTATTCAGGATCGGTCGTATTGACCTCGCGCGACCAGTCATACATGGCGCCGATTTCGTGGAGTTGCCGCTTGAAGTTCTCGATGTTGCGCGCGGTGCCGATGGAAGGATGGATGCCTTTTTGAATCGCGTCGTTCTCCGCGGGCGATCCAAACGCGTCCCACCCCATCGGATGCAACACCTTGTAACCCTGCAGCCACTTGTATCGAGACCAGCAATCGGGAAGGACGTAGCTCCGCCAGTGGCCGACGTGCAGGCCGGACCCGGACGGGTATGGAAACATATCCAGGCAGTAATACTTCGGGCGTGGATCGTCGTCGCGCGCTTCATGGAGGCTGTTTGCTTTCCAGTATTCGCGCCACTTCGGTTCGATGTCTGCGGGGTTGTAACCTTGATCGGACATGGTCCGAAGATTATAGCTTGTTCTCCCACTTCACCGAATTGCGGCGGCCGTCCATGGCAAGGTTGGCGAGCTTGTCGGCTTCCTTGTTCTGTTCGCGCCGGACGTGGTGAATCGAGAAATTCGGAATGAGATTTATCCAGCGCTTCGCGGCATCAAAGAGAAGGCGGATGTTCTCGTTCTTGACCTGATACTCGCCACGAATCTGCTTCACGACGAGCTCCGAGTCGGCGTAAACCGTGAATTCTTCGCAACGGAGATACACCGCCAGGCGCAGCGCGGAGATGAGCGCAGAGTACTCCGCATAGTTGTTCGTTCCGACCCCGAGGTATTCGGCAAGGCCGACGACGCCGGGAACGTGAACACCGAGGCCGGCCTCGCCGGGATTTCCCCGCGAGCCTCCATCGATGTAGGCTTCCAGCTTCATTGCCTATGCCACTTCAAACGGATGATCGAGATTGTCGGGATTGTAAAGGATGCGCTGGCAGGCGTCGCAGGCAATGATCTGGTCGTTCTTGCTGATCTCCTGGAAGACCTGGGGACGGATGCGGACCTGACATAATTCGCACACGTAATTGCGCGCGGGGGCCACGCCGGCGCCGCCGCGAAATTTCCGCACGCGATCGTAGCGCGCAATGAGATCGCCGGAGACGCCGGCTTCGATCTCTTTACGCTCCATGAGGTAGGACTCGAGTGCCGACAAGTCGTTCTTGTTAACTTCCTCGAGCTGCCTGCGCTCGGCATGGACCAACTGCTGATCCTCTTTCAGCCGGGATTCCGCGGTTTTGATCTCGGCCTGCAGCGACTCCGCATGCATCATCAGGTTGAGAATTTCGTCTTCCACCTTGCGGATTCCTGCCTGCGTATGTTCGATCTCGTGCTGCAGGGCCTTGTATTCGACATTCGTTTTCACCGACAACATCTGTTCCCGGTATTTCGAAATCTTCGCTTCAACCGAAGTGACTTCGCCTTCGAGTTTCTTCCGGGTGGCCTGATTCTCCTTTACCTTTTCTTTGGACGAATCGAGATCGGCAGTGGCGGTGCGGAGCTTTTCGTCGAGGGCTTTCGAGATGCCGGGAAACTTTTCGGTCCTGCCCCGGAGTTCCAGAATGGAGAGATCGATCGCCTGAAGCCGAATGAGTTGCTTGAGATCAGAATTCATTTATTAACTATTAACAATGGGCCCAGTAGGACTTGAACCTACGACTGCCCGGTTATGAGCCGGGAGCTCTAACCAACTGAGCTATGGGCCCCAAAAAAGTAAAGCCGCGAACCTGGTTCGCGGCTTCAATATTACCCTAATCCCGGCCCGTCCCGTCCAGGAACGCCCGCAGCCTGCGGCTGCGGCTGGGATGACGGAGTTTCCGGAGCGCCTTGGCTTCAATCTGCCGGATGCGTTCACGAGTGACCGCAAAGTTTTGGCCGACTTCTTCCAGCGTATGTTCCGTTCCGTCCTCAAGGCCAAAACGCATCTTGATGACGCGTTCCTCCCGCGGAGTAAGCGTGTTGAGAACGTGCTCGGTCATTTCCTTCAGGTTGATATTGATCACGGCATCGGCCGGCGAGACCACACCCCGATCTTCGATGAAGTCGCCAAGATGCGAATCTTCTTCCTCGCCGATCGGCGTCTCCAGCGAGATCGGCTCCTGCGCGATCTTCAGCACTTTGCGCACTTTCGAAACCGGAATGTCCATGCGCTTGGCGATTTCCTCGCTCGTGGGCTCACGTCCGAGTTCCTGCACCAGGGCGCGCGACGTTCGGATCAACTTGTTGATCGTTTCGATCATGTGCACCGGGATGCGGATCGTGCGCGCCTGATCGGCAATCGCGCGGGTAATGGCCTGGCGGATCCACCAGGTCGCATAGGTTGAAAACTTATAACCGCGCCGATACTCGAACTTGTCGACGGCTTTCATCAAGCCGATATTGCCTTCCTGGATCAGATCCAGAAACTGGAGGCCGCGGTTCGTATATTTCTTGGCGATCGAAACAACGAGCCGGAGGTTGGCTTCGACGAGTTCCCGCTTGGCGATTTCGGCCTGAATCTGCCCTTGAACGATCGTCTGAAGAGTCCTCTTCAACTCCAATGCGGTAGATTTGGTCTCGCCCTCGATGACCGCGACCTTCGCTTTGACAATCCGGATCTCCTTCAGCACGTTCTTGCGGAAATCCTTCTTCGTGTGGTCGGCTTTCCGCTCCAGGCGGCCCAGTTCCTGTTCGAGAGGCCGCACCTTGTCAACGGTCTGCTTCATGAAACCCATCAGCCGGATCTTCTCGGAGTTTGAAAACTCCAGTGACCGCACAAGCTGCGACAGGTAGACGCGGTTTCGGCCCAGATTCCATGCGGCGCGGCGATAAGGCTTCTTCTGGGACTTCGCGGTTGTATCCAGTTTTGCCCGCAGGTGCTGGACTTTCTTGTACGTCTTGTTGATCAGGTCAATGGTGCCGAGCGTCTCCTGATGTTTTTCCTCGACCTTCTCGTCGGTCAGTTCTTCATCGCTGAACTGCAGGATGTCCTTGACGATGCTTGGATCTTTCTTAAGCTGGTCGCCAATCGAGATGATCTCGCGAACGATGACCGGAGACCGGGACAACGACTTCAATACGGTCAGTTGGCCCCGCTCGATGCGCTTCGCGATTTCAACTTCGCCGTCACGCGTCAACAGCGGAACCGTTCCCATTTCGCGCAGATACATGCGAACGGGATCGTTGGTTTTCTCGAGCGCGCCCGGCGTGAGGTCGAGTTCAACGTCGGCGGCTCCTTCTTCGGCCTCGAATGTTTTCTCGCCTGGAACCTTGTCGAGGGCGCCAAACGTCTGATCTTCGGTATCAATGACTTCAATACCGGCAGTGCCGAACGCAGAAAAGAGATCGTCGAGGTCTTCAGCCGAGGAACTGATCTCGGGCGGCAGCAGATCGCTGACTTCGTCGTAAAGGAGGTACCCCTTTTCTTTCCCGATATCGATTAATTTTTGTACCTCATCCGTATATTTATCTTCGAGTGCCAAAGAATCCTCCAAAGCGGCATTTTCTCAAGTGGCCGGCCATTACCGGGCCATTACCTGGCCCAGGCAGTGCTCAATCCGTCCATGGGAGCAGTAGCCCGGGCGCGCCGCAAAATAATTGCATTAGACAAAATAGGTTATTACCGCGTTTTTTCAAGGCTTAAGCCCTTCATTCTGGCTATATCCATCTGCATCTTCATCAATTCGGGCGGTGCCGCCCCGGAGCCGCATTGTTTAAGTTGTTCACGGATCTCCATTTCTCTTTTGACGAGATATGCATCACGGAGTTGTGCCACTGAAGCCAAAGCCTGTTCCAGTGAAACTCGTGTAAACGGCTCCAAAACTGCCGCGCGGACCTCACTTCGCAGCGCCTCATCCTCGACGGACTCCAGAACCACCTCAAGGTTGCGGGTCGGGTCCTTGACAAGCTGTTCCAGGATGGGCCTGCTCCATGCTTCGACTAAAAAATCCAGGAAAGGTTCCAGTTGACGCCCAAGGTCCTGGTCCTGCAAAACGGCATGAATCAACTGTTTCTCTGAGGGACTCAGCGTCCGGCGAACAGTCTGCGCAGCCTTTGGCACCGCGGGCCGGATTTCCGGCCTGCGCGGGCTCACATGAAGGCTTTCAAACACGATGGCCTCTGGAACTTTGAAGCCTTCGGCTACCGCCCGCGCAACTTCCAATTGCTCCACCCGGTCCTGAATCTTCGCAACACACTGCAAGACGTCGCGAACCGCATCGGCTTTGGCCGAAGGCTGGTCAAGGTCGTGTTGCCTGGCGGCTTCGCTCATAAGGTACTGCCAGAAATAAGGGGCGTCCGCCAGCAGGCGTGAATAGACCGCCGGACCTTCCTTCCGGATAAAATCGTCCGGGTCCAACCCGCCCGGCAGCTTCAGGATTCGTATCCTGAGACTCTTGGCCAGAAGCAGGTCAATCGATCGGCGCATTGCGTTCTGGCCTGCCGTATCCGGGTCATAGTTCATTACAATTTCGGGCACGTAACGGGCCATGATTGCCACCTGCTGCTGCGTGAGACTCGTACCGCAGGAAGCCACTACATTTTCAATTCCACTTTGATGAAGGCTGAGGCAATCAAAATAGCCCTCAACGACAACCATTCTGCCCGCTTTCTGTGCGGCGTTGCGTGCAACGTGCAGGGCGTACAGCACACTCGATTTCGAATACAATGGCGACTCCGCCGAATTCAGGTACTTGGGCTGAACATCCCCGATGGCCCTGCCGCCAAACGCAATAACCTTCCCTCGATCATTCCAGATCGGAAACATCAGGCGGCGCCGGAACCGGTCGAATACTTCGCCCTGTTCGTTTCGAACGAACAATCCGGTTGCTACGGCATCCCGGGGACGCAGTGCGGCAAGCAACCCGGAAGCCGGCGCATAGCCCAGGCGAAAGCGCTCGGCAAACTCCGCGTTGATCTTTCGCTTTTCAAGAATCTGCCGCGCCGGTCCCGCTTCCTCGCTCGAAAGCATTTTTCGGAAATAGTTCGATGCGCGGTCCAGGACATCGAACAATTCCTTTCGCTCGTCGGCCTTCCCGTCGTCGAAACCCTGTTCGGGAACCGAGATCCCGCATTTGTCGGCCACGATCCTGACCGACTCCGGAAACGTTGCCTTCTCCAGGTTCATGACGAATGAGAAAACATCGCCTCCGGCTCCGCATCCGAAGCAGTAAAAATATTGCTTGTCTCGATGAACGGAAAACGAAGGCGTCTTTTCGGCGTGGAATGGACAGAGCCCCTTCAACGTTGCGCCAGTGCCCTTCAATGTGACGTAATCCGAAACCACCCGAACGATATCGGCAGAGCTACGGACCGTTTCGGCTAAGTTCTTCATTAGGCTGCTGGATAGGAGTGAAGGGCGCGACGCAAAATCCCGAAAAAACGAATCAGGCAATATATACGTTTTTGTCGAAAAATATCAATAGAGAATCTCTGTAGCCAACGCGCTCAGGCGGCGCTCAGGCCGACCCGCCGCCGAGCAGGGCGTCGATCTTGGCGACGCGGCGGCGATGGCGCTCTTCGGTCAGGCTCGCCGAGAGCCAGGTGCGGACAATTTCGCGCATTTTTTCGTCCGATATCGTCTTTCCGCCGAGGGTAAGCACGTTGGCTCCGTTGTGTTCCCGGCTGTTGCGGGCGGAAGCGGCGTCATAGCACATTGCCGCTCGAACGCCGGCCACCTTGTTCGCCGCCATGCAGGATCCGATTCCGGCGCCGTCGATCATGATGCCCAGATCGCAGGATCCGCGCGCCACCGCCAGTGCGACGGCATGCGCAAAGTCGGGATAGTCGACCGGCTCCGTCGAATTCGTGCCGAAATCCTGATAGTCGCAGCCGATTTCATCGAGGACCGCCTTGAGGGCCTCCTTCATTTCGTACCCGCCATGGTCGGCTCCAACCGCAATTCGGCGGTGGCGCTGGCCGGGCTGCGAAGTCGTGGCCGGAACACGCTCGATCTTGATGTGGCGTTCCCGTGCTATGTCTGCGGCCAGGGGCGTAACGAGCGTCCTGTCTGCAATGCGTATGGTGACGCCCGCAGGAACGACTCGAATGTCGTCTTCGGTAATTAGAGGTTTTGCGGTGAGATCAATCACTGCGTGATGATATCACCCGGCACGAGAAGGATCAGATTAACAGCTATTTCAGCCTTCAAATTCAACCGCTTAAAGAGTGCAAGTTGTGGCATTTTGAGTTGCCCCACAACGTATAGTGGCCACACCAGTGAAACCGCATGATTTGTTGACATCGCATGGTCCTTGGGTTAGTTTCGCCGCTCGGAGATCGCATCTTATGAACAAGATAGTGCCACTGGTTCTGGTCATCGCAGCAATTGCCGGACTCAGTCTGGGCGGCGTTCTGCAAACGGGCGGAGGGTATACATATGTATTTCCCCGAATTGAGTCGCCCGGTTTGCAACTGGTCGTTTCGAACATAAGCACGGCCAGTGCAGTCGTACGAGCGACGTTCATTGAACCGGATGGCACCACCTTGCAGTCCCTGCGATTTACCCTGAGCGCCGGCACTCAAACCATCGTCGACGACAGGGCGGCGGCCTTGGGAAGCTTTCTGGGAACAGCAATTATTGAAAGCACAACTCCCCTGTCCGTGGCGGCAACCACCAGCGTAGTGGGCCTTTTGGATACTGCTCTCCCGGCATCCGGAGGATCGGAACTCATCATTCCGTTCGCACGCGCGGGAAGCATCGCCAATACCGCTGTAAGCGTCTTCAATCCCGGCACGCAAATCGCCAATGTCCTGGTGGGCCTCGGGAAAGCGAACGGAACTCTGGTGAATGGCTTACGGCTGACTTTGGGGCCAAGAGAGAGCCGGCATTTCCCGGTGAATTCGCTCCCGATCAGCGCGGCCGATCTGGACGCGGCGACGTACGTCATCGTGCGGTCCCTCGGCAGCGTCCTGCTGCCGTCCCGTCCTGTTTTTGCCGCGGGTGTAGTGACAAACTTTGATACAGGCAACGGTGTCGTCCGTTACGATTCGGGTATTGTTCATGCCGCCTCGAGCGTCTCCCTGGTGTCAACGTCGGTCGTGCCCTTGTTCTTTGCGGGATTTGGTTACTTCACGCAGGTACAGGTGGTGAACGGTTCCGACCTTCCGCAGGCAATTACTCTTACCGCTCTGGGCGCCGACGGAACGGCGATACCGGCAGCCGGCAATCCAGCCACGGTTTCCGTACCTGCGCGAGGCTCGTTTTCACGAGATGTTCTCGCGCTGTTCAACCTGGAGCCTGAGACCGTCGGCTTTGTTTCGGTCAGCGGCGGCGAACGGCTGACCGCGGTTGGCGTGGTCGGTCTGGAAGGATCTCCAAACCTCGCTGTGATCGACCCGGCCGAGCCCGCAGCTTCCACATTCGCTTTTCAGTTGCGATCGCTTTCGCGGGATTCTTTTTCGACCCTGGCCTTCCTCAATTCGGGTTCCGTCGAGTCGACAGCCTCGCTGACATTCGTGACAAACCAGGGAGCGACGATTTCCCGGGCTCAGGTCACGGTACCGGCTGGAAATCAGGTGACCCGAACTTTGGCGGACATCCTGCCGGAGGCGGAGGGCAGCGGTTTTATTTTCGTAACGAGCAGCAGCCCGATTCAGGCCACCGCCCTCGAAGGTTTGACGGACGGCTCCGTGCTTTCAAGACTACCGGCTTTGTTCGTTTCCACGGGTTTCAATCCGCGGCCCCAAGAGAGGTTCTTAGCGGTCGGCACGGCGAAAGTGGCGGGAATTCCCATTCCGGGAGCAACGGTTCGGCTCACCGGTCCGCTACTGGCGACGCGGATCAGCGATTCGGTCGGTGCATTCGTATACAAGGATATTCCGACCGGCAACTATACGGTCTCCATTCAGATGCCCGGCGTCACTTTTGCGCCGTCTTCGGTCAGCTTCACCATCACGGACCAGAATCAGCGGGATATCAATTTCGAGGGAACGATCAACGCACCGGCATTGACGTCAATTACACCGTCAAGCGTCCTTGTGGGTACCGCGGCCGGCCTTCAAGTTACGGTCAGAGGCGGACCGTTTATTCCAACCAGTGAAATCGTCTTCGATGGCATCACGATTCCGACGGCATTCACGGATGAAAGCACACTTACAGGCGTGGTCAGCGCTTCGTTCTTCACCCTCGCTCGAGAGGCCTCCGTCCTGGTTCGAAACCGCGTTGGACCCAGTTTCTCGGCCTCCGGTACGCTCCCATTCGTGATCGGGAGTCCTGCTCCGGTTATTACGCGCCTTGAAGGCGTACCCGCGCAGATCATCGCCGGCTATCCCGGGTTCAATGTGACGGTCGTTGGCACGGGTTTCGCCGAAGGCGGAACGATTCAATTTAACGGGGTTTCGCGCGCTTACACATTCGACAGTTCCACGCGTGTTCGCGCGTTCATCAGCCCTGAGGACCTGGCTGTGGGCCGGATCGCCACACTTACGGCAACGAATCCGGCACCCACGATCGGCCCTTCGAATGCAACCAGCGTGACCGTATTTAACCCCGTGGCAGGGCTGATCAGCATTACGCCGAGCCTCACGGAAATCAAAATTGAGCCCAATTCGACGGGCCTCCGGCTCACGGTGAACGGATTCCTTTTCAAACCCGGCGCAACCGTCCAGGTCGGCGGATTCCCTGCTTTGAATTCAACATACGTGAGTGAAACCCAGCTCATCGCGGATATTCCTCCGTCCGCTCTCGAGAATGGCGGCAGCTTCCCGGTGACTGTCCTCAACCCTCCGCCAAATCTGGGGAGTTCGGAAGTTCAGCCATTGACCGTGCAGAATCTCGTGCCCCAGCTCACGAGTATGGACACCGGACAGGCTTTGACTTTTACGCCCGGTCTCACCGAGGCAGTGACTGTGCCGGTGAAATATATCGGCGTATTGCACGGGTCGAATTTCGGTAAGCGGTATGCCGTGGCGATGCAGGAGCCGGCGGGCCCATGGCCTTCGTGCAACCCGCCGGATGGCGCGCCGACAAGACTCTCGCCCCAGGTGATCAGTTCGACGGAGATCGTCGTGACGATGGAGATCAAGTGCAGAGGTACGTTCAGCATCTATGTCAGCTCACCTCAGGATGAACCTGGCGGCGGCATCTCGCAATCCGTGTCATTCACGGTTATCGCCCCGGTCAGTGGTCCTGTACCGGTCCTGTCGTCTTTGGATCCGCCCTCGATACTGGCGCGTACGGCATTCACTCTGACAATCAATGGAACAAACTTCCTGGCAGGAGCGCTTGTGAATTTCGGGACGGCAATTCTGACGCCGAATCCGAGCGATATAACGGCGACAAGCATCAGGGTGCAGGTTCCGGCTTTCTACGTAGAGAAAGGAATCATACCGGTAACGGTTACCAATCCCGGGACGGGCGGAACTTCAACACGGCTATTGTTCAACGTGAACTGAAAAGACCTGAGGGCGCGGGGCTGCAGCCCCGCGCCCTCAGCGCACCTTCCCCGTTTGTCCTAACCCATCGTGGAAACGTTATCCACGCGAATCTTGTAAACGACGCGTACTTCGCCGGGTTGGCGGAACGGGTACTTGTCCTGATCCAGATACTTCCTGGCGAGCGAATCAATGTGCGCGTCGGCGCCGCTCTCGCTGATATCAATAACGGCGCCACGGACGGCGATATAGCGATAGGGATTGTCAGGATCCTGAACGGTAAGCGCAACCTGCGGATTGCGGCGGACATTCCTGTCTTTAACTCGGCCTTTCGCGCTGTTCACGCGCACGTGAGTTCCATCAAAATCGAACCATACAGGTGTGACCTGTGGCGTGCCGTCTTTCATGAGCGTCGCAAGCTGGCCAAAAGCTTTCTTTTGGAACAGGTCACGAAAGTTATCGGGAATGGTGTTTGCCATTTGAAGCCCTCCGTAATGAAAGTATAGGATCTCCTCTGCCCAACTTTAACAGCTCTGTAACAAAGCGTTCGTTTTCGAACCACATACTTGGAATCTTTTATGGCCACGATCGCAGCAATGGATATAGGTAGCAACGGAATTCGATTAACGCTGGCGGACACACGAAATGGGGGATACGAAGTCATTCAATCCTCCCGGGAAGCGGTCCGCCTCGGACACGACGTCTTCAACACCGCTGCCATCTCCGAAGAGTCTATCCAACGATCTGTTGAGGCCCTGAAAAAATTCCGAATCCAGATCGATCACTATTCGGCAAAGCATTTCAGGGCGGTTGCCACAAGCGCCGTTCGCGAAGCATCAAACCGCGATCGTTTCCTCAAGAGCATCGAGGCCAAGTGCGGCATTAAGGTGCAGGTGATCGGCGGCGAAGAAGAAGCATACCTTGTTTATCTCGCCGCGAAGGACAAACTGAACTTCAAGAACAAGCGCGTTCTTTTGATCGACATCGGCGGCGGCAGCGTCGAAATTAGCCTGGCCGAAAAAAATCGGATTCTTTTTACCGAGAGCTATCCCCTGGGCGGGGTGCGTCTCCTGCAGGTCTTGAATTCCAGGGGCCCGAGAAGGCGAAGTTTTGATACCGTGGTTGGAGAACACCTGAAGAAAGCGCAGGAACGGCTCGAAGAGGAAACCGGAGACAAGAGAATCGACCTGTGCATCGCGACAGGCGGCAGCGTGGAGTCCATCGCCGACCTTCGAAAGAAAAACCCAAGCCAGAAAGACAACGCGAAGATCAGTGAGGCCGAACTCTCCAGCGTCATCGAATCGCTGCAGGAGATGAGCCTGGAGCAGCGTATTCAAGATCTCGGATTGCGGCCGGATCGGGCCGACGTCATCGTGCCCGCAGGAATCGTCCTGCAGAAGATCATGCAGGGCGCGGGAATAACGGAAGTTTTCATCCCCGGTATCAGCCTCAGGGAGGGAGTGCTGGGACAAATCGCGACGGAACTGCATGAAGGCCACGCCCGGGAACACCAGGAGCAGGTCACTTCCTGGGTTTATCAATTGGGCCGCAAGTATGCATTCGACGAACGGCATGCGACGGTCGTCGCAAAGCTCGCTCTTGAGATCTTTGATCAGACCCAGGCATTTCACGAATTGGGACCCGAGCGGCGTTTGCTGCTGGAAGTCTCGGCGCTGCTCCACGACCTGGGTCACTTCGTGAACGTGTCGGGTCATCACAAGCACTCGTACTACCTGATCAAAGCGAGCCCGTTGATTGGCCTCAGCGCGGGTGAGGTCGACATCGTCGCGAATGTGACTCGCTATCACCGAAAGTCGCCTCCGTCCAACCGTCATACTGCGTTCACCGAACTGTCACAGGGGGATCGGTCGATTGTCCTGACGCTGGCCGCAATCCTGAGACTCGCGGACGCGCTCGACTGTGAGCACTCGGGAAAGGTAGAGGGCGTGAATTTTGAATTTGGAGAGAAGCAATTCATTATGCGCGTGAAGGCCAAGGGCGACCTGGCGCTGGCCAAATGGGCGCTCGGCAGCAAAGCCGATCTTTTCAAGGAAGTCTTTAAAGCAGACGTGATTGTCGATGAGTAACGATGAGTAACAGGGACAGGAACATGGGAACAGATTACGACCTTCCCGGCAAGCTGATCGCGGTCGAAGGGCTCGACGGTTCGGGAAAATCCACACAGATCTACCTGCTGAAGCGGTGGCTTGAACTGGAAGGCTACAAGATATTCTTCACCGAATGGAATTCATCGACAGTCGTCAAGGAGGCCACAAAGAAGGGCAAGAAGCGGCAGTTGCTGACGCCTACGACTTTCTCGTTGATCCATTGCACTGATTTTGCCGACCGGTACGAGCGAAAGATTCTTCCGTTGCTGACGGCGGGATATATCGTCCTGGCTGACCGCTACATCTATACCGCTTTCGCGCGAGATGCGGTGCGTGGCTGCGACCGCGCCTGGATTCGAAAGCTGTACAGTTACGCGCGTCTTCCGGATGTTACGTTCTTTTTCGACGTTCCCCTCAAGACCGCCCTGTCGCGTATCCTTGATGGCCGTACCAGTCTGAAGTATCACGAAGCCGGCATGGACATGGGTTTATCAGCCGACCCGTACGAAAGTTTTCGTCTGTTTCAAGGAAAGATCGACAAGGAATATCGACGAATGGTCTCCGAATTCAAATTCATCAAAATCGACGCGAGCGCGCCACCCGACGTTCAACAGGCTAAGGTGCGCGAAATCATTGAATCCAAAATAGACCTGCCCCGTTACAGATGGCACGAATCCCGCTATCCGGACCGCAGTTAGTATGAATACAAAACGTTTTTACGGAAAAGGATTGCCCGGCGTAGACCTGGACTCATTGAAGGGTCAGCTCATCGTGGTGGAGGGAGCGGACGGCTCCGGCCGCTCCACGCAGATCGGATTGCTTCGCGACTGGCTCGAACATCGCGGTTACCCGACAGCGAACGTGGGCCTCAAGCGTTCCATGCTGGTGAGCGACGAGCTGGAGCAGGCAATGCAGGGCAATATTCTCGGAAACAGAACGCTGGCCCTCTTCTATGCGACCGACTTTGCCGACCAGCTCGAGAACCGCATCATACCTGCCTTGCGCGCCGGCTTTATCGTGCTCGCGGACCGCTACATCTACACGTTGATGGCTCGCGCCATCGTGCGGGGAGCTGAGCCGGCGTGGATCCGCGAGGTTTACAGCATTGCCATCGTCCCGAATGCGGTTTTCTACATACACGTCAGCCCGGCGACACTTGTGGAGCGGAACCTTCGGCGGGACGCGGCCCTCGACTACTGGGAATCCGGGATGGATATCTATCGGTCCACCAACATGTATCACAGTTTCATCATGTACCAGCGCCAGATACAGAAGGAATTCAAGTCCATGCAGACCGTCTATGGATTTGACACGATCGACGGGAACCGGACGCCGCGTTCCGTTCAACGCGAGCTGCAGGCCAAAATTGAAGTTATTTTGAACGGCAAACCGGGCGCCGTGCCCAAAGATGAGCGGATGCGAATGCAAGCCCAATAGGGCGCAGCCATAAGAAGATGGAGGCGATGGCAAAGTGACAACAGCGAGGACTTCGAGAGCAAACAAGCGCAACGTGATTCTGAAAAAGGATGTCATGTCGCAACTGGAACACCTTCGGCACGAAGCCAGCGAGATCAGCCGTCTCTATGTCGCCAACTTGCAGCGCGACATGGTGCAGTTAATCGATACGCTGAAGCATGCGAGAGGCCGGAGGGCGCCGGCTGTATTGGCCCAGTTGAAGGAAACGATCGAGCGCCTGAATCTCAAACCCGAAAAAGGCCGGCGCAAGGACCTGCGGAAGATCGAGCAAACGATTCGGAAAATGATGAAGGTCGTCGCCACTCCTCCAAAGACCGATGCCTGAGGGGCGGGGCGCACTGGAACTCTACTTTCTTCGCCACGGCATCGCCGTCGAAAGAGGCACGCCAGGCTACGAAAACGACGCTGATCGTCCCCTGACTGCTGAGGGAGAGTCCAGGACGCGGGACATCGCCAGGGGCATACGCGCGACGAAAGCGTCATTCGGCAGGATCCTGTCGAGCCCCTATTTGCGGGCTCGACAAACGGCCGAGATCGTTGCTGCCGAGACGGGAATCAAGATCGAGTTCACTCGGTCTCTGACGCCCGAGGGAAGTCCCGAACGCCTGATCCAGGAAATTGCATCCGAAGCGGATCGCGGCGTCCTTCTTGTCGGCCATGAACCGTACCTCACAGACCTGATCTCGGTTTTGATCGCCGGCAATCCCGGTACGCTTATTGAATTGAAGAAGGGCGGGCTTGGCAAAGTCACGGCGGAATCCCTGTCTTACGGCAAGTGCGCCACGCTGAATTGGCTGCTTGCCCCAAAACTGCTACGCAATATTCGCTGATTTCCGCAAAGGCAGGTAAATCGCAAAGGTCGAACCCGTTCCCAGGCGGCTTTCAACGTGAATCGAGCCGCCCTGGCTCTCAATGGCGTGCTTCACAATCGAAAGGCCAAGGCCCGTGCCACCCGAACTTCGAGAGCGCGCCTTGTCGACCCGGTAGAACCTTTCAAATATCCGGTGTAATTGTTCCGCAGGGATTCCATGACCGGTGTCCGTAACCGCGATGCGGAATCCTGCGTTCTCAACCGCTCCGGTTATCCGGATCTGGCCACCAGGCTTGTTGTAATGGATCGCGTTATCGAGCAGATTCGATAACGCAGTTTCCACGCGGCCACGATCGGCCTGGATTTCGTCTGGCGGACAATCGACGGAAATCTGGATGCGGCGGGTACGAAGGGCCGCCTCGCGTTCGGCGACTTGCTCATCGACGAGGGTCCTGACATCAAACATCTCCGTTGATGCGGGAGGCTCCGATTCCAGGCGGGCCAGCGTCAACAGGTCGCTGACGAGGGCCTCAAGGTGACCTGCATTGCGCTCGATTATCCTCAGGAAGTCCGCCTGAACCTTTGGATCCTCGCCTGCGCCACTCAGGAGCGTCTCCGCGTATCCCCTGATCGAAGTCAGCGGCGTTTTGAATTCGTGCGAGACGTTCGCGACAAAGTCGCGCCGCATTTCCTCGATTCGCCTTATATCCGTGAGATCGTGGAAGACGACCACCACCGAGTCGACGACGCCGGAAACGTCGGATACAGGCGCCAGGTTTGCCTCCAGGACGCGGCCGTTCGAGGCGAAAACCTCGACGACTTCGGATGGGCCGCCGGCCAGAACGCTGCGCACTCCGTTTTCGAGCGCCGGCTGGCGGAAGACGTCGAGAAGAGTCATACCCGTCAGGTCCCGCTCCGGGCCCAGCATCCCGCGAATAGAAGGATTCGCCAGGAAGATGCGGCCTCTGTGATCCAGCACCAGCATGCCCTCGCGCATGGCTCCGACGATCAGTTCCAGACGGTGCTTTCCCTCGGACAGCTCGCGAATCTTCACGCTCAGGCTTTCAGCCATTGCGTTCAGCGACGTTCCGACCGCAGCAACGGATTCGTCTCCTGTGATCGGAAGCCGCTGGCCCAGGTCACCGGCCGCCAGCTTCCTGGACGCCGCTGAGAGTTGCCTGAGCGGGTTCGCAATCAGGGCCCACGCGGCGTAGCCCGACAAGAGTATCAAGGCGCCTGCGATAGCCACGGCGAGGATCATCTGCCCGCGGGATTCACCGACGAAAAGGATTACGGAAGCCACGCTGACGATCATGAGGTTCCAGGTAACGAGTTTGGAGTGCAGACGGAACGTCATGATGTTTCGTCTTCGGCGGGAACGGACATCCGGTATCCAACACCGCGAACAGTCTCAACAGCAGAACCGTGGGGCCCAAGCTTTTCCCTGAGGCGCCGGACGTGAGTGTCCAGGGTTCGCGACGTCGCTTCGCCGTGATATCCCCAGACCTTGTCCATCAAACCCTCGCGGGTCAGGACATTGCCTCGCGCCCGGATCAATTCATACAGGAGATCGAACTCTTTCGCCGTAAGCGTTATGGGAAGGCCGGCAACCAGACACTGACGGCGTTCGGGATAGACTTGAATGCCCTCGACCCGCAGAGTTTCGCCGGGCTGTTGCTTCATGCGGCGGAAGATGGACCGTACGCGCAAAACGAGTTCGCGTGGACTGAAGGGTTTCATTACGTAGTCGTCGGCCCCGAGCTCGAACCCGACAATGCGGTCGATCTCTTCGCTCCGCGCCGTCAGCATGACGATGGGTATGCGCCGCGAGGCTTCGTGCTGTCGAAGAGTCCTGCAAACTTCGATTCCGTCAACGTCAGGGAGCATCAGGTCCAGAATAATGAGGTCGGGAGGGCTTTTCCGGACAGATTCCAACGCCTTGCGGCCGCTGGCGGCGGTCGTAACTTCGAAACCTGCCTGGCGGAGATTGTAAGTGACTAAGCGCTGAATGTCCGGATCGTCATCCACGATCAAGACGCGTTCCATGCCTGATGTCTTGCCCCCTCACCAAGAATACAACCATTTCGGCAATATTGGCCGAGTGGTCGCCCACCCGTTCGAGGTTCTTTGCAATAAAGATCAGTTTCAGGCATCGGGATATCGTCCGCGCGTCTTCTAACATGTAAGTGAGGAGTTCACGAAAAATCTGCTCGTACATGATGTCGATCTGTTTGTCATTCGTAATGACTCTCTCCGCCTGATCCACATCGGAATTCACAAAGGCATCGAGACTGTCCTTTAGAATCTTCTGAGCCGCCTGCGCCATGATCGGCACGTCGACCAGCGGCTTGAGCTCGGGCTCCTGAATCAGTTCAATGGAACGTTCGGCGATATTCACCGCGGTGTCGCCGATGCGCTCGAGATCTCGAACAATCTTCAAGGCGGTGGCCAGGAATCTCAGGTCACTGGCGACAGGCTGTTCGAGCGCCAGGATTTCGAAGCACAGGTTGTCGATCTCGATCTCGAGGCTATCCAACACGTCATCGTTTCTTATGACTTCCTCGGCAACCGACGGACGCCGCTCGACAAGCGCCCGTATTGCGTCGGCAATCATCTGCTCCGCCTGATGGCTCATCAGGAGCAGCTTGTCCTTCAGGACTCGAAGCTGTTCCTCGTAGTGTTTGCTGGTGTGCTCGCGGCCGGGCATAAGCCTATCCAAATCTCCCTGTAATGTAGTCCTCCGTCTCTCTTTCGGCTGGCGCCGTAAAAAGCGTCTTGGTCTGGCTGAACTCTACCAGCCTGCCCGAGAGGAAGAAACCTGTTTCGTCGGATACACGCGCCGCCTGCTGCATATTGTGCGTCACAATCACGATTGTGTAGTTTCGCTTCAATTCGTAGATCAATTCTTCAATCTTCGCGGTCGAAATCGGGTCCAGGGCGGAAGCCGGCTCGTCCATGAGTAGGACCTCGGGCTCGACCGCCAGTGCCCGCGCTATACATAGACGCTGCTGCTGCCCTCCGGATAGCGACATTGCCGAACGGTTCAGGCGGTCCTTCACCTCATCCCACAGGGCGGCGCCACGAAGCGTCTTCTCAACGATCTGGTCAATTTCCAGCCGGTTCTTCGTCAACGCATTCACGCGGGGACCGTAGGCGACGTTGTCGTAAATCGACATCGGAAAGGGGTTGGATTTCTGAAAGATCATACCGACCCTGCGGCGGAGGTGAATGACATCCATGGCGCCCGCATATACATCCTCGCCGTCGAGTTCGACTCGGCCTTCGAGCCGCGATCCGGCGATAAGCTCGTTCATGCGGTTCAACGCTCGAAGGAATGTTGATTTACCGCAGCCGGAGGGACCGATCAGCGCGGTGACAAAGTTTCGCCGCACACGCATCGAGACGTTGAAGAGCGCCTGATTGCGTCCGTAGAAGAAGTTTACGCCGTTGACATTGATCTTTATCGAATCATCCATTGCCGCATCCGATTCCGAATAATAATCGCTGTGACGTTCAGAAGGAAGGTGAGGACGAGCAGAACCAGCACAGTTGAGTACAGAATCGGCTTGGATGCTTCAACATCCGGTGACTGGGTGGAGAGGACGTAAACGTGATAACCCATGTGCATGAACTGATGGGTCGGATGTGCCGGCAACAACGGCAGGAAATATGCCGCTCCTGCAAACAGCACCGGCGCCACTTCGCCGGCGCCGCGGCTGATAGCCAGAATGGTCCCGGTCATCACTCCAGACCAGGCCTGGGGCAATACGACCTTGAAAGTCGTCTGCAACCGTGTTGCGCCGAGAGCCAGACTTGCCTCGCGATAGTCTCTCGGGACCGAGCGCAGGGTTTCTTCGACGGTGATAATGACGACCGGAAGCGTGAGAAGCGCCATCGTCATGGCGGCCCATATCAGCGACGGCTGGCCATACAAAAGCCGCCCGGGGTAGAACGCCTGGTCGATTCCGCGGCCAATTGTCTGGATAAAAAACCCGAGCCCAAAAAGACCGAAGACGATTGATGGCACGCCCGCCAGGTTATTGATGGCCATCCGAGTCCATCGATAGAGTCTCGACTCCGTCCTGGCGTACTCCGCAAAGTAAATGGCGACGATGACTCCAAAGGGCACTGCGGCAATCGACATCAGCAAGACCATCAGAACCGTTCCATAGATCGCCGGGAAAATACCTCCCGCCCTCATTCCATCCCTCGGCGCGGCAGAAAGGAATTCCCAGGATAGCCGTTCCGTCCCTTCGTAGACGATGTTCCCGAGAATGATGCCGAGCATGGCAACGATGATCACCGTGGCCAGAAGCGTTAGCGCGACGAATGTGCGATCGAAGGACTTGCTCATGCGGATCCGAACAACTTTGATCGGAGATTTCGGTTGAATCTGTCTCCAAGCCAATTCAAAACCGATGTGATAAGAAACAACAGCGTCCCGATAAAAAAGAGGATGCGGTAATGCCCACTGCCAAACACAACTTCGCCCAGCTCGGAAGCAACAGTGGCCGACATCGTCCTCACAGGATCCGTGAGAGCCAGAGAAAAAGTGGCCGCATTCCCGGAAACCATCAGCACGATCATGGTCTCCCCGATGGCGCGGCCGAATCCCAGGACGAGAGCGGCCGCGATACCGGGCATCGCGGCGGGAAAAACAACCTGGACGGCGGTCTGAGTTTTCGACGCCCCCAAAGCCAGGGAAGCTTCGCGGTATGAACGAGGAACGGCGGTCAGGGCGTCTTCGCTGATGGTGTAAATGATCGGGATCACCGCCAGGCCCAGGCCAATGCCGGCAGTCACGGCATTCAATCGAAAGGCGAAACCGAACACCGCCTGCAGCCACGATGCGAGAACGATCAAGACAAAGAAGCCAATGACGACGGACGGGATTCCCGCAAGCAGTTCAATGGTCGGCTTGATCCACTCACGAGCTGCCGGTGGCGCAAACTCCGCGGTAAACAGCGCAGCAGCCAGCGCCAGCGGCGTGGCGATCAGCATCGCTATAAGTGTGACCTTGAATGTTCCCAGCAGGAGCGGAAGAACGTTGTACTTGGGAACGCCGGATACCGGCTGCCATGTGAAAGGAGGGGAAAACGTCGCCGAAACCGACGCGCCTTCGGAATTTTCCCAGAATAACGGCAGCGCCTCGCGGCCGACATAGATGAAGATCAGGACGATGATTGCTATGGCAATCATCGCGAACGAGAAAATCATCTTCTCCGCAAACCTATCGAGAAATCTCCGCAATACTAAATTGCGGGTCCCGGAATGCGGCTTGCGGACAGGAAGCGCCGCACCGCCTGCGCCGCTTCCTGTCTTCCGCGAGTCGAAATCCGCATTCGAAAGCCGCTTCATGGCGCTTGAGTCGTCGCTGTGTTCGGGCGAAGCGGATAATAACCGACGTCGGTCACGACTTTTTGACCTTCCGGACTCAGCGCCCAGTCCACGAACTCCTTGATGGCGCCCGTGGGCTCGCCGGCCGTGTACCAAAAAAGAGACCGGCTCAACGGATACGAGTTGTCCAGCACGTTCTCCATTTTCGGCTCAATCGCAGGCGAGGAAGCATCCTTGGCCATTGAGATCGTCTTCACGTCGGAAGCGTAACCAATGCCTCCGTATCCGATTCCAAGCGTATCCTTGGTTACGGCGTTGATCACTGCGGCCGTTCCGGCCATGGGTTGATACTGTTCCGCAAAATCCCCGTTCGCCAGGACGTGCTCCTTGAAATAGACATAGGTGCCGGAATTGTTTTCGCGGCCGTAGAGCACGATCGTCGCGTCCGGACCTCCAACATCTTTCCAGTTCGTAATTTCGGCCTGGAAGATCTTCCTGGCCTGTTCCATCGTGAGCTGTTGTACAGGATTCTCTTTATTCAGATAGACCGCGAGCGCGTCCAGGGCAACCGGGATTTCGGTAGCTACCGCCTGCCTTTGCTCCTGAACCTTGGTCTTTTCCTCCGCGCTCATCGGCCGGGACGACTCGCAAATGTCCGTCGTTCCATTAATCAGGGCTGCGATGCCTGTGCCGCTGCCCCCACCCGTCACCTGTATGACCGCATCCGGGTGCTCTTTCATGTAAATCTCCGCCCAGCGCTGGCCCAGCAGGACCATGGTATCGGAGCCTTTCACTGTGATGGTCTGTCGCTCGGCGGGAGCCGAACAACCCGCAAGCAACGCTAAAGAAACCAGTAGAGAGCCGCCCCAGGCGGCCACGCGAGACTCGGTTGTATTCATGGCGAGAGCATAACACTCTGAAAGTTACGACTTCGTGAACTGGACGTTAACAATTAGGTAATGGATAGTACGCAGAGATTTCACTGAGTTGTCACGGATATTACAGTGCGTTTGTGGAACATTGGTTATGCATGTCGAGAAAGATCCTGATTGTCGAAGACGAACGCGACGTCGTGAAATTGCTCAGGTACAACCTCGAGAAGGAAGGCTTCCGAGTCAACCACGTCAGTGATGGAGCGCTTGTCCTGCCCGAAGTCCGCCGGGATATGCCGGATCTGGTCATCCTTGATCTGATGCTGCCCGGCATGGACGGTCTCGAAGTATGCCGCCAATTGAGACGCAACGATAAGTACGCCGGCTTGCCGGTACTCATGCTCACTGCGCGCGGCGAAGAAGCCGACCGCGTTGTAGGCTTGGAAATTGGCGCCGACGACTACGTAACCAAGCCTTTCAGTACGCGTGAGCTTGTCGCGCGCGTTCGCGCGCTACTGCGGCGAAAGGATCTTCCGGACCGGCCACCTTCGTCCCTGCACAGGGGCCAATTGATGATCGACCCGACAGCGCACCGCGTAACGATGGAAGGACAGACGGTTGAGCTCAGCGCGCTGGAATTCCGCCTGCTTCACTTCCTCGCCTCGCATCCGGGAATGGTCTTCTCACGGGACCAGCTGCTGGATCGGGTCTGGGGAAACGACAGGAGCGTAACGCCACGAAGCGTCGATGTCTATGTCCGGCGCATTCGCGGGAAGATTGAAAAAGAGTCCGATCAACCGGCCTACGTGGAGACCGTGCACGGCGTCGGATACCGCTTCGGCACGGCCGGGGAATAGTTTTTTCAGTCCACCCGTGGGCCCGCCTTAACAGATGAAATCATCCGAAGAGTCCGGGGCCAGAAACACGGTCCCGCGGAGCAGGCCATCGACGTGTTCATTCGCCAGCTTCGGCGAAAAATAGAACTTGAGCCGAAGCATCCGGTCTATCTGAAAACCTTCCGCGCGTCGGCTACATGTTTTCTCCGCCCGATCAAGTGTGAATGAAAATTCATACCGTAGTCACAACACGTTAACTCCGCCTGCGTAACCTCTCCTCATTCCTGTTCGAAACGGGCGCTACACATCCGACTTGGGGATCGGCTGTAGCCGAAGTCTGACCCGCTTCGCCACAGGCGATTCAAAACCAATCGGAGGGAAACATGAATTCAATGGGGAAACATGCTCGGCGGGTTGGGATTCTTGTGCTCCTGCTGACCGCCTCAGTGTATGGGCAGGACAGTCCTGCAGTGGGCACGGTTACGGGAACAGTATTCGATGCGGCAACCGCTGCGGAAGTCCGCGGAGTCGCGGTCGAAGTTGATGGCGATCCGACGAAAGCAACAGTTACGGATCTTAACGGCATCTTCCGGCTGGAACTTCCGCCTGGGAAGTACAGGCTTCGACTTTCCGCTGAAAACTATTTCGAGACAGCGATCGACGACATCACGGTGGTTGCGGGCCAGCCGACCGAAGCCAGTACGGTCATGTCGAACAGATCGTCCGGCACGACGGTAGACGTCGTCGAAACGGCCTCCGCAGTGGAGACGACCGCGCAGGCAATGCTCATCGAGCGAAAGCTTTCGCCGGTCGTCAGCGATTCCATCAGTAAAGAAGAGATTCGCCAGACCATTGCCTCGGACGCCGCCGGCGCCATCGAGAAAGTCACCGGCGTTTCAATCGTCGATGACGGCTACGTCTACGTGCGGGGACTCGGCGAGCGCTACAGCGCGACCATGCTGAATAACGCCATGCTTCCCACGACGGACCCGGAGCGCCGGGTCGTTCCGCTGGACCTGTTTCCGTCGTCGCTCATCGACAGCATCAAGGTCCTCAAGACATACACCCCGGATTTGCCCGGTGAGTTTTCGGGCGGACTGGTGCAACTGCAGACCGTCGAGTTTCCGACTTCCAGCAACCTGACCCTGGGCATGAGCAACAGTTTCAACACGCTGACGACGTTCAGACCGTTCAATACCTACCAGGGCGGATCGCGTGATTATTTCGGCTTCGACGACGGCACGCGGGACTTGCCGTCATTGATTCCTCCGGACGGCCGTCTGTTCCCGGGGCGCTACAGCGAACAGCAGATGCAGGCGTTCGGACGCTCATTTTCGAACAATTGGGAACCGGTGCGCACGGATTCAATGCGCCCCGGGCAGGGACTTTCAGTCGCGGGCGGCAACACATTCAAGAACATCGGAATCGTCGGCGCCCTCACATTCTCCAATTCACCGAGCTATCGCACAGAACTCCAGCGCTACCTGACCATCGTCGGCCAGGGTAAGTCCGGCATCTTCACGGAGTATCCGGATTTCACCACCAGCAACGAATCGATGCGAATGGGCGGTGTATTGAACACCGCTTTCAGGCTCACGGGAAATAACAAGCTGGTCCTCAGAAACACCTGGACTCATGACACTGAAAAGGAGACGCGGCAGTTTACCGGCCTCAACGGCGGACTGGACAGCGTAATCGAAGCCACGCGTCTGCGCTGGGTCGAACGCGGCATCTATTCGGGCAGCGTTGAAGGCGAGCATGCCGTGACTTCTCTGGCCAGCAGCCTGTTCAGATGGCAAGTCACCTACTCGAAATCCAAACGTAACGAGCCGGACCTGCGCGAATCGATTCGCGGCCTGCGCGGGGATGGAACGTTCGCGTTTCTTTCGCTTCCTCAGTCCGGGCTTCGCTTCTTCAACAGTCTGAAGGACGAAATTTACGAACCGCTGGGCGAGTGGAGCGTTCCGTTCTTCCGCGGTGGTTTCAGTGGCCTTGTGAAAGCGGGATTCCGCGGCACCTTTCGATCGCGCGACTTCACTGCAAGGCGTTTCCGCCTCGTGCCGGGCCGCGCGGACACTCTGGACTTCCGGCTTCCCACAAACGAACTGCTCCGGCCCGAGAACATAAGTCCACAGGGATTTGAAATTCGAGAGAACACGCGCGGTACCGACACCTATGCGGGAAACATGGACGTCTATGGCACTTTCGTCATGGCTGATCTCGCGTTTGGGCCGCGGGTAAGAGTCGTCGGCGGAGTGCGATTCGAAGACGCCCGCATCAAAGTTGTCACCGAAGATCCGGTGGTCCCCGGAGCAATACCCGCGATCGCCAGTTTGAACAACCGGGACACACTGCCGGGAATAAACGTCATTTACGCCCTCAATCCGAGCCAGAACCTTCGATTCGGTTATGGGCGAACACTGTCCCGCCCCGATTTCCGGGAACTTTCCCCTTTCGATTTCACGAACGTTCTGGGTGGTTTCAATACGGTTGGAAACCCGGATCTGCAGCGAGCCAGGATCGACAACTTTGACGGCCGATGGGAGTGGTTCCAGGGCGGCGATCAACTGATCGCGGCCAGCTTCTTCCGGAAGGAGTTTACCGATCCTATTGAAGTGACGATCCAGCCGACAACGGATCTCCGCCAGAGCTTTGTGAACGCCGCCGGCGCGAGCAACCAGGGCGTGGAACTCGAATTCCGGCGGAGTCTTGGATTCCTGCACGACCGTCTGATTCCGTTTTCCGTTCACACCAACTTCACCTTCGTCGACTCCAAGGTGGATATCGCGCCCGACCAGGCGCTGCTTCTCACGTCTCATTCGCGGGCGATGGTCGGGCAGTCCCGCTACATTTTCAACGTCACAACCGAATGGACGAAGCCGGCGTGGCGGAGCCAGGCAAGGTTCTTCGTCAATTCGGTGTCGCGCCGCATCACAGACGTGGGCGCTTTCGGTCTGCCGGATATCTACCAGGAACGCAACACGCTTTTCGACTTTGTCTACCAGTACCAGATCCTCGGGGACGGAAAGTGGAACTTCCGTTTCGCCGCCGAGAACCTGGGTAACAACCACTTCCGCTGGACGCAAGGCGACTTTATCCAGCGGAGCTATCGCACCGGGCGCACATTCTCCGTGGGCACCTCGCTCTCGCTATTTTGAGCCCCGGTGGAAGGGAGCAGTTCTACAGTCATGCGACAACGTTTGCTTCATCTCTTTCTAATCGCGGTGAGCTTGCTGGGATTGTTCGGCATGTCCCGGCAGGTTCAGGCGCAGACCTCGGCGAGCACGGTTCAGTTCTCGCCGACGGCGCTGTTCATCTGGACTGACAAGTACGTTTATCAGCCGGGCGAATCGCTGACGCTGCGCTGGACGGCGCGGAATAACGGCGACACGAACCTGTACGCGGCCGTCGTCTATCGTCAAAACAATCAGACCGGGGCGAAGACCTACTATCCGATAAATCAGGCGACGCCCAGCGATGTCCTCGGCAAAACACCGGAGGAAGGGTTCTTCACCTACCCGACCGCCGACGTGACCAAGGGAGTTGTGATCGGCACGGGTGGATGGTTGATGAACCAGCCGCTGACCGTTCCCAACGAGTTGGGCATGCACACGATCGTTCTCCAGCTCCGCGATTCAACCGGTACGCGGGTGGTCAAGACGGCGTACTTCAAATTCGGCGTGGTGGATGGCTTCGAGACGCTTTCGGGAAACATCGATGCCGACCGCACGCTCGTCAATACCAAGGCTTACAGTCTCAGCGGCCTGGTCGTCGTCCGCAACTCGACGCTCACCATCCAGCCCGGAACGTTTGTGATCGGCCAGCCCGGTTCGCAGCCTCCATCAGTCCTGATGATCACTCAGAGCGGCCGCCTGAATGCTTCGGGAACACGCAGCCGCCCGATTACCATGACGAGTTCGCTGCCCTTCGGCCAGCGAAAGGCCGGCGACTGGGGCGGGCTCATTCTGTTGGGACGCGCTCCGGTGAATTGGCCTACCGGTTTCGGAAACATCGAAGGCCTGGCGGCTTCGGACGATACCCGTTACGGCGGGACGGATACTGCGCATAGCTGCGGAACTCTCCGCTACCTTCGCGTGGAATTCGCCGGTGCGGAGTTCCAACCCAACCAGGAAGTCAACGCAATCACCTTCGGTGGCTGCGGAACGGGAACGGTCGCGGACCATCTTGAAGCACGATATGGACTCGACGACGCTTTTGAATGGTTTGGCGGCACCGCAGACGCCAAGTACCTCGTGGGCGTGAGCAGCCGCGACGACTATATCGACGGACAAATCGGCTGGACGGGGCGAATTCAGCATGCGCTGATTGTGGCAGGCAAGGATGTGCCGGGCAACCGCGGTATCGAGATGGACAACAACGAGAGCAACTTCACCGCCGCGCCCCTCGGCAAAGTTCAAATGTACAACCTGACATTTGTCGGAGCAGGCGACACGATCTCGGCCGGCTTCGACGAAGGAGCGGATGTCGCAGCCGTATGGCTGCGGCGCGGAGCGGCGGGCGTTTATAACAACTTTCTTCTCTACAACTGGATCTCCAACGGTTTCACAATCCGCGACGCCGCAACAATGGATTCAGTGGACCGGGGCGATCTCACCATTAATGGCATGGTGATGTTCGACAACGGAAAAGCGCTCACCAAGGCAAACACCGTCGCCGGCCAGGTCTCGGGCAGCGCCAGCAACCTGGCTCTTCCGTTCATGCAGGGCACGCGAGGACAGGCACAGAAGGTGATGGTGTTGGATCCCCTGCTCCGGCGGCCTCTGTACACCAGCGATCCGGATTTCCTGCCCCGCAGCGGGTCTCCGGTTTTCAGGGCGAACTGGATCCAGCCTCCGGACGATGGCTTCTTCGACCAGTGGGCAACCTGGAGCGGCGCCTTTGGCGACGTCGATTGGACTGAGGAATGGACAGTCTTCCACGTCGAGGAAGATATCCGCCCATAACAGAATGGTTTCAACTCGGAGAGCAACCGCGTTCCCCTAACTAAAACAGCTCTCCCCTCCGGCCGGCGCTCCCCCCAGGGCGCCGGCCTTTTTTCTGCCTTCCACCTGTGGGCGCCACAGACTTGCTGCATTGGTCTGGGGCCTCTGCTAAGATTTTTGCCCTGCAAATCATCGCGGAGGCCTATGAAGGAGTCTGACGTTCTGGTTGAATCACTGGAAGAGTACTGGAAGCAGTTTTCAAAGACCTGGAGGCTGGCGAAGAACGAATGCGGCGAATCTGAGACTCACGACTTGCGCGTTGCGGCCCGCCGCTTTACTTCCGTCCTGGGACTCCTGGATTCTGCCTTCAGCGACGTTGGGGCCGATGGCGTCCGCCGCAGATTCAAGAAGGTCCTGAAACGGCTCGGGGGATTGCGCGATGCTCAGGTACAGTTGCTGCGCGCCAGGGACACTCACTCCATTGAAGTCCCGAAGGCTTTTCAAAAGTCGCTTGAAACCAAAATCAGGAGCGAAGATCGCCCGGTGTCCGTCTTCCTGCAAGGCGGCTACAAGGCGAAACTGCGAAGACGTCTAAGCAAGCTTGAAGAACAGCTCCACGACCGGCTGGAAGAGACAACTCCCGCGAAACTCCATGCGTCCCTGGCCAGGGAAATCAAAGCCCGGCACAACGTCTTCACGCGCGCGCGATCGCGCTTCGTTCGAAGTGGCGAAGCCCATCTTCACGTCATGAGAATCGCGCTCAAGGACCTGCGATATGGCGTAGAGGGCGCCGCGCCCCTTGTGAATGTGGCATCCAGGAGCGAACTCAGCAGGCTCCGCGCTCTCCAGAAGAAACTCGGGAATATACGAGATCTTCGGATACTCGGAACAAGCCTGGCAGAATGGGCGGAAGACCAGGACAGCAGCGTAAAGCGAAAGACGAAGACGATCTGCGATCGTCTCGATCATCAGTACACTTCAGCCGTGACTTCATTGCGATCCGATTCCCGGCTGAACGGAAATCTCCTTCCCAGCCGGCTTCGCAAGCCTGCCGGGCCCGCACGGGCAGCGGCGAGAGAGCACACCATCGCCGCCGGCGTACCGGCTGAACCGCCGGCGGCGCAGCTTTTCGAACGCGCCCCCGGAATCCGCTAACCGAACACGCGGGAAAAGAACGGAGAACGATCGAGAGCACGAACAGCAGGATGATGATCCACTCGTTTAAGGTCCAACCATCGACTATTTGCCTGCGAGGCCTTCCGTCAACTCGATTCGAGTGCCTGCAGGGTCGACAATAAAGGCAATCTTCAATCCGACGGCGGGCACACTGCGAAAAGGCGAGTCGAACGTCACGCCGTTGGCTTCCAGCTTCTTGCAGAAGGCCTCGATATCCTTGACCTCGAAACCGATGTGATCGAGCGAACGGCCTTTTGTAGCCGCCTGGGGGCTGGGCATTTTGCGGAAGCTAAACGCCATGCCGGGCACGCCGGCGGCGGTCGCATTTCCTGGAGTTGTGGAACCTGCGCCAAAGTTCTTCACGTACCACGCTCGAAGCGCATCCGGATCCACTGCGAAAAAGTGAACGTGGAAGTGCTCGATGGGCGCCGCCAGCGCCGGCGCGGCATAGAACTCCACCTTCACCTTGTCCGGAAACACCGTAACGATCTCCGCGTCATCCTCGCGCGTGATCGGAACTCCCGCGGCAGCCAGCTTCGCCCGCGTTGCAGGCAGGTCCTTCACGCGAAACGCGAAGTGATCGACGCTCGATCCTTCCGAACCCTCCGCGGGCTCCGCTTTTCCCAGGACCAGAAAAATTCCAGGCAGCTTGAGAAGCTCGAGCGAACCGCTCGTCACAACCTTGGCGCCTAATGTCTCAACCCAGATCTTCTTATGCGCCGCAGGATCTCGCACCATCATGTGAACGTGGCCGGCCGACACGCCCGAGGCATTCGGAGCAGGAAGCTGCGCAAGAAGCGGCGCAGCTGAGAGTAAGAGAATCGCTAGTGTTCGCATAGCGGCAGACTACCACGGAATATATCCGGTGCGAAATCTGGGCTGGTTAGCCGGAATTTCTCATGAGCTTTGAAGGTCCGGTGACAACGGACACGGACCAGTCGTCGCGAGAATCCAAATAGTTCGCAGCGGCTTCAGTGTGACGGAAATAGTCGACGAGGATATCGCTGTCAACGAGGTAGGGCATGCACGGTCACTTCGGATCGGAGTCGGGTTCTCGGCGGTACTTGCGGATCTTGTTCACGTAATCCATCCCGTCTTTGAAATCTGTTCGGTCCTTCCACATACCGTACGCGGCGAAATCCTTGACTGACTTTCGCTTTCCGCCGCTCTCTTTCCGCCCTTCGATCGGATGGACGTCTACCGTCACCTCGGTCCCTTCCTTGATGGCTAGTTCTTCGAGCGGTTTCAAAACGCCGTTTTCGTAGATTGCGCGGATGCTCATTGGTCCACCTGACACTCATTCTACGCTAGGTCGTCTGGCAACGTTATCCGCCACTTGCACGGCAGGCACAACTCAGAATCTTCACGGCTTCGGAAGATCGTCGAGCAGGTGAGAGCCAGCCAGCGCCAACTGCGCTTGGGCAAACGCGTATTCGCGACAATTCCGTGCGAAGAAGGAGACGCCGGTGACGAGCGTCGTATGGCTGGGATCTAGGCCTGTCCTCGTTTCCATGCACCGGTAATGGCGAGCGTCAATCCGGGTCTCTGGATATTGACGAACAGGGTCGTGGCGTCCGGGGAAAATGTAGCGCCGGCGAGTTCCGACTCATTCATCGCATTTCGCGCCAGCGGATACAGTTCCCCATTTGGCGTGATCCCGACAAGGTAGTTGGCCCCAGGTCCGTCTTCGCTGACGATGAGGTCCCCCCAGGGCGAAACTGTAATGTTGTCGGCATTTTCGAAACGGCTCTTATCGTTGGGCTCGATGAACAACTCTAACCTGCCGGGGTTTTGCCGTTCGCGGTCTGCGCCTTCAAAGCGGCTGGGCGTATACCGCCATATCTGTCCAGCCTTGGCGGCGCCGCCGTCCGTGCAGGCAAAGTAGATGGTCCTGCGGTCTGCCCAAATTCCCTCTCCGCGCGAGAAGCGAGCCGCGCCTCTGGATGCGCCACGCGAGCGAAGATCGTCGAGCGGAGATTCCACATTGTCGAGATCGATCCAGTCGACATCGAGAATCCTGCCTGCAGCGATGGCCTGTTCCATCTGGTTCGATGTGTTGACGCCCTCCATGCCGCGAATCTTCAGTGCCTGCAGCCGTCCTCCCGCCCGCAGGTTGCCTTTCCTGTTGGGTATGAAGCGGTACAGCAGTCCATCGGCCCTGTCTTCGGTCTGATAGATGACGCCACTCGATGGTTCTACGGCGATGGCTTCATGACTGAATCGTCCCATCGCCTTGAGGGGAACAGGCTCGACGAGCGATTCTGCAGACGCGGGAACCTCAAAATTGAATCCGTGATCTTTTTCATACACGGTGTTGGCGCGTTGGACCGTCTCCTCCGAACTGATCCAGGCATTCCACGGCGTCGGACCGCCCGCGCAATTTCGCACGGTACCCGCAAGGCTGAGAAAATGCCGATCCAGCTTTCGGCGGCGCGTGTCGTAAATGAGCGTCGTTGTTCCGCCCTGGCCTGCGCCGTCGTATAGAAGGCTGCGCTCAAGCGGCCCAGGCAGCGCATTGTTTGCACCGAACGGACCCCGATTCGCGTCGGTCGCGAGCAGTTCGTGGTTCCGAATCAGAATGGTTTTTCCGCCGCGGCCCGCGAAGGCTGCGGCGCCGTCGTGCGCCCCTGGAACCAGGAAGCCATCGTCCATGCGTTCGCCGGTACGGGAAAGAATCTGATAGTCGAAACCGGCCGGCAGATCGAATATCCGGCCCGGATCCGGTCTGAGCGGTCCGTAACCTGAGCCCACCGGACCCTGCACCGGCACGGACCCCGCGTTCTGCGCATAGCGGTGTAATCCGAGGAAACCGAGTGCCATCGAACCTGCGCCGTGGAGAAACTTTCGACGGGAAGCGTGCATAAGCAGCTCCTTAGTGGTCCACCAGCTTAAGGAAACAGAATATACGTTTAAAGTGTGCCTTACGAAACTGTTTCAGCCATACCGCGCAGAATGATAAAAATGACCCTGCAGTTTGACAAACAACTGCGCGGAAGGGGAATACATGCGAAGAAATGCCGTGACCTGCGTCTTGGCGTGGTTTGCGTTGGGAACAATTGCGATTGCCGGACAGCAAGGCAGGCCTGATGCCGGCTGGGTGGCCGCATGGACGGCCGGGCCGCAGCAACAGGTCGGAGCGCTGAAGCCCCTGGCCAACCGCACGGTTCGGGCCCACATCGCGCTAAGCGTTGGAGGCAGCCGGCTGCGAGTGCGCTTCAGCAATGAATACGGAACCAAACCGCTGATGATCGGCGGCGCAACCGTGGGACTGACCGGACCGGATGGCGCGATCCGCCCCGGAACGCTTCGCAAAATGACGTTCGGCGGCGCCGCTTCGATTTTGATTCCGATCGGCGCGCCGGCCTACTCCGATCCGATCGACCTTCAGATTCCTGCCGGCGCTGCCACCGCCGCCGTCAGCCTGTATCTGCCGGGAGAGGTGATGCCGGAGACATATCACCGGCAGGTCGCCGCTCAGGATAATCCGGCCGGTCCGAGAGCAGCAGCCGAAATTTCAGAAGAAGGGGACTTCACCGGCCAGTCCACGATCGCCGGTGCGACGCCATCGCCCTACCTGTTCCTGACACGAGTCGATGTTCTCGATCCACGCGCGGCTGGGGTTGTTGTCGTGATGGGAACCACGCGAACCGCGGGTACGGGCCACTGGCCTGAGTTTCTGGCGCAGCGGCTGAATGCGGGCGGCCGCCCAATGTCGGTGGTGAACGCTTCACTTGTCGCCAATCCTCTGACGCGTCCTTATCCGGGCGGCGGCGATGCAGGGCTGGCCAGGTTCGACCGCGATGTTCTGACGCAGCCCGGGATCACGCATGTCGTGATCGCCGACGCGATCAATGACATCGGGCAGCCGGGCGGTCCGGTGATACCGGCTTCGGAAATGCCGACCGTGGAAAGTCTCTCCGCCGCCTATCTGCAGCTCGCGGCTCGCGCCAGGGCTCGCGGCGTGAAAGCAATTGTGACGACGCTCATGCCTTTTGAAGGCGTTCCGTTTCCCAACTTCTACTCACCCGAGAAGGAAAAGCTGAGAGTGGCGCTGAACCAGTGGATTCGCGGCAGCCGCGCCTTCGACGGCCTCATCGACCTGGACGCGATCATGCGCGACCCAGACAATCCCGCACGATTCCGGCCGGAATTGCATACGGCAAACAACTTTGCTCCCAACGAAAAGGGAGAGCGCATGATCTCCGATGCAATCGACATGAAGCTGTTTCGTTGAGAAGAAATGTCAAAGGGGAAACAAAATTCTGTGACATGCCGGGCGGCAGGGAGCATCCCGTGAAGACACCTGAGGAGCGGTGATGATGAAAAAAGGGAACAGCAGGCTGCTGTTCCCTTTTCTGATCGGCTGACGAACTAGAGTCCTGTAGCTGCCGGGCCGGGGCCCCGGTAGGCCACCGTGCCGTCCGGCAGGGTCAGTTCACCGGACACGTTCATGGATCCCGCGGTCCTCGACAGCGAGCCCTTGACCTTCACGACCGTCCCGATCTTCACGGAGTCTTTTCTCCAGCCGGCACGGAACAACTGATTCGCCGCCGTGAATTCCACTCTGTAGACCACGGTCTTTCCATCCGGAGTCTTGGTCTCGACCTGCGTGAAGCCGTGCGGACTGGTCCACTCTACGGCCTTCACGACTCCAGTGAACTCGACCGGCTTGTCTCTGTCGAACTCGGCCGACTGAGAATGATGCGCGAAAACAGCAGTGGTCGCCAGAAGCAGGGCGGCAGCCACAAAAAATGCAGTCTGCAAATTGCGTCTCATCAATGCCTCCTTAGTAAGAATCATATCGTTTAGTCAACCGTCTCCGGCCGCTTCCAATTAATGGTCCCATTTTGAAAGTACTCGAGCTGGTTCTCCAGGCACGAATATTCCATGATCTCCCACTCCGGCTTGAGCGTCCAGGTATGCCGCAGCCTGAGGGGTTTCGTGTAGTTGTGTGGATCGTCAACGATCATTTCGTAGTTGATGGTGCCAAAATTCGGGCGCGACAGCCTTTGGGTAAGTTTCGTCTTCGAGCTGATTGGATGGCCCACTGTATCCAGCTTCGTGAGGCCATTCAGAGCAGCTGTCTCTATGACCAGCGTGTCTCCATCCCAGCGGCCGACCGACGTTCCGAACCATGACGGCTGATCCGCCGCGTCCTTAGGCATGGGGCGTCCATCGATTGGCACAACCGTGAACCAGGAGTTCTGTTCGAAAAGAAACGCAAGGTGGTCCGCGCTCTGCAGCATCTGCATGGGGTGAACTGCAACGATGGCTCGCGGAAAGCCATACGGCAGACAAGCGCCTGCGTAGTCGTTTCGCGGATTGTGGCTGTCCCACGTTTTCTTTCCGGCCGGGGTGAAAGGAAGCTCCGGCTCGGGTACGTACGTCGGACCACCTGCGGCCATCTGCGGAGCCTTCGTGATGTCGTTGACACGCGGACGATCCCAGAGCCCGCTCAAATCAGGCTTGCCATTGGCGAGGCGTGGCGTCGCCCCCTTTAGATCGAACGTCTTTCCAGCCAGAAAACCGCGTTGCTGCGAGAAGGCCGGCAGCGTTAGAGACAACATGACAAGCAAGGTCAGAGCGATTACAGTGAAACGGATTTTCACTTCAGTCTCCTTTCTATCGTCCGGTCTTTCGTCCGGGAGTAAAACCTCATTTTTCTTGGCCCCCAAGCCTATTCTGCGTTTCCGCTGAAGTCAAGATCCACATCCTCTTCCGGAGGGAGAATTGGCGCCTTGTTTCACAGCGCACGTTGCCATAAACTTCTGGCCAATCCCATATTTAAAGAGCTGGAGGATTAATAAATGATTTGTCTAACTCGTCGAGGAAGGCGATCCGCGATTCGCTACGCGCTGATAACGGCCTTGTGTGCCTGCGCGGTTGCCGGAGCGTTCTCGGTTACAGGCCACGCCGGGCAGTCGCGATCGATCGCGGACGGGGTGTACTCCGCGCCGCAGGCTGGGCGCGCCCAGATGATTTACCAAGCCCAGTGCGCGGGATGCCACGGCAATACGATGGAAGGCGCCTCCGGCCCACCGCTGGCCGGAGATAGTTTCCTCTCGAATTGGAGTGGGCGCCCGCTGTCGGAGTTCGTCGACAAGATCCAGAAAACAATGCCATTCGACTCGCCGGGAGACCTTTCCCGGCAGCAATCCATCGACCTCACGGCCTACATCCTCCAGGCCGGCAAATTCCCCGCCGGACAAGCGGAACTGAGCGAAGGTGCGCTGACTCAGATTGCGCTGCCCACGGTACAAACCGCCGCCGCGCAACCCACCACCGCCTCTGGCGGTCCGTCTCTTGCGCCGCCGGTCGGAAACGTTGCCGAGATGATGCGAGCCATCGCTTTTTTCAATTCGAACATCATATTCAACCTTCAGCAGCAGAATCCCACCACGGCGCCGGTAAAGGTGGTCGACAGTACCGATTGGATCCAGTGGAGTTACACGGTTTATCCCGGATGGCTGCTTGTGGATCAGGCCGCCGTTGCCCTCACCGAAACCGCACCTCTGCTTCTAACACCCGGTCGCCGATGCCAGAACGGCAAGCTCGCCCCCGTGGATAACGCGGATTGGAAGAAGTGGACGGCGGAACTGATGGAAGTCGGAAAAGTCGCCTATGCGGCCTCGAAGTCCCGAAATTTTGCGGCGTTCGAGAACATCATCGGACAACTGAGCGACGCGTGCGATAACTGCCACAGCGTCTACCGCGATAAGGGCGCCGACGAAGGTACCGGACAAAACCGCTGCTAAGGGGAGAGATCCGGGGACAGACTCCGAATTCCGAAGTTCAGGAATTCGGAGTCTGTCCCCGGATCTCCCAGATCTCCTGCATTAAGGGCGAGTTCCGGCGTGAGCCGAAATGTTACCCCACTGCTTGTATCGCGTTTTGAATGCGTACATGCGGGCGTCCGCCGTCTTCAGGACATGCTCGGCCGTGTAGCCGTCCTCCGGAATGCAGGCTACACCGCAGCTCACGCCGAAACGCAGACGCAGATACGGCTCATGCGCCGGATCCCAACGAACCATCTTTCGGAAATGGCGGATCTGTGAGCGCAAGTTCTGAAGCGGCTGGGACGTGACTACCACGAACTCGTCTCCGCCCAACCTTCCGATCATTCGAGCATCAATGAAAGCGGCGCGCATGTGTGCCGCAATTTGCATCAGGGCGGCGTCGCCCGCCTGATGGCCAAACGTGTCGTTAACGGCCTTGAAGGCGTTTACGTCCATAAGGACCACTGAACAGGGTTCACCGCCAAGCGACTCAAACAACGCCTCCAGCGCCCTCCGGTTCCCCAACCCCGTAAGCTTGTCCCTGTTGGCATCATGCTGGGCAACTTCCAGGGCAATTGCATTGTGCAGGCTTCCGGAGATCTTCTCCGCAACCGTCGTCACGAGCCGAATGTCGTCGTCCGTGAACTCATCGGTCGTGGATCGGACCGAAATCGTTGCAAGGGCGACTCCGCCAAAAACAACCGGGATGGAGATGCCGCAGGCGGCAGGCACCTCGTCATGGGCGTTTCCGTTTATTCGAACGACCAGCACGCCTCCCGGGATCGCATTTTCAAGCAACTCGCATACGCAGGTAACGATGTCGGAGACCGAAGTAAGATTTGCAACGGCCCCGGTGAGTGTTTCGATGACTTTGAGTTCCGATGCCGCGCGCTGAATGTCTCTATACGCCGTCGATCGGTTTTCTCCCTGCTGTTGGGTTCGGATATCGCTTCGGTCAACGACCTCCCGGCAAATTGACGTCCAGATCGTGACGATTTCCGGATCGAACTGGGTGCCGGCGTTCTCCGTCAGAGTCTCAATCGCCTGCTGGATCGTCTCCTCCATCGGCTCTTTATCGGCAAGGAAAGCATCAAAGACGTCGGCAACCGCAAGTATCCGGGCGCCGAGCGGAATCTTGCTTCCGGCAAGCCGGTTCGGATAGCCATGGCCATCGAAACGCTCGTGATGCGCCAGGATCGAATCGGCGACTGGATATGGAAATTTGATGTTCGAAATAATTTCCGCGCCGATCTCCGGATGCATCCGCATCTTCTTCATCTCTTCGGGAGTCAGCGGACCCTTCTTGCTGAGGATGTGTTCTGGAATCGCGAGCTTCCCGATGTCGTGCAGCAGCGCCGCGGCGGCAACCGCCTCAATCTGAGTCTCGTCCAGTTTCATCGCCCGGGCAATCGCCTGCGAATACGTCTGGACGCGGCGGATGTGTCCGTGCGTATTGCGGTCCTTGGCGTCGATTGCGAGCGCAAGCGTGGAAAGCGTCGAGGTATACAGGTCCGACATCTCCGCCGCATGCTTCTTCTGGTCTTCGAGACTCTTCAGATAGACGCGGTACGAATAGTAGCTGAGGTACAAGACAGGCGCGACCGCGATCAGGACGGTCGGATGGAACAACAACGCAAGCTTGAGACCCGCAAACGAAAGCCCCCCTGCAAGAAAGAAGGAAGGCGCGGTGTAGAGAAAATTGTCGTGCCAGATGCGAAACAGGGCCCCCTGGCCGCTGAGCGACACGACCATGGAAACGTACACGGAGTTGCCCAGGTAATAGATCAGTGACGCGACCAGCGCTCCGGCAAACTGATCGGCGAGCGGCGCCTGCGGAGTCGGCACCATCCAGTAGTAGCCGATGCCGGCGATGGATACCGTCGTCGAAATCATTCCCACGTTGAATATGAGATGGTGCGGAATCATTCGCCGAATCGGAAACACCGACTGGACGAGCACTCCGCAAACACCGACCAGAATCGCCGCTTTCGGGCCGAGCATCATCAGCGACGCCAGCACAACGGCGGTCAGCAAAGACAGGCTGGATCCCCCGATCAGCCGGACCTTCGTGCGCGCCGTGACAACGCCCAGAAACAGCATCAGGCCGAGCGCCTGGTAGTCCGTCGTCATCACATCCATGAGCGCGAGCAGGACTTCGTAAGCTCCCGCTAACCCAAACAGGATGACCGCGGCGCGTGCCTTGACCGGAATGCTGTTAAAACTCGTCTTTGCTCCCAACGGGTAACCTCACTGTCTCCGGTCTTATCGACAGATTGGATTACGACTTTAGCCTTTGAAAGCACAAAAAGTCTCTGAGGAGGGAGCAGTCTGGCAGCGCAATGTTGCAGATTCTGAATACTTTACGTGCGAGCCATGGAATGGCGGCGAGAGGCTCGAAAGTGACGGCTGAAACTCCGTGTCTTGCCTGGTGTTCGTCCGCTCGGCACTTAGGACGTGGGTTCTTCCTCGGCCGGCGCCGCCTTTTTTCGAGTGCGCTTTTCGGTGGCCGCTTTGGCCGCCCGGGGAGTTCCCGCCCTGCGCCTCGTGCCCGTTCCGGCCGGCGCGCGCTTTCGGCGCCCAGGCGCCACGTTGCCGTCCACGTCCAATGGACTCTCGGCGGAAGGATCCTCGGAAGACAATCCGATCCCCTGCTCCATCTCCGTCGCTTCAGCGGCAACGGCTTCGGTTTCGGCCTGACTTTCCACCGCAGACATCGCTTCGTCCATCGGGAAGGAATTTGCCGGCGTTTGCTCTGTAGCTGAAGCTTCTTCACCGGCCGAAAGGCCTGTGCGCAGCCCCTGCGAAATCTGGCTGCCCGGATACACCCGAAGAATCCCCTGGCGATTGCGCTCCAGACGGAATACACCCATACGTTGCGCTGAACGGACAGCTTCAAGAAAGCTGGCAAAGCCGTACCGCCGCTCGTCGAAAGCGGGCGCGGCATTCTTGATGAACTGCTTCACGTTCCGCAGGTACATCGGCCAGTGCGGGGTGATCTTGGGACTCTGAAACACTTCCTGCATGGCTCGAACACCCTCGTCCATCTGGGCCTGCGTCGGAGGCTCACTGGGAGCCGCCGCCACGGCAGCCGGTTCCTGGTCCTCGCCTGAGGGGCCTAAGGGGCCTGCAGGGCCTGCAGGTGCGGCGTCCGGCATCGGTTCACTCACTTTCACCGCTTCGCCATCTTTCAGCTCTACGAGCAGGCTCCGATCGACCTGCTTCAGATTGACAAAGCCCGCGCCGGCCATCTTCTCTATGAAGTCGCGGAAAGTGCTGGCGCCGTAGTCGCGTTCGGTAAACGTGGAATCCAATTGCAGCAGAGTGCTCTTGAGCAAGCCGAGTTGAGGTGAGACTTCACGATCCGTGAGCACCTTCAACGCGCGCCGTATAAGCGGAAATGCCTTTGAGAGATTGCCGTCCGCCACGGAGCGGGCCCTCTCCGGAAGTCTTCGCGGCGCAGGCTGAGGCGCGGCAATCAGGTTTTCGTAGGCGATAAACTCGTGGCAGTTCTTCTGCAGGATTGCGCTGGTAAACGCGCGGCCGCCGACGACGAGCACTTTCTTGTCGTACTGTTTCAGCTTTTCGACAAGCGCGATGAAATCGCTGTCGCCGCCGACGATGACGAACGCGTTGATGTGGTTCCGCGTGAACGCCATTTCGAGCGCATCCAGCGCCAGATTGATGTCCGCGCCGTTCTTGTCGCCGCCCGGCGTAAGATTGCGCTGAACCATCTGAATCGCATGCTGCGTCATGCTCCGGCTGTGCTCTCCGGCGCGCTTCCAGTCGCCGTATGCAATCTTGGTGACGACTTCACCCTTTTCCTTGATTGCCTCAAGCACCGCGCCGATATCGAAGTGCCGGTTCAGGGTGCTCTTCACACCGATCTCTATGTTGTCAAAGTCGATAAAAACGGCAATTTTAAGCCGGTCTTCATTCATAACATTCAGCTTAACACGGCATGGGTATATATAAGGATGAGGTTATAGAGCGGTTTGCCGCCGCCGGGTTTATTTCTTGAAGAGGTTATCGAAGGCGCTGCGGGCGTCCGACGGCTTGATAACGCTGCCGGTATTCACGCTGCCCCCGCCGCCGGAATCGCGCGTCTCCCGCTCGACAGACATGCGGGCCGTGAAGAATTCGCAATTATTGCGAAGATCTTTCTTGGTGATGCGCTCGGGTATTTCCTGCGTGCACTCAAAACGGACCCCGGTATCAAAGTGCCTGCAGTTCTTGCACGACTGCAAATCGGCGTTGCATTTCGGACACTGACTCTCAAAGTTGATGTCGATGGGGGGAGGAACAATTGCGCCACAAAGGGCGCAACGCAGGACTTCCTGAAAATTGGGCATCTTCAAAGCGCGAGGCCCGTTCTCGGAAACTCTTCCAGCGCCACGGGGCGCACCCTTCACAGGTTGCCGCGGTTTTTTTTCTTCTCTCTCACGGGGGCGGCCATCGTTGTCCTGATAGCCGTGCTGGCCGTATTTTCTATCCATTGCTTTTTAGAGGCTGTCCGTCGCTATCTAGTGTCTGTACGGGAAGTGTACCGGTAATGTTACAAATCTCCAGATAGAATTCTCACATCGTTCTGCAGGCGCGCCGTAATGCGCGAGTAGACGTCGGGCCCGGCGCCGGAATTTTGAGGGTGGATCGGGTCGCCAAAAACCACCTCGGCCGGATGAAATCCAAATGAACCGCCGCGAGGCCACGCTTCAAACGTGCCGCGAATTCCGACGGGAACGACCGGTACGCCCACTTCATGCGCAAGAATCGCTGCTCCTTTTTTAAATTCCTGGATGTGCCCATCGATGGTGCGAGTCCCTTCCGGAAAGACGAGGAGGACTTTGCCGTGTCTCAACCCGAGCGCGCCGATCTGCATTGCGCGAACAAGATTGACGTTGGGATCGACGGCGACAATGTTGCACGCCCGGGCAACACGCCGTGATACGGCGCCTTCCCAGTAGTCGCTGTAGCCAAGCATGAAGATATTGTTTATGACCCGGCGAGGCAGCACGGAGCAAAGGAAGGGGCCGTCCAGAAACGACTCGTGATTGGGACAAAGCAGGAATGGCCCCGACTTCGGCAGCTTATCGAGCCCCGTGTATTTCAGGCTGAAAAACACACCCGCCAGGAGCTTCAACACCCGCATGCACGCGAACGCGAGTGGATTCAAGAGCGTCCTCTTATCAAGGATGTAGTGGTCCTTGAGACCTTCGGTGGCCTGGGCGCTGAGAATCTCGCCCCAGTTGCGGCCTGCGCCCGCCTCATTGGGCTGCGCCGCTTCAAAGGCATCGACCAGGTCGCCGAGGGTATAGATGCGCATCGCCGCTTCTTCATCGACATGGACGCCCAGGCGCGCTTCCGCATTACCCAGCAACTCGACGCGGGTGAGCGAGTCGAAGCCAAGGTCCAGTTCGATGTTCATGGACGGTTCAAGCGGTCCCACATCGGCCTTCACTTCCCGCACCAGTTCCGCGAGCACCAGTCCGATTCCCTGCCGGAATCGCGGATGATCCGTTCCGTCCGCGGGCCGGGCCGCGGCGCGACTCTTTTTGTTTTCTTCCGCGAGTATTTCAAAGCGCTTGAGCTTGCGGGTTACGGTGCGCGGAAAAGGCTCGTTCCGGAGATCGACGGAATGCAATCGCTGAAAAGACGGAACCTGCTTGGAAAGATTTTCGATTTCGAAACGAATCGTCTCCATTATCCCGGTGTGCCGGCGGTTGAGGAATTCATCCATATCGGGAACGACTATCGCATGAAGCCTTTCCCCGACCGGGCCGGCGCTGTCGCCTGAAACACCGATCACGCAGATTTCCTTGATGAATGGAGACTGCGAATAGTGCCTCTCGATCTCTTCGGGATAAATATTTTCACCGTTTGCCAGAACAATGACGTCTTTGCTGCGGCCGGTGATTACGAGATTGCCGTCCGCGTGGATGAATCCGAGATCGCCCGTATGCAGCCACCCGTCTTTGATGACGGCGGCGGTAGCCGCCTCGTCGCGATAATAGCCCTTCATCAACAGGGGACCTTGGATGCAGACTTCGCCGATGCCATCGCTGTTCGGAGAATCGATCCGAATCGCGACGCCACGAATGGGTTTTCCCACGCTGCCAATGTGGTTGGCGCGCGCCGGTGTCGCAGTCGCGGCCGCCGACGTCTCCGTCAGGCCATATGCCTGAAGCGTCACGTAACCCAGGTCGTTCAGATCCTGGGCCACGCGGGCATCGAAACTGGAACCGCCGCTGGCCAATACCTGGAGGTTCGGACCGACCGTCTTGTGAAGCTTCGAAAACAGCTTTCTGCGGAAGGACGGACTATGGACACGCTTCGAGATCGCGAACATGACGCTGAAGATCATGCGCAGCGGCCTGCTTTGGCTTGCCACCTGCGCAAAGATCCGTTTGTGAAGCAGGTAGAAAAACTGGGGAACGCAGACGAACAGGCTGATCCGGTGACGATGGAACGCCTCTGTGATTCGCTGGGGCGAAATCGACGAAAGGAAAACGACGCCCGCTCCCACACACAACGGGCCGATGCCATTGGCGATGAGCGGCAGTACGTGGGAAAAAGGCAGCACAGAGAGTATCCGGTGGTCTGAAGAAATGGCGAGCGGCTCGACAACGCCGCGAATCTCGTAGATCAGGTTATGGATCGTCAGTTGAACGCCCTTGGGATCTCCCGTCGTGCCGGAGGTGTAGATGAGAAGGGCTGTCTCGTCGCCGGTGGGATTGAAAGAATCCCGGATTTCGGATTTTGAGTTTCGAACTTGAAGTTCATCCCATGGAATGGCTCGAGGATCGGAGCCCCCGAAGGCAACCACCGGACAACCGGCGGAGGCCGCCACGCCAAGCCCTTTCTCAAGGTTTGGAGCGTCCGCAAAAAGCATGCTGCATCCGGCATGCTCGACGATTCGCCGCATAGCGGCTTCGGGCAGCGTGGTTGCGAGCGGAACCGTTATGGCGCCGAGGCGCATGGCGCCGAGAAAAACGAACACCCACTGTGGAATGTTCTCCATCAGTATGCCGATACGGTCGCCTGGTTGAATGTTCCGGGCGGCGAGTCCGAGGGCAATCGCTTCGGCCTGCTTCAGGACATCCGCGTAGCCGTACTCCTCCACCGTCTGCTGGTGATCGACGGCAAATGCGAATCGGCCGGGAGAGCGGGTGGCCCATTCTTCGATTCGATCGAAGATCCAGCGGCCGGAAGGAATCTCCGTGATCGGCGGGCCCTGGACTTCGGTCAGAAATCTGTCACGTGCTCTCATCCCGTGCTAGCATAGCCTACCTACCGCTTAAACCTATCGAACCGAGGAGACTCATTAATGAAATTAGCAAAATTGTCCCTTGTCTTTACGCTTGTCCTCGCGGGCTGTGCATCAGCTCCGCCGGAATTGGCAATCGTCCAGGACGCCGCCGAAGCCATGGGCGGATCTGAAACGATCCTGGCCGCAAACACTCTTGTGCTCGAGGGCATGGGAGAGAACGGAAACTTCGGCCAGAATATGTCGCCGGATGCCACACTGCCGATCCTGAAGGTATCGGAGCTTAAACGCTCGATCGACTACGCTAACGGCCGGTGGCGGCAGCAGCAAACCGTAACGCCCACATTCATCACCGCCAACACCACACCGCAGGCACAGGTTACCGGCGTGGACGGAGAGGTCGGTTACAACGTGGGAGCCAACGGTAACCCGAACCGGATCGCGGAAGATGCCGCGAAAGACCGCGGGATGGAAATCTACCATCACCCGATCGGCGCGCTACGCGCCGCGCTTGCGGAAGGCGCCCAGCTTACCAATCCACGCACCGAAGGAGCCAACCGCGTCGTCGATGTCACGACAGCCGCGGGTCACAAGTTCACATTGCACGTCGACAGCACATCGAACCTGCCGGCGAAGGTCGTTACGATGATCGCCCCGCTTGGAAACAACATATTTGGCGACACCGCCGTGGAAACGACGTTTTCCGGTTACCAGGATGTGGCCGCATTGATGCTGCCGACCCGGCTGACAACCAACAGGGACAAGTACACGATTGCCGATATTCAGATTACGTCGTCCACCGTCAATGCCGACGTCGCCGATACCGTCGCCCCCGAAGCCGCCAAAGCGGCTGCCGTTGTTCCGGCCATACCCACGCCGAACGTCACTGCCGAGCCGGTTGGACGAGGGATCTGGTTTCTTGCGGGCCAGTCTCACCACAGCGTGCTTGTGGAATTTGCCGACTACGTCGCACTGATTGAAGCTCCGCAGAACGAAATCCGGACGTCGGCGGTGATTGCGAAGGTCAAGGAACTTCAGCCGAACAAGCCGATCCGGTACGTGGTCAATACGCATCATCACGTCGATCACTCCGGCGGCATCCGCCGTGCAATCGCCGAAGGCGCGACGATCATTACGCACTCCCTGAACAAGCCTTTCTACGAAGCGATGGCGCAGCGTCCGTATACGATCAATCCCGATGAACTGAGCAAGAGTCCGAAGCCCGCTACTATCGAAGTGGTGACGGACAAGTACGAACTCAAAGACGCAACGCGCACCATTGAGATCTATCCGGTGACCGGCAACACGCACGCTGAAACGATGCTGATGGTGTACTTCCCCGCGGAAAGGCTTCTCATTGAAGCCGACCTGTACACACCGCCGGCTCCGAACACACCGCCTCCACCGGCTTTCCCATTCGCCGGAAGCGTGGTTGAAAACGTGCAGAAGCTGAAACTCCGTGTGGATCGGATCATGCCGATTCACGGATTCATCGCCCCCTACCGGCAGTTGGAACAGGCTGCCAGCGCTCCGCGGCCCAGCTAGACAAAGCCGCAAGACCCTCATCCGGCCCTTCGGGCCACCTTCTCCCGGAGGGAGAAGGACCGTGCTCCAGGACCGTCCTTCTCCCTCCGGGAGAAGATGGCCCGAAGGGCCGGATGAGGGTTAGGGCACGTTGGGCGGCAAAGCTTATTTCCCGAAAGTAGCATCAAGAAACTCGCTCATCCATACCTGTACGTTGAGCAGTTGCATGATACCTAGCCCTCAATTTTGTAATATATCTTCCATTCTTGTATTCGGACGATCATGCGTCCCAAAGTCTCCAAACGCGGACAGGTCTCCGTTCCGGCAAGCGTTCGAAAGCAGCCTTCCATCGGCGCCGATTCAACCGTGGAGTGGGTAGTGGAAGGGACCTCGGCGCGAAGATGCCTAAGAAGCGTTTCGTCTCGATACGTTGGCTGTGCTCGCGTTGCGCGGTGATGAACCGGGAGCGGACAGAGTGCAAGCGCTTCCCCGGCAGGCCGCGCGCAACCAGTGCGAACTGCTGGTTTCCTTCATGACGCGGATGGAGCTTCTTTATTGCACTCGGCGGGAAGAAAGCGAAGCTGCGGCCCGTAGTTGCAAAGATAAAGCGGCGAATCGGCGATCCATGCCTGCCGGATGCCTTCGAATGCGTGAATAGGCTGGAGTCTTTGATAAGATGCCGGGCGGAAACTCCAGCGTATCTATGATCGGAACAAAGCTCGCACATTACGAAATCACGCACCACCTGGGTTCGGGCGGGATGGGTGACGTGTACCAGGCCACCGACTCGAAGTTGGGCCGGAGCGTGGCCGTCAAATTCCTTCCGGAAGCCTTCAATCACGATGCCGAACGCGTGGCGCGATTCGAGCGCGAAGCGCGGGTGCTGGCGTCGTTAAATCATCCGAATATTGCGGCCATTTATGGGTTCGAGCAGTCGGCGTCGCATCACTTCCTGGTGATGGAACTGGTTCCGGGAGAGACCCTCGCCGAGCGCATCCGGCGAGGCCCGATACCAACCGATGAAGCGTTTGCGATTGCGAATCAGATCTGCGAGGCGCTGGAGGCGGCGCACGAGAAGGGAGTGGTGCATCGGGACCTGAAGCCGGCGAATGTGAAGGTGACGCCGGAAGGGACGGTGAAGGTGTTGGACTTCGGACTGGCGAAGGCATTCGCGGCGGGCGCATCGAATGCGCCGCATGCCGATTCGCCGACGCTGAGCATGGCGGCGACGAATGCGGGAGTGATCCTGGGGACGGCGGCATACATGTCGCCCGAACAGGCCAAGGGGATGACCGTGGACCGGCGGACTGACATCTTTGCATTCGGCGCGGTGCTGTACGAGATGCTGACGGGGCGGCCGGCATTCCAAGGCGACGGGGTGGGAGATATTCTGGCGGCGGTGATTCGGGCGGAGCCGGACTGGACGAGGCTCCCTGGCACAGTGCCATTCCGCGTGCGGGAACTGCTGCGCCTCTGCCTGCAGAAAGACGCGAAGAAGCGGCGGCAAACGGCGGCCGACGTGCGGATCGACATCGAACAGGCGTTGGCGGAACCGGCGGCGGCAACGGCAACTGCGCCCGCACGACGAGCACGCGCGCTATGGATAGCTCTGGCAGTGGCTGCGGCGCTTGTCCTTGCGATGGCGGTTCCCACGGTGCGTTACCTGCGGCTGACGCCGCCTGCTCCGCCGCCCGAGACGCGCGTCGAGATCAACACTCCCGCCACAGCCGATCCCATTTCCTTCGCCCTCTCTCCCGATGGCCAGCAGATCGTCTTCGTGGCCTCCGGTGACGGGACCTCCCGCCTCTGGCTGCGGTCCATGGCCGCCACCACGGCGCAGCCGCTGGCCGGAACCGAAGGCGCGGCTTATCCGTTCTGGTCGCCCGACAGCCGCTCGGTCGCTTTCTTCGCGGGTGGCAGCCTGAAGCGGCTCGACATCGGCGGCGGCGCGCCGCAAACATTGGCGACTGCACTCACCGGCCGCGGCGGGACCTGGAATGCGGACGGCGTCATTCTGTTCATGCCAAACGCCGGATCTCCGCTATTCCGCGTGCCGGCCACGGGAGGCGAACCGGTGGCGGTGACGACACTCGACCGGCAGAATAGCCACCGGTTTCCCTCCTTCCTGCCCGATGGCCGGCAATTCCTGTTCTACGCGCAGGGGACGCCGGAAACCGGAGGGATCTACCTGGGATCGCTCGACTCGGCCGAAACCC
>CAMBFR010000002.1 GCA_945865815.1 Candidatus Sulfopaludibacter sp. SbA3
GAACAGTGAACAATGACAAATTTTTCGGTGCTTTGTCATTGTTCACTGTTCACTTGTCATTTGTCACATAGAGGACCCCGCGCCCACAGGTAGAACTAAGCGACCCTCATGGGGCGCTGGGCGCACCGGTACTTTGTTCGACCAGCGCATCGACTTTTACATTGAACTTGTTAAAGGTCTCCCGGGAAACGACCGCGACTGCCGGCTTTTCCGAAGTCTTGAAGTAGACGCCATCGGGCTGCCGGCTGTCGGCGCCGAACGCGAATCGCGCGAGTTCGTTTGTTCCCTGGCGGAAAATCACCAGCAGCTTCGGTTTGTCCAGGCCGTAGGAAGAGAGCGCACGCGGCGAGTCCATGATGTCGCTCGCCTTGTCGAATTCAAGGCTCGTCATCATGCTGGTGACCTTGTCCCATTGCAGCTTTCGGCCATCCGGGAGCTTCCAGTCGGTACCGTCTTTCTTGAAAGAAAAGCTGTCCGGGCCGGCCTCGATGGCGACATCATCAACGCCGGCCGGCTGAATCCTGCTGATACGTTTGTCGCGCCAGTCGAAAATCGGACGCCTGGCTTTATCCGGAACTTCCTTCTCGATGATCATAATGGCGTCGCGGGAAGCATCGCGGGCGTAGTACTTGTCCGGTTCCGGCGATCGGCCAATCAGGAGCACGCGGTCCGCCTGAGCCTTCGCGTCGTGCAGGGTAATTCTCATGACCGGCGGATCGAGGCCGGCGGTTCTCGCCGTGATGGCAGGCTCCGCAAAGGACGATACCTGGGCAAACCGCATGGAACTGACGAGCGAAACGATCTCGGTGGGATCTCCCGGAACATCCAAAGGCTTCTTCACCAGCCAGTCTTCACCGGACTTCTGCAGCTCGAGTTCCCTTGCGCCCTCAACGATCCGGATCGCATCGATGTCGGTGTCCGCCTCCAGCCGGATGACTTTCTTATCGCGAAGGTCATTCACGGTTTTCGTGAAGAGGCCCTTCCACGACGTGGGAGTCAGAAAGACATCGCTGCTGTCGCCGAGTTTGGCGTAATTAAAAGTCTTGCCAGGGTTCTCTGCCCCGAGAGCCAACTCGACCGCCCTTCCATCCGAAAGCTTTGCGGCAATCTTGATAGGCGGGTTATCGAGGCCAAAGGCGGTGAGGTCCGCCGCATTTTCGGCAACCGTCTGCTCCCGTTCGATGCCTGCAAGATTGGACGCGAGCCGATCCCATTCTTCCGCATCCGCATCGATGCCGGCGGGATTGGTGAACTCCCACTGCTTTTCGCCCTTCTTCACTCCGGTAATCGTCGTGCCGGGATAGAGGAGGCTGATTTCGACTATGTTGTTCTGTTCGACTTGAAGGGCCTTCTTTTTCGCCGATTCTTCCTGCTCGCGGGCCTCGCGGCCGCGGAATTCAGTGAAGTACACGTAGCCTCCAAGGCCGACGAACACTACGAGAAGCGCGGTTGTACCTTTGAAGTTCATTGGTTTTATGGCTGCGCCCTATCGGGCTTGCATTCGCAGCCGCTCATCTTCTACGTTTCATCCAGACGGAAATGCCTGCAGCCAGGATGGAGGCAGGCAGTAACAACACTGCGACGTAAGCGACCATTCGTCCCTGGGCTTCTGTCATGGTAAGACGGCGGTCTTCGGGGTTCTTTGGACGAATTGAAATGAAGTTTTCGTCCTGCGCCAGGAAGGTGACGCTGTTCAGAAACAAATTGCCATTGCCCTGCGTAGCGAAAAATCCATTGGACGCGAAGTCCGAATCTCCAAGCACAACGAGACGGCTCTTCTTGTTTTCGGCTTGATCTTTCGATGCGACAACGCCGATCGAAACCGGGCCGGGAAGATCCACATTCTCATCCATGCTCACCTGATTGGTTGTCGCGTTCGTCTCGCCCCAGCTTCGATCACTCGTGTTCAACAGCGGATCCACCACAATCCCCTGCACCGCAGGCATTGCGGGCTGGACCGAGCGAGCGAGCGGGAAAAACGTCATGACATTGAATCGCTCCGTGATCTTGTGCGTGCCGTAGCTGCTCACCAGGGGAATTTCCGGGCCGGCGTTAAAGAGGCGGCCAACGCCGCTGGCATCGACGACGAAATTGTTGCCGACGTCGATGGACCACTTCTTCATGAATTCGTTCAGGCCGACAGCGGGCGCCGGATCCAGCAGGATGAGAACGCTGCCGCCACCCTGCAGATACATATCGACAAGATCGAGTTCGTTCGGAAAAGGCTCGGATACCGGTCCCGCGATGACGAGCACTGAAGCATCATCGGGAACTTTCCCGTCCCGGGCGAGATTCACGGTCTTGACGATGTAGTTTTCCTTCTCGAGTCCCTGCCGCGCCATCTCATATCCGGTTCGCTCGGAGTTGTTCAGCAGTTTTTCACCATGTCCTTCGGTGAAATAGATGGTTTTCCGCTCGCCTTTCACAATCTTCATCAGCGCGTTCGTAACGTCTTCTTCACGTATCGGTTCGTTCGACTTTTCGATGCGTTCAGACTTCTGTCCCATTTCGAGGATCAGCGTTCCGTAACGGAAAGCCTCACCGGACACGGGATTCTGGAAGTCGCCGTACGTGGTTACCGAGTATTGCTGGGCAAGCTGGGGTTGCCTGTCGGGATCGATGAACTCAAGGCTGACCCTGTTGTTCTGTGTCGAATAAAGCTGCAGAAGGTCCCGGGCAGGTTGATAGTCGCCGCCCGGATAGAAGGCTTTGATGCGAAGATCCTCCATCACCTGATCGGCAACGGCTGCCGACTGCTCGGAGAGGCTGTAAAACTTCTCGGTCGTCAGATCCAGGCGCTTGTCGTTTCGAGTGCCGAGATAGTTCACCAAAGCCAGAATCCCCAGAAAGAGCAGGACCGAAGTGGCTGAATTGATGCCGAAACGGGTCGAACGCCTGCGCAAACCGCTGCGAATGTCACTGAATTTCAGGCCGATCGAGACGAGAATCACAACGGAACCGATGACAACGGCAGCCGTCTGATAAACCGTCCAGATCGACCGCACCGAATACGCCATCAGCGAAGCCGCGATGATTGCCAATCCCAGAATGTCCGCTTTTTTCAAAAATTCTTTCATAGGCTTATCCTCTCCACCGCAGTGAATCGATGGATCGATAGGTCAGAAACAAGGCCACCAGCATCAACGAAAGATAAAAAATGATGTGCGATGTGGCCAGGATGCCCCTCATGAAATCGTCCAGGTGACTCAGTATGGATAAGTACGTCAGGACTTCTCGCGTTCCCGACTCCGCAGTATTGGCCAATACATCGACGAGCCACAAAACCATGATCGTGCCGAAACTCAACACGGCTGCGACGATTTGATTCTCGGTCAACGTCGATATGAACATTCCAATGGCGAGAAGAGCGAAGCCGTAAAGGAGCAGTCCGAGATACCCGCTGAGAATCGGTCCGGATGCCGGGTCGCCATAAATGTAAAGCACCGACATCGGCACCCAGGTGGATAGCAGCAGGATCACGAAGAACGACGCTGCCGCGAAAAACTTGCCCAGAACCACCTGGGCGTCGGTAATGGGCGCCGTAAGCAGAAGTTCGATAGTGCCCCGCTTCTTCTCCTCGGAAAACAGTCCCATCGTGATCATCGGGATCATGAAGAGCAGAATGACGCTCATCGTGCTCAGGAATCCGCGGCTGATCATGCCGGGCATGTCGAGCGGAGCGGGAGCGCCGCCGCCAAATTGCTGGCTGCGCATGGAATTGACCATCTCCATGGCCATGACCTGAGAGAGTATGGCTCGAAAAAACAAGCCCGAGAGGAATACAAACATCGTGAGCACGACGTAGGCGATTGGCGAGATGAAATACCCTCGCAATTCTCGTTCGACGATAGCCAGAATGTTTCGCATATCAGGATTGTTTCTCCAGGTCTTCCGCTGTGGTCAGCTTCAGGAATATGTCTTCCAGACTCATGGTTTCGGACTGGAGCTCAAGCAAACCCCACCCGCTTTCCACTACTGCTCGCGCGAGATCACTCCGGATGTCTTTCTTCAGTTCGCCTTCAACCTGAAAGCGGCAACGCCCGTCGGTTTCATCAACGACCCGAACCTCCAGGACCCCGGGCATCGCCTTCAGTCTGGAGACGACTTCAGCCGCCGGCCCGGCGATCTCCATGGACACCCGCTCCACACCTTTTAATTGGAATCGCAGGTTCTGCGGCGTATCGACGGCAATGATCTTTCCGCGTTCAATAATGATGACGCGATGGCACGTCTGCTCGACCTCGGGAAGGATATGCGTCGAGAGCACCACCGTGTGACTTCCCGCCAGTTCCTTGATGAGCTCGCGCACTTCGTGAATCTGCTTGGGATCCAGGCCGATCGTCGGTTCATCGAGAATCAGTACGGGCGGATCGTTGAGGAGAGCCTGCGCGATACCGACGCGCTGCTTGTATCCCTTGGATAACTTGGCGATGATCCGGTCTTTCACATCCGTGATGTTGACCTTCTCCATGACGCGCGCGACCTCGTCATCCAGCGACGATTTCGGAACGCCTTTGATCTTCGCGACGAAACGCAGGTATCCGGCAATCGCCATGTCGGGATACAGCGGCGGGTTCTCCGGCAGATAGCCAATCCGGCGGCGCACATCCAGGGGTTTTTCGAAAACGTCAAAATTGTCGACGCGGACCGTTCCTTCCGTTGCGGGCATATACCCCGTAATGATCCGCATTGTGGTGGTCTTGCCAGCGCCGTTCGGCCCAAGGAATCCCAGAATTTCACCTTTTTTGACGTTGAACGAAACTCCGTCGATCGCAGTTTTGTTGGGATACCGCTTCGTGAGATTTTCGACTGTGATCATATTTTCGGTATTTTAGTCAGTTTCTGTCGCGAAACTATCAGTGAATAACTTCACGCTACGCGACATCTTGTTTGAGAGGCTTGATTTTGGAATAGACTGCAGCCCCTTCCTGCCGAGCCTTCCATAGATCCACATCCTGCTGCAATCCCAGCCACAACTCCGGCGTGGTATTGAACAGTCTCGCTAACCGATGGGCCATATCCGCGGTCACCGATCGTTTCTCGCCGACAATTTCGTTGACTGTCCTCCTGGATACGCCCAGGTGCTCAGCCAATTGGTCCTGGGTCAGCTTCGCTGCCGGCATGATCTCCTCGCGCAGGAGCTCCCCCGGATGAGTTGGGGCTAATTTCTTCTTCTGTTCAGCCATGGCATCCTCCACTAACTCTTAGTGATAGTCCTCAAGGTTCAGTTCGAATACGTCGCCTGCTTCAAATCGAAATGTCAGTCGATAGTTGCCCGTCACGGAAATGGCGTATTCGCCCTTGCGTTGTCCCTTCATCGGGTGAAAGCCGAATCCCGGTAAAGCGATATCTCGTACTTCCCTGGCCCGATTCAAAACATTCAGACGAATCCTTAGCCGGTTCACCATTTCTGATGGCAAGCCTTTCGTGTCGCCCGTCTCGAAATACCGTTTCAGTGCGCCGTGCTTGAATGTCCGAATCACAGTTACAATGTAACTCACATCGTTACATTGGTCGACTCCAAAAGCCAGTGTTCCGCCGAAGTCAGGCTAGAATGCAGTTTCCTGCTAAGTAGATGAAAAATTACACAACCTTGATATTCGATGCGTTCGACACTGTAGTGCACATCAATCGGACAAAGCTACCCCCGTATGAATTCGCCGGGCAAACGGTTTACACGACCGCGCCGGCCGTACACGCCGCCTACGCCAGGCACTTCGGAAGTATCGATTTCGAACTTTTCTACGCCGCCTTCGTGGCCAGTTTCAGCGAAGTGGATCTGGTCCGCCGGACAGAACTGAAGGAGGTCCGCAGCCAGGAGCGGTTCCGCGCCATGCTTCGGTTGCTGAAGCACGAAGCCGACAGCGTGGATCCAACGGTGCTGGACGATCTGACGGCCTCGCACATGGCTCAACTGCAGGAGGTGTTCGAGATCCGGCCCGAAACGCTCGAACTGCTGGAATGGTCCGCACCCCGGTTCCGGCTGGCAATGATCTCGAACTTCGATCACGCCCCGGCGCTTTACACCGCGCTGGATCGTTATGCGGTCCGGTCGGCCTTCGAGATTATTATGATTTCCGTCGAAGTCGGCTGGCGCAAACCGCATCCGATCATTTTTGAAAGGACGTTCCAGCAAATGAACATTCATCCATCCGAAGCGCTCTTTATCGGCGATCAACTGTACCTCGACGTGTTGGGCGCCCGGCAGGCCGGCATGGACGTGGTCTGGCTCGACAACGGCAGCCAGACATGGACGGCGGAGTATCCCAAACCGACTTTCACGGTCGCCCGTATCAACGAAGTTATTGATATTTTGGAAGACAGGTCATGAACTACGCAAACCCCCATCTTCTCTGGTCCATACAGCAACTGAAGGGCAGATTAGACGATCCGAAACTCGTTTTGATGGACATGCGGACCCCGGAGGCTTACTCCAATGGCCACATTCCCGACGCCCGGAGCTTCGACATCTTCGGCATCAGCCTTATCGACACGCGGCAGCCGGCGCTCGATGCCTTCCTCTGGATCATCGAACACCTCATCCAGGCCAAAGGCGTGAACAGCGACAGCACGGTCGTGGTTTATGACGACATCGCGGGAAATCGGTCGGCGCGGCTCTTCTGGTTTCTCGAGTTCTTCGGCCATGCCGACGTCCACATGCTTGATGGCGGATTCAATGCCTGGCAGGCCGCCGAACTGCCCATAATCCATAGAGCCGTCGTTCCGAAAAACGGGAACTTCAAGATGAAGATCCGCCGCGAACTGCTGGCCACGGTCGACGACGTGCTCGCCAGCATCAACAAACCGGATGCGGTCATCGTGGATACCCGAAGCGACGGTGAATACACCGGACAGGTGGTCCGCTCTGCGCGCGGCGGCGCGATTCCCGGGGCGGTTCACCTGGAGTGGACCAGAAATCTCGATGAGAAGGGCTTTTTCAAGTCCGCCGACGAACTGAAACAAATGTACGCCGACCACGGTATCGGGCCCGAAAAAGAAGTCATCCCTCACTGCCAGGGCGCGTACCGCTCCGCCCACACCTACCTCGCCCTCCGATTGATCGGCTATCCGAAAGTCCGAAATTACCTGGGATCCTGGGGGGAGTGGGGAAACAAACCGGATCTGCCGATCGAACACCCGGGGGAATAGGGGGAAGGGGTAGTGTCCTAATTTCAAATTAGGATACTGCCGGGGGAGGGGAATTGATGACAAATGAACAGTGAACAATGACAAAGCATCCGAAGAAATTGTCATTGTTCACTGTTCATTTGTCATCAATTCTCCTCCCCCCTATTTTCGCTTGGAAATCTTCATGCTAATCTAGCCCGTTATGCCCAAGATCACGATCAACGACCAGATATACGAGGCCGAGAAGGGGAAAACCGTCATCCAGGTCGCGGATGAATTGGGTATTCAGATTCCTCGCTATTGTTACCACCCGGACATCGGCATCGAAGGCAGTTGCCGAATGTGCCTCGTTGAGGTCAAGGGCGCTCCGAAATTGATGCCGTCGTGCGCGACTCCCATTGCCGACAACATGGAAGTGCGAACGAACACGGAACGGGTCCAACAGGCCGTGCGTTACGCCATGGAGTTTCTTCTCCTGCACCACCCCATCGATTGCCCGGTTTGCGACCAGTCCGGCGAGTGCTGGCTCCAGGATTACTACATGTCCGTCGCGGGCCACGAAAGCCGGTATCCGCTCGGCGGCAAAACTCGGCGGCGCAAGGCGTTCGATCTCGGTCCATTGGTAAAGCTGGATCAGGAACGCTGCATCCTCTGCACTCGATGCGTTCGGTTTACCCGAAACGTCACCCATACGAATGAGATCCAGGTTTTCAATCGTGGACACAACTCCGAGATCGGAATCTTCAAGGATCGGCCGCTCGACAATGCGTACTCCGGCAATGTGGTGGATGTGTGTCCCGTGGGCGCCCTCACGAATTCGGATTTCAGATTCAAGGTGCGGGTATGGTTCCTGAAAGGCACGGACTCCGTCTGCGGCGGCTGCAGCACCGGCTGCAACATGCGGGTCGATCATTCCGCCCGCGCTACCGGTGGAGGAGTCCCAGGCTACACGGCATCCGATGGCCAGGTCTATCGGACCGTTGGCCGCCGTAACGTTGATGTGAACAAGAGCTGGCTCTGCGACGAAGGACGGCTGAGTTTCCACACCATGGAACGATGGCCTCGATTGCAAGTAGCCGCCGGCAGAATTGAGCCCACCGCCACACAGGACCTGCTGATGACCATCCATGAAACGTTTCGGTCTCTGGACGGCGCCATCGCAGGACTGGGATCGGCCACAAACACCAACGAAGCCCTGTTCCTGATGAAGAAATATTTCACGGGCCGCGTCGATTTCCGCCTGAGCAAGGAAGTCGAGACATATCAGGAACGGCAGGATGACCTGCTTCGGCGCCTCGACAAGCATCCCAACACCCGTGGTGCCATCGACCTTGGACTGGCTGGCGATTTAGGCGGGTTAAAAGGGCTGCGCGAAAAAGCCGAAAAGAAGGAAATCCGCGGCATGTGGATTTCTTTCCATCCTCAATTGGTCGGAGAAGATCCTCCCGAGGTGATCGAGAATCTGCGCGCCCTGGTCAACGCGCTCGAGTTCAGCGTTGTAAGCACCACGCATGAGTTCGAGTGGGCCCGGCGGGCATCCGTTTTGCTGCCGATGGCAGGCTGGTCCGAAGAAACGGGCACCTACACGAACTACGCAGGCCGCGTTCAAATGACGAGGCAGGCGGTTGCCGCTTCCGGAAGTGCCGAACCCTTGCACGCACTGATGGCCACGCTGCTGCGCCTTTCGGGCCTTTCGGGCATGGACGGGCCGGCCAAGCCTTCGGCGATTTTCGACGCGATGGCCGCCGAAGTGCCGGCATACAGCGGATTGGACTACGAGACCATCGGGCTTCTGGGCGCCGCACCGCAAGAGGCGGCCCGATGACGCCTGTGAAGGGAGGCTACGCCGTTGACGTCCCCGTCGTGAACGTCAGCGAAATGGCGCGCCGGGACCATGCGACGGTATGGACCACGCTTAAAGGCTTCAGCGTCACGCTGCGTCATCTATTCCAGAGCCTGTTCAACGGCGATACTCCAACGATTCACTATCCCGAACAGACGCGGCAGCACTCCGAGCGATTCCGGGGCACTCATATCCTCACCGTGCGCGACGACGGCAGCCTGAAGTGCGTTGCCTGCTACATGTGCGCCACGATCTGCCCGGCCGAGTGCATTTACATTGAGGCCGCGCAGCATCCGAACCCCGAGATCGAAAAATTTCCAAAACGGTTCGACATCGACATGATGCGCTGCATCTACTGCGGCTTTTGCGTGGACGCGTGTCCGGAAGAAGCCATCATCATGAGCCGCGAACACCATCAGGCGGCCTATGGCCGGGCGGAAACCATCTACAACATAGAGAAGCTGATGGCCCGCCCCGGCATCGATGCAAAGGGACCCGGCTACCGGCCGAACCGCGAGCTTGCCGAAGCAAAAATCTACGACAAGGAAAAACAGACGGCGTGTCCGTACCCCTCAGTGGTTGAAGAACGCCACCCCGCCGTCCTCTACGAATCGATGATCCGCAAGCGGCAATAATCCCTCCCGTTTTTGCGCCGGGAAGTGACATGATTCGGTAATTCATGGCCGATCGGAAACTTTCAATAGCTGTCGTTGGTGCGGGTATGGGCGGATTGGCCGTGGCCGCCACGCTGCGCCAGGCCGGCATCGATGTCCGGGTGTACGAGCAGGCGCACCAGTTCGCACGCATCGGCGCCGGCATCCAGATGATGCCGAATTCCATGAAGGTGCTGCGCGGAATCGGTATCGAAGAAAGACTGCGCCGCACCGCCTTCCAACCGTACTCTCATTTGAATCGCGAGTGGAACACCGGCAAGGTCATGAGGGAGCTGCCGATGCCCGAGAGCCTCTTTGGCGCGCCTTACCTTTGCATGCACCGCGCGGATTTGCACGAAGCCCTCGTCTCCGCGCTGCCGGAGAACATCATCCACCTCAACAAAAAATTAGTGGAGCTCGAGCAAGCCGCCGGAGAAGTCACGCTGGTATTCGCGGATGGCACGCGCGCCCAGGCCGATGCCGTTGTCGGCGCGGACGGAATTCATTCTGTCGTGCGGGAGATTATTGTCGGGCCCGACATGCCGCTCCACAAAGGGCGTATCGCGTACCGAGGCGTGTATTCATCCGCCCTGCTCAATGGCAGAGACATTGGGCCGTCTCGAACCAAGTGGTGGGGACCGGACCGGCACATCGTCATCTATTACACGAGGGCGGACCGCAGCCAGATTTACTTCGTGACCAGTGTTCCAGAATCGGCAGAGTGGCTGACCCGGGAATCATGGTCGGCCAGGGGGGATGTGCAGGAACTTCGGAAAGCCTACGAAGGTTTTCATCCCGACGTCATCGCGGTACTGGAGGCGTGTCCGGATTGCCACAAATGGGCGATCCTCGAGCGCGAGCCTTTGCCTCGCTGGAGTGATGGCCGAATTGTCCTTTTGGGCGACGCGTGCCATCCGATGACGCCGTACATGGCTCAGGGCGCGGCGACGGCTATCGAAGACGCCGCAATCCTGGCGCGCTGCCTGAAGGAAGTCCGCGGAGAAGACGTCGAGCCCGCCTTCAAACTGTACGAGACGCACCGCAAACCACGAACGTCACGCATCCAGGCCATCTCGAGTGCGAATACCTGGATGCAGGGCGGCGACTCCGACACGAGCTGGTTGTATGGCTACGATGCGTGGAACGTCCCGTTGACCCCAACCGACTAAGGAGATTTCTTGCGGCAAGACATCCCAACGGACGCAGGCGGACTGATTGCCCGTATTGAGAATGTTCCGTTCTCCCGGTGGCACGCGAAGGCGCGCATCGTCATGGGCAGCGCCACGTTCTTCGATGCTTTTGACGCACTCTCCCTCGCGTTTGCCTTGCCGGTGCTCATTCGCCTGTGGAACATCACGCCCGCGCAGACCGGACTCCTCATCAGTACCAGCTATGTGGGACAACTCTTCGGCGCATTGCTCTTCAGTTCGCTGGCGGAAAGATTCGGCCGCATCCGCAGCGCTGCGGGCGCCGTTGCCCTCATGTCTGTAATGAGTCTTGGTTGCGCGCTTGCGGGGAATTTCGAAGCGCTCTTCGTGTTCCGGCTCATACAGGGTATCGGCGTCGGCGGAGAGATGCCGGTTGCAGCGGCCTACATCAGCGAGTTGTCGAAGGCGAAGGGCCGCGGCAAATTTTTCATGCTGTATGAAATGATCTTTCCGATCGGACTCATGGCTACAGGTCAGATTGGCGCATGGGTCGTCCCCTCATTCGGGTGGCAGGCCATGTTCCTGATCGGCGGTATTCCGGGCCTGGTTATTACTTTCATGCTGCTGCGCCTGCCCGAGTCGCCTCGATGGTTGATCTCGAGAGGGCGTCTTCAAGAAGCAGAGCGGATCGTCGAACAGATGGAGGCCGGCGCGGCAGGCAGCGTTCCGGATGCGGGACCTCACCCGCAGCCCGCTCCGGCGCCTGTAAAACCGGACCGCGGCAAGTGGAGTGAAACTCTCGCGCGTTCCTATCGCAGCCGGACATTGATCGTCTGGATACTGTGGGCATCCGCCTACTTCATTACAAACAGTTTGAACAACTGGATGCCCAGTCTCTACAGCACGGTGTACGGTTTAGGCCTCCGGGAGTCGCTGCGTGCCGCTTCCCTGACGAATGTCGCCCAGGTTCTCGTGCTGCTGGTCTGCGCCTTCTTCATCGATCGCACCGGCCGGAGGAATTGGACGACCGCATGCTTCGTCATCGGTGGCATAGCGCTTGCGGTTCTGGGATTCGTAGGCGCGCAGAGTGTGACGACGGTGATGGTCCTGGCAACGTTCAGCTACGGGATTATCGGGTCGATAAATGCGGTTCTGTATTTGTACACGCCTGAAATCTATCCCACGCGGATACGCGCCATTGGGACGGGATTGGCCACTTCCTGGTTGCGGCTTTCGTCTGCCATAGGACCGGCCGTGGTGGGCGTCATGGTTGGCGCCGGCGGCATCGATTCGGTTTTCATCATGTTCGCCGGTGTTGCCGTGGTGGGAGCGCTGGCGGCAATGCGTATGATCGAGACGCGCTCGCGGCGGCTGGAGGAAATTGCCCCCTGAGCGATCAATCACTCTCGCGGAGTTGAATATTGGAGTTACATGGCAAGCGCACGGATCCCTATCGTGTCTTATTTCCATTTGGGATTCTCATCGGTATAGCCGGCGTATCGATCTGGCCGGCCTATTATTTCGGCCTTACCGCTGGATATTCCGGCAGGGCGCACGCATTCGTACAAATCGAAGGCTTTGTGTACGCGTTCGTGGCCGGATTTCTGCTTACGGCAATCCCGCGTTTTACCGGGACCGAAGCGCCGGGGCGAACGGCTCAATTTATTCTGGCCGGCCTGATTCTATCGAGCGCGGCGGCATTTGAGTTTCAGATCGAGCGGGCCGGCCATATTGGATTTCTCATAGCGCACGTCTTCGTCATCACACTCGTTGCCAGCCGCTACGCACGAAAACGCAATCCCCCTCCGGAGACTTTTCCATTGGTAGGTCTTGGGCTTCTGGCCGGCCTCATCGGAGGGACCGTCAATGCTGCAATCGCGTGGCAAGCGCTGGAACCCTCTTTCGATCTACTCGGGAAGCGCCTCCTGACCGAAGGCATGCTGCTTCTCCTCGTGCTGGGCATCGGCTCGTTCCTGGGTCCCAGATTGATGGGATTCGCCCAGATTCCGGATTTCGAGAAAATGGGCCGCCTGGCCGGCAAGACCGGACTCTCTTTTTTGGAACGCAATCAGAGCTATATTCTCGCGCTCACGGGAGCGGCAATCATTGCCTCGTTAATCGCGGAGTACCGTTTTCAGTTGGGATGGGCGGCGTACCTTCGAGCGGCGCTGGCAACCGCAATAATCGCAGCAAAAATCCATCCATGGCGGCTGCCCGCCGTCAGAACGACGCTCGCCTGGTGCGTATGGATGTCATTCCTGTTCCTGCTCTTCGGGCTTTGGATTTCCGCGGCTGCGCCGCCTTACCGGGTGGATTTCCTTCACATCGTCTTCATCGGAAGCTTTACGTTGCTGATCCTGGCGGTCGGCACGCGCGTCGCGCTGTCGCACGGCGGACATTCTTTGAGCGCGGAGCAGCGATCGTGGGTGCTCAGAATCGGAGCCGCAGCGGTGATTATTGCAATGTTTTCGCGAGCCGGAGCTCCCTTCGCCGCCGAATCATTTTTCGAGCACCTTGCCATAGCCGCGTTGCTGTGGATTGCAGCGCTCGCCGTCTGGGGGTATTACGTCATGGGATTGCTTCGAAGAGATCCGAAAGGCTCGGGATCGCGGTCCTCAAAATGACAAATGACAATTGAACATTGAACAATGACAAAGCCTTCGGAGGAATTGTTCAATGTTCAATTGTCACTTGTCATTTACAAGCGGAGGAAGAGGGATTCGAACCCCCGGAACGGTTTCCCGTTCAACGGTTTTCAAGACCGCCGCCTTCAACCACTCGGCCATTCCTCCGCCGACTAGTATAGCTGCGCGGGGAGATTATCTGAATTCCAGATATCGAATCGTGAGGTCCTTCGTGCGGTCGCGATTTCGGTTAAGGAATCCAACGGCTGCGGTAATCGGATCGGGATGGTTTATTGTGATCGAACCTAACTCCGTCCTGCCCCTGATCGTGAGAAAGTCGCGCCTGTTCGCCTCCACTTCGAGCTTCTCTCCGTTCTTCAGTGTCACCGTCAAGGGAAACACTCCATCCTTCGTGTAGCTGAGATCGATACGCTGGATTGTGCTGAGCAGGATTTCGCCCCGGATTTTCTCCTGACGAAACATCAGGACCGAACCGTCAGGACGTGATTCGATGAATCCGGAAAACTGTGGATTCTGGACAACCACCTCCTGCGCATTCGTCAGGCCAACGCCAACCACAGATGCCGCTGCGGGCGTCTGAGCCGGCGTCAGAAAGAGCATCAAGATCAAAGAAAGCAGTCCCATCATCACAATCTCTCAATCCCGAGTGCGATGCCCATGCCGCCGCTGATGCAGAGGGAGGCCATACCATACCGCACTCGACGTTTTTGCATTTCATGAACCAGCGTTGTCACGATGCGCGTCCCCGTACACCCAATCGGGTGTCCCAGCGCAATCGCGCCGCCATTGACGTTCAGCCGTTCCGGGTCGATCGGCTGTTCGCGTTGACAAGCTATCACCTGAGCGGCGAATGCTTCGTTCAATTCCACGAGTTGAAAGTCGTCCATCCGCATTCCCGTCTTCGTCAGAAGCTTCCGGATGGCTGGAACCGGCGCAATGCCCATGATCTTTGGATCCACACCCGCAACGGCATAGTCGATAATCCGAGCGAGGGGTTTGAGTTTGCGGAGTTCCGCCTCCTTTTCCGACAACAGTATCGTAGCAGCAGCTCCGTCCGTAATGCCCGATGAATTGCCGGCTGTGACCGTTCCAGTCTTCGAAAACACTGGTGGCAGGTTTTGCAACTCGGCGATTGAAGCGTCCATTCGCACATGCTCGTCAACGACCTGATCGACGGGAACGATTTCATCCTTGAACCTTCCCGCGCGAATCGCGGCAGACGCGCGACTCTGGCTCCGCAAGGCGTAGCCGTCCTGCTCATCGCGGGAAATCTTATGAATGGACGCAAGGCGTTCGGCGGTTTCTCCCATGAGCATGTCCGCGATCGGGCAGTAAAACCCATCGCGATACATGGCATCGACAAACTGGTGATTGCCCATCCGCAGTCCCCACCGCCCGTTGTCAACCAGGTACGGGACGCGGCTCATGGATTCGCTTCCGCCGGCGGCGACAACGTTTGCATCGCCCAGCATGATCTGCTGATAGCCGAGAATGATGGCCTTGAGCCCCGAGCCGCACGCCTTGTTTACGGTGAAGGCGGGAACCTCGTGCGGAATTCCGGATCGAAAACCGATCTGCCGCGCAGGGTTCGGGCCGTTGCCGGCGCCCCGCGCGTGGCCCATGATCACTTCGTCCACGGCCGAGGGATCGACGCCGGCGCGATGGAGCGCCTCCTTAACGGCAATCACGCCCAGGTCGACGGCAGAGAGCTTTGCCAGTGAGCCGCCGAATTTGCCGATCGGAGTGCGTACAGCAGAGACGATGAAGACGGCGGGCATAGGAAGTACTATAACGCAAAGGTTGCAGTGGCCTTTATGACACCAACCTAAAATGAACTTGTGAACACAGAAGAACTGAGAATTCTTCTGGCCCTGGAATCGGACTGGACGGTGTGTGTCAACGGGAACGAGTTTATCCCGCTGCGCTCGTCGGATATCTCTCTGCACGATTCGACAATTCAAATCGGACCCCTGATCCGGAAAGTACTCGAAGTCGAGTGGCTTCGTCCGAACTCGGTCCGGATTCGCGCCCGCGCAAAATCCAGGGCACAACCCGACACACTTACGTTCTATCCCGGTGACCGGCTCCCTTCGACCGCCGGCCTGCGTCGGCGGCGCCGCGCCTTTCAGAACCAGATGGAACGCGCATTGTGCGCCTACTACAAAACGCGGAAGGTTATCCGGCAATCGTTGTACTCGGACCGCCGTCACGGCATCGGAGGGGCTTACCCGCGCTTCCTGTTCGCGGACCGGGCGGCGATTGCAGTCGATCCGGACGAGTCGCAGGCTGTTGTAAATGGAGTTATGCGGGCAGCCCTTCTGTGGGCTCCGCTTGTGCGGCGCAGAGTAGCCGTGGTCGTTCCCTATGGGCGGCATCACACCCTGGCCTCCCGGTTGCGCCTCATGCCGCGGACGCGCGACGGCTTCGACTGGCTTCAGTGGGACGGCGAGCACATACAACCGCTCCAGATCGAAGCGGAGGAACCGGAAACGCGCGTCCATGAGTTTTGGCAACTGCCGACACAAGCGATTGTTCATGAAATCTGCGCGCTCGCGCCCGGTCTTCTCCAGGCCGTTCCGCATATCGCCGGAAATGCCGTATCGGTAAGGCTGCGCGGGATCGAGTTGGCCCGGGTTTCCGAAACCGAGGTCCTTTACCCGCTGGGTCAACCGCTGGAAGATGTCATCCGCGAAGTCGATGCGGCGCGGCGCCACGGCAGCCGGCATCCGCTTGCGCGCGCCTACGAGGAACGGTGGCTGGAGTCCATTCTAATGGCGCAGATCCAGGAACTGTTGCCGGCCATCGATCGCCGGCACATCTATCCGCAGGTGCCAAGTTTCGTCGGCGGAGAACGGAACATCATCGATCTGCTCACCGTGACGGAAGACGGCCGGTTGGTGGTCATCGAAATCAAGGCCTCGGCGGACCCGGATCTCCCGTTTCAGGCGCTGGATTACTGGATCGCTGTCGAACGGCATCGAAAAGCGGGCGATTTCCAAAGCAAAGGATACTTCGCCGGCCGGCGGCTTCAGGATAAGCCGGCCATTCTCGTCCTGGTGGCTCCCTTGCTGGCATTCCATCGAACTTTGAATTTACTGGTTGGAGCGTTGCCGGATGCTCTGCCGCTGATGGAAGTGGGAATCAACCAGTCATGGAAGAGAGAGATCAAGATCTTGCGCCGCAGGGGTTTAGTCAGTTAGGCTGGGGAACGGAGAAATCACCATGAAGCGAATCAGGCGTCTACTCGTGGCGCTGGTTGCAGTCTTACTCGTAACCAGCATCGTAGCGGCCCAGGGACCGAGAAGAGATGTTGGCATCAAGGTTCCATTGCCGGAACTGAAAGACGACCAACCTGTGACCAATGACAGAGGCCAGGCTTCGATTTCAATCGACGTCGACCTCGTCCAGTTCGATGTTGTCGTTACCAATCGAGACGGCGATCCGATAGGCGGACTCGAAAAAAGCCATTTCAAGGTTTTCGACGACAACGTTGAGCAGAACATCACGAGCTTTAGCCCTACGGATGCCCCGATGACAGTCGTGATTCTCGCGGAATTCAGCAACACGTTCGGCTATTACTTTGACGACGTGGTGGGACCCGCCGCCGGGTTCGTGAACTCCCTTCGGCCCGAGGACTGGGCAGCGCTGATCGCCTTCGATATCCGCCCGGAGATCCTTACCGATTTCACGAAGGATCGAAACGAACTGTTTGGCGGACTGCGGCGGATGCGAATTCCCGCCTATAGCGAAACGTCGCTTTACGATGCCGTGTTTTTCACCCTGGACCGTCTGGAAAATGTAGATGGCAAGAAAGCGATATTCCTCTTGAGCACAGGTCTGGACACCATCAGCAAGAAGAACTACGGCGAAACCCTGAGAAGGGCCGAAATATCCGACACAGTGATCTATTCGATCGGCATGGGCCAGATGGCCCGTCTGTATTACGAGCGCTCTATCGGCCCGGAAGACAACATCACGTTTCTGCAGGCCGACAACGTCATGCGATCGCTTGCGGAAGCGACGGGTGGCGCCGGATTTTTCCCGCGATTCGCCGGCGAGTACCCCGGCATATACCAGACGGTGAGCGCGCAATTACGGAATCAGTACAGCCTTGGATTCGTTCCGAAGGTGCGCAAGGCCGACGGCAAACAGCACAAGCTTCGCGTAGAAGTTCCCGACATGGACGTCAACAAGGACGGAAAGCTGGACAAGCTGAGAGTGCGTCATAAGAAGGGGTACTACGCACCCAAGAGCTGAGATTGTAATTCCGACCAAGTGTCGCGCAAACCAGCAGTCGCCGGACGTTTCTATCCAGCCCAACCTGAAGAACTGAAGAAGACTCTTCGGGATTTTGTTGATCCAACCAGCGAACGCCAACCCGTGATCGGAATTGTTGTACCCCACGCCGGCTACATGTATTCCGGCCATGTTGCCGGGGCAGTTTACTCCCGCATCGTGATTCCGCCTCGTGTGATTGTCCTCTGTCCCAACCACACCGGAATGGGCCCGCCGATGTCGATCATGCCCAAAGGAGCCTGGGAAACGCCACTGGGCGATCTTGAAATCGACTCTGCACTGGCTTCTGCATTGATGGCCGCGGACAACGATTTGCGCGACGACGCGGAAGCCCACCGATTCGAACACGCGACCGAAGTGCAACTGCCGTTTCTACAGATCCTTGCCGATTCAAAGATCCGCTTCGTACCCATCACTGTCGGAACGGGAAATTACGATGCGCTAGCGCGGCTGGGTCAGGCGATGGCGAAGGTTCTGGGACAGACCGGGAGTTCAACACTCATCGTGGCCTCGAGCGATATGAATCACTACGAACCTGACACAATCACGCGCATTAAGGATCGAAAGGCTATCGATCGAGTGCTTGCCCTTGATCCCAGGGGACTGTTCGATACGGTTGCGCGAGAAAATATCTCGATGTGCGGGTACGGCCCGACTGTGGCGATGCTGGTGGCGGCAAGGCTGCTGGGAGCGTCCAAATCGGAGCTAATCAAATATACGACGTCAGGCGACGTGTCCGGAGACTTCGACCGAGTCGTGGGCTATGCGGGAATGACGGTCTCTTAGTTTGTCCGGTCCTGAGGATCAACACTGGCTGGCGTCGTCGTCAACACCCTTTTGAAAATAGGTCGTCTGGTAGCGATGGCGAAGGCTCTCGTAGATGCGGTTGCCTTCTTCGTCATCCTTCTCTGCGCGCTCGATCAGAGGCCACTCCGCTTCGGGAAAGCGGACGTACAGGGGAAACGTTCGGCGAAGGCCGAGCACTTCCTGGCGACGAAGCTGTGGCTGATCGAGGGCGAAATCGGACATGAGCGACCCCGGAACATGGTCGGGCTCGATGAGCCCCTTTTCCACACAAAGCTTCTGCAGATCTGTGCCGTGAAATGGGGCGAACGGACTGGCATTCACGCTGTCGAACGTCAGGCTTCGATTCAATCGGATGGTGTCGAAGATCATCTCCCGCGTTTCGTCGGGGAAACCGATGATGTTGTTCACGGTCAGCGGAATCCTCACTTTTTCGACGACTTTCGATGCCGTGATCATGTCGACATTGTCGAACCGCTTGTGAACGACCTTGCTGCGAAATTCTTCGTTGCCGTGTTCGAGGCCCATGGACATACGGTGACAACCCAGTTCCGCCAACCGCTCCATACGGTATTCGGTAACCGTTTCGGCGCGGGTCTGAATCCAGAATGGAAGTCTGTACTTGCTGTAGACTTCGCAAAACGCTTCGAATTCCTTGTCAGTGAAGAGGATGAACGTGTCGGATGTGAAATAGACGTACTCGGCGTCATGCATCCTGGTCAACTCGCTTAATTCACGATCGATGGCTTGTGCCGACTTCTTCCGGAAGAATCCCAGGTCTCCGGCATCCCCGTACATCTGGAGCGTATAGGGCGAATTGCAGAAAGTGCATTTGTAGGGGCAACCGCGATTGGTCTCGATCGGTATCGAACGATAGACTCTCCCCCCCATGGGGCGAAGGAACCGTTCCGGCTCAAAGAGACTGTAGTCTGGAGTGGGCTGCTGACTCACGTTCTCCAGCGCCCGCATTGGATTCTTGACGACCTTTCCGTCTCTCTTGTAGGCCAGATTCGGAATATCCCAGACCGGCTGCTTCGCTGCGATTCTCTTACACATGTCGACGATCAGGCCTTCGCCCTCGCCCAGGCACGCATAATCGATGTTGTCGTTTTGCAGCACGAGGTTGGTTGCGGAATAGGCAAGGACGCCTCCGGCCAACACGGGAACATCGTACTCCCTGATCGCCTCGAGGAGGCGTACGGCGGGTGGAAACGTGATCTCGAGGATCGACACCATGATCAGATCAGGCCGGAATTCATCGACCTTTTTCACGATGTCGTCTTCCATTCTGGTGGTCTTGAGTCTCGACTTTCTGGTGGTGTCGTCAACGGGTCTCGACTGCAGGAACTGCTCCTTGGCGTCGTCGGACGCAAAGGCCGTGTCGTCCCGGTAAAAAGTCGTGTCAAACAGATCGCATTCGATACCCTCCTGCCTGAGCAACGCCGTAAAAAGGCCGATTGAAATCGGCGGCGGGTTCATCAGAGTGCCGTTGGGATAAATGAAGAGAACCTTGAATTTGGCCATTCGAACGCGAGTAACCCTTTCTTAATCCGTCAATTGCGGGCCATTATACAGCAGCGCCGACAGACATCTGTTCAAGACATTATCTTCCCCGATTGCGTCGCAGAGGAGGCAATGGATCTGCCATCAGCAGCGGGTTACGGTCCGTGTACACGACATAAGGATAAACCGACACGTTTGGATAGGCAGGTGAAACCCCGTACCGCTGTTTCCCGCCAACCACGTAGGTTCTTGATCTGGAGTCTGCCGCCGCACGCAGTATGAGAGCTCCGCTACGAACGGCACCCCGCAACACGCTAACGTCGGCGGTACTGTCTCGATAAGTCACCTGCAACTCGACCGGACCGCCAAGGCTGTCTAGCGTGCTGTCTTTGGTGGAAACGGTGATCTCGGAACCGGCCTCCAGTTTCATACTGCCCTGTTCCAGGAATATGGCCGGTTTGCCACCGGTGTCGCGAAGCTGGATTTCAGTCTGATCGGTAAGGGTAACCGCCTTATCCGGCGCAACCACGATATAGGCGAAAGAGGCCACGCCCGTGCGGACGCGCTGGCCGGTTTCGACGGGTTGCCCCCGCAAAGCTTCGATCCAGGTGTTTCCATTGAAAATTTCGACCACGCCACCAGCCGCCACAACCCTAGGGCCGGCAGGGCCCGCGGGCGACTGGCCATCAACCGGAGGGACGCTCAGCACTGCAATCGCGGCGAGAACACAGAACCCTCTGAAACCTTGCATAATTACCTCCGCTGTTACTTCAGCGCCTCGATCTGCTGTCGGAGTCTCGCCGCTCGCGTACGGGCGAAGTTTACGAGCCGCTGGTCACTCTCAATCTTCTGGAGCATGGGAATAAGACGGTGGGGATCGGCGATTCGTCTCGACCGAAGTTCGCCTTCGATCTGGTCGAGGCGTTTCGGAATGCTGAGACGCTCGAACTGGAGGGCCGTGTTGATGTCAAAGCCAAGAGTCTCCTGGTTGATGAGATTGTCGAAAAACGTCACCAGTTCCGTCACTTCTCGACGCGTGGAGTAATTGAAGGAAGCTTCGCGGCGGCCAGTCGGCAGTTCAATGGTGAGTCTCTTGAGGCCGAGGTCGGCAACTTTTCGGTTCGATTCATACGAAGCGCCATCGGCGAGGTTGTCCGTCGCGGCCACGACAGCCAGAAAGCGGTCTTTACCGGCCGGTGACAGCTGAAGCTCCATGTTCACCATATCGGCCTCACGGCGCTTGAATCGCACTTCGCCCTTCGCTTCGGAGGTCAAGCCAATGCACTGCGACTCGAATGGTCCGCGCGCATTCTCGCGACAGAACGTGAATTGCGAAAATTCATTTTGGGGAAGGAAAACCAGCAGGAATAGCGCAAGGAGTGTCATGGATCAGACCGTCGTCGCCGTTTTATATCGGTTTGAATGCACATGGCATATCGCAACTGCAAGAGCATCCGAAGCGTCGTAGGGCTCCGGCGGGGTGTTCAATTTCAACAACGCTTGCACCATGTGTTGCACCTGTGACTTCTCGGCCCGGCCATACCCGGTAACGGCGCCTTTGACTTCCAGCGGGGAGTACTCAAATACAGGAAGACTCGCCGCCGCCGCCGCCACGATCGATGCACCCCGTACGTGTCCGAGCTTCAACGCGCTTTGAGCATTGGAAGCGTAGAAAACGTTTTCGAAGGCCGCAACGTCCGGCTTGAAGTTGGCGATGATTTTTACGATGGCGGCGTGGATGGAATGCAGCCGCGCCGGAAGAGAATCACCCGGGTTCAGGCGAATGGCGCCGCATTGCACAAGAAAACAATCGACGCCGTCGGTGTCGATAACGCCATAACCGGTGATTCGGGATCCGCAGTCAATGCCGAGTACCCGCACATTCACGAAACCGCTTCTGCCAGTTCCGATTCCTCCATGTCGAAGTTCGCGTAGACCTGCTGGACGTCATCGTGCTCGTCGAGAACTTCCATGAGCCTGACCACCTGCTGTGCGGTCCTGCCTTCGACCTTCACGTAGTTCTGCGGAATCATCGAGATTTCAGCGCTCTCGGGTTCAATGCCCTTCTCCTTGAGGGCATTCAATACTCCATGAAATGATTCCGGAGACGTATATATTTCGTACGTCGACGCATCGCTGGAGAAGTCATCGGCGCCTGAGTCAATGGCCAGAGACATCAAAGTTTCTTCATCGCCTTTTGCTTTATCGATGACGATGTAGCCTTTCTTGTGGAACATCCAGGCAACCGAACCCGCCTCGCCCATGTTCCCGCCATTTTTCGAAAACGTGTGGCGGATCTCGCTGACTGTACGATTTCGATTGTCCGTAACGGTCTGCACGATCATCGCAACGCCACCGGGACCGTAGCCCTCGTATGTCACTTCGTCGAGCTGGCCGCCTTCGAGCTCTCCCGTTCCCTTCATGACCGCGCGTTTGATGTTATCCGCAGGCATGTTCAACGACTTTGCGTCGGAAATCGCCTTTCTCAAACGGGGATTGGATTCCATATCACCCCCGCCGATCCGCGCAGCAATGGTTATTTCCTTGATGAATTTCGTGAAGGCGCGGCCGCGCTTCGAATCCGTGGCAGCCTTTTTGTGTTTGATACTATGCCACTTCGAATGGCCAGACATAACTTCTCCTTGAGGTCTTTATCTATCGCGAATCGGGCATAAGTGTAGCAGACCCAACGCGGATGCGGCAAGGAAGGGGAAGGGGGGAAGGGGAAGGGGGCGGCTTCGCTATTTTCTCTGCTTTGGATCGACCTTCAGCTTCGGATCCAGCGCGGGAGCCTTGTCGTTTGAGGGTGTTTTGGCTCCACCGCCGGCACCGTCCTCCACGGCATCGCCAAAGGTCAGTTTCACGTCGGCCTCAAATTTTTTGTAGTTCTCGTACTTGATGATCTGGCGTATGCGCTGGTTGCCGGTGGAAAAATTCAAGGTATCCACGGCTCGTGTATAGGTGGGAAACCAGTACTCATCGACCTGCTCGCGGTAGGTCTCGAAGCGCGGAAACAGGTTTTCGCCCTGCTTTCCCACGTTAAGGTCCGGGACTGCTTTCCCGTAGGTCTTCACTACCTGCATATCGACGTCGTCGACCCAGATACGACCCTGAAAATAGCGCTGGCCCTTTTCCATGACTTTAGGCTCCACGTCGAAGACGTAGGTGTCGATCTCGTCGATCTTCTCTTTTCCAAGATAGTTCAGTTTGTATTTTCCGATTTCGTCGCTTGTAAGCACAAAGGGCTGGATCTCACGAATGTCCTGCAGATCCTCTTTTGTCAGTGAAATCCGGCTCAACGTGTTCTGGGGAGCATAGACGATGCGTTCCGTCCGCTTCCCTGCTGTATCGAATGTGATGTCGCTCGTAGTGTGGTATTCACCCATGACGCGGTCGTTCGCGTTCAGTTCCTGTACCCGGACATCCTGCCGATAGACGTAGTTGGCGCGGGCAACCCTGAAGTCTCTCTCCTTCTCGGCGAACTTCTTAATGATCTCTTCAACCGGTACCGGAGGTTGTTCCTTCCTTATTGCATCAGACGTGCCCTCGGATTGAGCAAAAGCGTTAACGGACGCCAAAAGAAAAGCCGACACGACGTAAGCAAATTTTTTGGGGATCATAGGTTCGCCATTATATAGCCTTATTGTTGATTTACCGCCTTCAAACAACTTAGGCTCTCTTTAGACCGTGGGTCCTCTGCAAGGAAAGCTGGAAAAGTGATCGGACACGATTTACATGTCACTCGCGGGAGCTAATAAACGTAAAGAGATGGCGGCGATAAACAAGACCGCAGACCGAAAGAGCACGCTCACACACCTTTGGCCGATTGGCGCAATCGTCCTGCTGACGCTGGCTACGTATGCAAACTCCCTCACAGGCAACTTTGTCTGGGACGATCAGGTCCAGGTTCTGCGAAACGTGCAGATCCGTGATTTTCAAAATCTTCCGGGCGCTTTTGCGGGTACTGTTCTTGCGTTCGCGAATCAGGGACTCGCAGCCTCCAATTATTACCGGCCGCTGCAGACGGCCGGCTACATGGTGGCTTACGCGATTGGCGGAATATCGCCCTGGCCCTATCACTTGCTCAACGTCCTGCTCCACACGATCACCACGATATTCGTTTACCTGCTTTGCCGCGAGTTTCGCCTGAGTTCCTTCGCATCGATTCTTGCCGGACTGATCTTTGCCGTACACCCCATTCACACCGAAGTAGTCGCCTGGATTGCCGGGTTGCCCGATGCTGGATGCGGCGCGTTTTACCTCATGTCGCTATGGTGTTACCTACGTTATGTCCGGTCCAGCGATAAAAAGTGGCTAGGCCTCTCGTCCCTTGCGTTCCTGGTTGCGCTGCTTTTCAAAGAAATGGCGCTTACACTGCCGGGCGTCATTCTGGCGTTGATGGTCTTTCAGAGAAGAGTGTTCAACCGAAAACTTTCGGCCGTTTTCCTCGAGTTGTCGCCGTACGCTCTCATCATCGCTGCGAATTTCGGTGTAAGGCTGGCACTGTTCGGCTTCATCGTGACAACTCACGTCAATATCCAGGCCAGCTACTGGGACTGGATATCGCTCGGTATACATGCCTTTGGGCAATACATCCGATACGTGCTCTTACCGTATCCGTTGTCCGCATTTCATCTCATACCTATTCACTTTTCCGATCGAGTCGTTTCAACCTTCCTATACGGATGCCTGATCGTGCTGGCATGTGGGACAGTTTGGCTCGCTCGAAAGAGAATTCCTACCTTGGCGTTGTGGCTGGTAGTTTTGGCGCTGATGCTCGTGCCCGTCTTCAACTTCAGAGGCATCAGCGTGACATTTTTCGCAGAGCGCTATCTCTACATCCCGAGTTTCGCCGTTGCGATTGCGTTGGCGCTTGCCATCGAGGGGTTGAGCCGGCGGCCGAGGTTCGTGTTGTCTACGCTACTCGTCGCGTTATTTGCCATCGCAACTTTCCAGCGGAATACGGCCTGGAGCGACAATGTGAGTCTCTACAACGCGACGCTGCAACTGTACCCGGAAGCCGTCGCATTCCGCCTCAACCTGGGTGAAATCCTGATTTCAAACAACCAGGATGCGGAGGCTAAGGCCCACTTCGAACAGGCGCTGGCTCACCTGCAGAACAGCATCTACTTCCATCCACCCAAGGAAGATGCCCGCGCGTACCTGAATCTTGGAGCCCTTGCGGGCCGCGCCCGCGAATTCGACCAGGCAAAGCAATACCTCGAAAAGGCTCTGCAGATTAATCCCGACAGCGCAGCCGCCTATACCTATATGGGTGGCGTGCTGATCGAATCCGATCGAAATTACGATGCGGCCATGACGTATCTGGGCAAGGCCATCGAGATGGAGCCTGTAAATGATGTGGCTCACGACTACATGGGAACGGCGCTTTTCAATCTGGACCGGTATCCGGAAGCAGCACAGCACTTTCAGACGGCCCTGGGCATTAATCCCTCAAACAAAGAGGCTCAGCAACACCTGGCTCTCGCAAATGAAAGGGTTCTCCAGGCGAATGAAAGCACGTATACAGGCCTGGCGTTGACGGCAGCCCGGAGCGGAAAATTCGATGAAGCAAGACGATTCCTAGAGCGGGCGCTGGAGATTAATCCAAGAAGCTCAACCGCATACGTTTTCATGGGTGGCGTCATAATGGAGTCGCAAAGGGACTTTGCTTCGGCGATGACTTACCTCACAAAGGCCCTAGAGCTGGATCCGGGGAATGACGTGGCCCATGACTATATGGGATCGGCCCTCTTCAATCTGAGAAGATACGAAGAAGCTTCGAGATATTTCGAGCGGGCACTTGCGATTAATCCTTCCAACGCGGAAGCCCGGCAACACTTGAAAATGGTGACCGATACGCTGAAGGCGCCCTGAGGCAGATCTGCTGTAGCGGAGCCCGCTCCAACAAAAGACTGCCGGCACGTTGACGGAGGGTCCGGCCTGATGTCAAGATGAAGACTTCAAGGGTTCAGATTTCAAAGGATTCTTATGATGAATTTCGTGCTCGCCGCCTTGATGCTTCTCTGGCAGTTCCCTGTGGCACCGAAGGACATTCCCAAAAACAACCCGAACGGGATCTGGGAGGCCACCACGGGTTCGCGATTTGAGCTGCGGCTGACCGGATCGAACCTGAGCGTTAAGATCGTGCCGGGATCAAACGCGCGCTTCAAGGAATATGAGCTCGATCTGAAGAACCTGGAAGAACCCAATACTTACAAAGGCACAGGCCATTTTGTCGCGAAGCTTGCAAATTCGAAGGAATGCCGCTTCGATACCGAATGGCACATCGTAGTGGTTACAGACGACAAGATTATTGGAGCCGCCACGAACATCGAGCCCGACCCGGAAACCTGCAAAGTGTTGCAGAGTTATCAGATCCAACTGGACCTGAGCAGGAAGAAGTAATCCGCTCCGTTGTAACGCTGGAACCACCGCGAGTCAGAATTCGACAGTCTGTTAACGCACCGAGTATCGTTCCACGAAAAGCGCCACCCCCTGTGGTTTTCGGCAGTCTAATAAACCGTTTTATCGGGCCGGGCCAAGTTCATCAACGGGAGCGAACAAATGTTCTACCGAGTCGCTATTCTTATTTCGTTGGCGTTAGTGCTGGATTCCAAATCGGGAAGTGCCCAGGGCATTTTTGAACCCATCGCATTCTCCACCACTGCTACGTCGACCGGGTATGCCGAGTTGCTGAGTCCGATCCAATTGTTGCTTCGTTCGGGCACATCCGTACCCGCGACGCTGGTGATCGATGTCTCCCCATTACGAATCGCCAACAGTGCCTCCAACATCCAGGTGACCTTTGTAGGAGCTTTCTCTTTATCCGGAGCAGTAACGGTTCAGGCTGAAGAAGGCCGTGTGCGAGTTCCCATCACGGGTACCGTAACTTTCGGATCGATTCGCGTGGAGGGGATCCGCGTGGCGCTGGCCGGAACGGGTGCGACATCCGTCACTGGCCGGCTTTCATGGGAAGGGCTGAACTACGTTCATCCCACGAACTCGGTGATCGCGATCAACAGTTTGAAAACGGGTCTCGCGGCCGATCCAATAGTCGACCGGTTCGTCATATCCAACGGCGTCGTGCACGACAACACAGCTTCGATAGTGACGCGCGAAGGGTTCGCATCCGCTTTCACAGACTCCACTCAGTTTGGACAGACGACGGCCACGCGTGTTCGCATCCGGATATCGGACATGCCTTCGGGGTTGATCATGCGCTTTCCTGCAAGCGTCACTGCAGGTGAAACGTCGGCCTCCCTGGCAACCCTGGAAGGCGCCGAAGTTGTCCTGCCGCGGACCGACGGCGGCAAAGAGGTAACTTATCGATTCACTTCCGCATCGACAAGTTCTGTCACACTCGAGACCTTCACCATTGCGTTCACCGTTGCGGTACAGGGAACCCTGGGCACGAGTCAGCCCACCATTGAGGTGAGCCTGGCCCCGATCGGCTCGGCGGCGGCTCTTCCTCTCACAACGATTCCACAGTACGCTGAGGAAAACCTCACGGTTCTGGAAGGAAGCTCCAGGACTATCTCGAAAACGCTGTACTGGACCGGCATTGATGGCTCCCTGCAGAATCGGGTATTCCTGGCAAATCCGTCTTCAAGCGTGACCAATCTCACTCTGGACGTATTCAATGCTGCCGGCCAGCTGATTGCCGGTTCGAATATCACAAACCCGGTGCAACTGTCGTTATCAGCGAATCAGTCGACGGACAGGACCCTGACCGGCTTGTTCGGTTCGAGCGCAGCCGGAATGGCCACACTTCGGGTGCGCAGTACAAACGCGGATCTCCTGGGCCTGGCGACAACGAGTTCCACGGGTCTCGCGGAATCCGTCCCATTGGTGTCTCAGGCAATTCCGGGTTTCACTGCCGCTGTGAGCAACGAGGGCACGCGGATCCATATCTTTAATCCCGCATCAGGGGCGGCCACTGGCACATTGGTGCTTCGGGACGCGAATGGAGCCGTGGTCTCCACCAGGATAGTCACGGTAGGATCGATGGCATCCGTGACCCGAACGCTGCCGGATCTTTTCGCCGCCGACATCAACGGCTATGTTTCCGGGACTTTCGATCAGACGGTGATCGTGTTCAAAACTTTCGGACCGTCTGCAAGCTTGAACGCCGCGGCTGTAGGCGCTCCCGTCTCGGCGGCCACGATGTTCGTTCCGTATTTTGCATCGGGAGGCGGGTATGTCTCTGAGGTCAACATCATTAACAGGTCCGACGAGACCGTAACGATCATCGCCGAACGAAGAGATCCTGCCGGAAACTCCGTTAGTCCAAGCGCACTCATCACGCTTCCGGTTTCAGCTCAGGTGAAAGCAAACGTGTCGGATATCTTCGCGCTGCCTGCCGGGCTGGTGACCGGCTACATTCGGCTGGTCATGCCGATCTTCCAAAGAGGCCCGTTCGTCTCCTATCCCTCGATTCAGGGTGAAGTGCGCATCTCCACTCCCGACAGCGGCGCATCGACCCTGATTCCACTGAGTGCGTACCCTTTGCAGGATGGTTATATCCTGGCCTCCGGAAGTGCATCGGGAACTTACCAGGGCATCGTGCTGGTGAATCCCGGCGATGTGGCGGCAACGGCGGCTCTTCAGGTGCTGGACTCGTCGGGTTCGGTCACTCATACGGCCTCGGTGCCACTGACTCCCGGACAGGAAGTCGCCCGCATCGTGAGTGATTTGTTCTCGGGTTCCGTGCCGGAAGGATCCTTGATTCGCGTCACTGGAACGGCACCCCTTGTCGTCACATCGATTACGGGAACGAACGGGCTGACCGAGCTTCGCTCGTCACCGGCCCTTCGTTAGCCGCGGGCAAAAAAACAAAGGGCGGGCCCGCGAGCCCGCCCTTGTTTCCGGAATGATGGTCTATTAGGCCAAGATCCCAGCCCTTTTGCCTTGCTACTATCTATAAATGCATTTGAATACGGCATTTCATTTCTTGGGCCTTGTATCAACTTCCGGATAGGCATCTGTATTGATGGTGCGGACAAGCACACCAGATGCCGGCAATGCGAATGTTTCTCTCAATCTGCTGACGAGACTCATGTCCTGGAAATTTCTTATTTTTTCAGTTCGCCAAGTATCCTTCAGGTAGTAAATCAGTTGTACTGTCCAACGTTCTTTTCCCTCTTCTAGATTCGTGGAACGATGTACCGCGTTTGTAGAAATTCCCAGTAATGTGCCGGCCTTTCCAAAATAAAACTCAAATGGGTTGATCCCACATCGCCGGATCATATCGGGCGTATACATCTTAATTTTTAAAACCATCAATAATTCCAGGAGCTTCGGATACCAGCCCCAATGATGAGAGCCTTTAGAGATCGCGAAGGGGGCATTCGTCTCATCTACATCATTAAGATACAGATATATTTTTACCATTCCTCGTGTGTCATCAACGTGTGGGAAGGCATCGCTGATCACATTTGCCGCCGAGGCATGAATGCGCCTGTCGACTCTCAGGATATTGGGAGTGATGTCACAACAGTTGGCATATTTGCAGAACTCCAGAAGTAATGGATGCTGTAGCAGTTTTTGAAAATGAGGATGGTCTTCAAATAGTCTTTGTATGGTGTACGTTTGGGCGTCATACTCGGCTCCGCAAAGCGAGAGATTGTCGCCATTCGGGATATCAATATAAACCTGGCCTCCCAGCGTATAGTATGTCCAGTGTCGTCCTCTGTCATCCACACACGTAACCCATCGATCTTCCTGCTTAGCCGAATCAAATGCATGAATAGCATCTCCAAGAACTTCTTTCACGCTATTCAAAAGCAAAGTTGTCTGTTGCGGGTCAATGCGATCAATGGCCGTTATCCCATCTTCATAATACGTCTTGAACATCGATGCGAGCGCGGGGTTGTCGTGCCTATTAATGGGATTCTTCAAGACTGTCGTAGCTCTCAGGTATTCTTTCCGCCCTCCCAAACGCCAACTGACGATGGCTGCGAACATTTTTCTTCTGTTGTTGATTGCCCTGAAGATTGCGCGAAAGGAGAGATTTCTCAGAATCTCTCTTTCGGCAGGACTCAAGCTAAACGTTAAGCCGAGAAATTTGACTATTTCCATATTTGCACTACCAAAGAGGAAGACTCTCGATGTTGCAGCCGTATTCCATTACTGGTATCACTCGTTATGATCCATTTCCGCATTGGCAGCGATATTCCGCCGCCACCACTGGATCGTTTTCTGAATGCCTTCATCCAGTGAATAGCGCGGCTGCCATGCCAATTCCCGCTGCGCCTTGCTGCAGTTGAGGAACAGGCTGGTCGGGATAGTTGGCATCGACAAATCATGATGGGTCGTCAATGATCGACCTGATGCCGCAATGATTCGCGAAGTAAGCTCTTTTATTGTTATTGCTGAACCCGCGCCGCAATTGTAAATCGCGAAAGAATTCGGCTGTCGGTCAATGGCCCGGTGCACCATATCGACAAGATCAGCAACGTATATCAAGTCCCTGGCCTCCTCCCCGGTTCCCCAGACTGCTATGGAGTCCACGGCCGTCATCACCTTGGTGATCGTCGCACCGAAAACATGGCTGAGTTCTAGATCGAATTTATCGTGGGGCCCATAGACATTGCTGTGCCTGATGGCTGTGAACTTGGTGGATCCAAGGCGAGAATAGAATTCGCACATCTTCTCTAAATAAACTTTGGTCCAGCCAGCTCCGAAATAGCGGGGATGAAGTTCGGCATTGGCGTCGAAATCCCGCTCGCTCAGTGGGAGTGAACTCGATTGCAGCATGACGCTACAACTGAAAAACACAACATGGTCCAGTTGATGCTCATATGCCGCACGGAAGAGAAAGGAGTTCATGACCGCATTTTCAGCGATTTGGAGATGTGGTCGCGCGTCAGTGTCCTTGATGCCTGAAGTCACTGCCGCGGCCTGAATCAGGATGCTCACTCCGTCCATTACTCGCTCAACCTGTGAAGCACACGTCAGATCGGCCATAACCCAACGAATGCCGGGGAGAGAAAATGGGGGACGGCGATGGTAAACACCTATGACATCGTACGCCGGGTCCCTGGAAAAAGACTCTACAAGGTTACGGCCAATAAACCCGGTGGCGCCGCATATTAGGACGGTCTTTTTTTTCATTCAGAGTGTACTAACAATGAATTTACGCGTCTTGTGCAGCGCCTCAATCCGGGCGCAGGATTCCTGCGATAGTGGTCCTGCATTTGACGCCTGCGCGTTGCTCGCGACCTCTGTCGGGGTGATCATTCCGGCAGTCGCTGTAGACACGTGCGCATAAGACAGACAGAAGCGAAGCGCGAGCAGGAATGGAGCAGTATCCGAAGACTCAGCGCAACAGCCATGTAATTCGCGTGCCCCCGAAGCCCAGAGACGAATCTGCTCTCGCGGCCAGCGACTGCGATGATCCTCCGGCGGAAACACCTCTTCCCCGGTAAGCGTCCCGGAAAGGAATCCAAATGACATCGGAGTACGCGCGATAAATCCCGCGCCAACGGAATGTAGCTTGTCAGGCAGCCCGCATTCAAGGGCGCGGATATCCAGCATATTGAAATTCGCCTGAACAGAGCGAAACGGAAATAATTCCAGCAACTGATCCGCATCCGCCGGGCTCTTGACGGAAACACCAATGGCGCGAATCTTGCCGTCTTTCTGCAGACAGGTCATCTTTTCCATAGTTTCCGGATATTTGCGCAGCCATTCGGCGGACGGATTATGCAGCTGGAGCAGGTCAATGTAGTCTGTATTTAAGCGACGGAGACTTGATTCGACGGATCGAACGATGGCCGCTGCCGAAAAGTCCGGAGGGCTTGCGTAGTCGATGAACCCGGCTTTCGTGGCTATAACGACCTCACTGCGGCGCCTCGAGAATACATTCCCGATCAGAGTCTCGCTGTGGCCATCGCCATACACGTTCGATGTGTCGAAAAAATTGATTCCCTCATCGAGCGCGCATTCCAGCGCGGCACAGGACGTGGAATCGTCCGTCCGTCCATACGAAGTGGGTCCCGCGGTAACCCCACCGATCCCCCATGCCCCGAAACCGATTTCCGATACGCTGAGTCCGGACTTGCCTAACGGGCGATAGTGCATGCACTTCTAATATCTCGAATACGCGGCTCTGAATCAATAGTCTCTGCCATTTTGGAGGCCCGATCTTCAGCCGCTGGCTTCTCCAAAGCGTCCCCAATGCGCCCTGCGCCCCAGCACCAATCGCCCCTATGATCCATTCTCCTTAGTCGACTTCCAGGACGGCTCAATCCGCCGATCCGCCGCGCTCCGGTTGACTATACGCCCATACTATGAGATTCTCACCGCTGCCCCAGGTCGCTGGTCCGTGCCTTAAAAGCTTATCCGCTCAAGGAGTTGTGACTGACGATGAAAATCTTCGCGATTTACCCCAACGCCGATGGCTATGGAAGGATTCCCACCGGATTGGCGATCGTCATGACCGTGCTTGAGAACGCGGGCCACCAACTCGATCTTTTCGACACGACGTTTCTTCACGACGCCAACCATGACAACGACACCCGCGAACGGGCTGGCTTGGTCAAGACGGTGGAGTCGTATGTAGGCCCACAGCTGACCAGTTGTGACGGGATGCCTGTCCTCGCCTACGAGTCCCTGAGCCAGGACGCCGTCGACAATCTGCTACGCGAGAAGCTGAAGCTGTCCAATCCCGACGTCGTAATCATGAGCATAGTCGAGGACAACTACAACTGGGCCGACAGACTTCTTCGCGTCGTCAAGAACTTCCGGCGATCGATCCCGGTGATCGTGGGTGGGCCCACGCCCTCCGCGGCGCCTGAACGGCTGATCGAGAATCCGCACATCGATTACCTGGTGCAGGGCGAGGGTGATGAAGCTGTAGTCGAACTCTGCGACGTATTGGAACGCGGCCGGAGCGTCGAGAACGTTAGGAATCTCTGGCACAAAACGAAAGACGGCGGCATCCATTCCACACCGCTTCGACCGTTTATCAACCTGGACTCGAGTCCCTATCAGAACGTGGAATTGTGGGATCGGCGGCATTTCTACAAGCCGTATGACGGGAAGATTTACTGGACAGGGTATTTCGAAATGTCGCGCGGGTGTCCGTACCTGTGCACTTATTGCGTCAATCACACTATTCAGAGCAGCCTGAAGACCGCTGGAAAATACTTCCGCCGCAAGACCCCGTCCGTGGCGGTGAAAGAGATCAAATACCACAAGGAGAAATACGGCCTCAAACGGATCGTGTTCTGCGACGACAACTTCCTCCTCATGCCCGGTCCGGCATTCGAGGCTTGGGGGGCTGAATTCAAGGAGGCCTGGCTCCGCGAGGTCAACTTGCCATATTGGATTACCACGTCCGCTGACTTCATCCATCCGCAGACGCTCCAGCTGTTGGCGGAGACGGGATGTGACGGAATCGGGTTGGGCGTCGAAGCCGGGGGCGAATGGTTCAAGCGAAACATCCTCAAGCGGCGGCTGACGAACGAGCGCACGGTCGAGATCTTCAAGTTGGCCCACGACTACGGGATCCGAACCACCGCGAACATCATGATGGGATTCCCCGGCGAGTACGAAGAAGACATCTTCGAGTCAATCAAGCTGATTCGGAGAGTTCAACCGAAGAGCTTCGACGTGTCGCTGGTCGCACCCTACGTGGGGACGGATATTCACACCGCCTGCGTAACGCTGGGTTTGATCGACGTCTTTGACAAACCCGGCTTCCGAGGCATGAGTACGGAAATCTCGTTCCGTCAGTATTCGACTATTCGGAATCCCAATATCAGCCGGGAGCGTATCTCCGACCTCTACGACACGTTCGTCGACTACGTCAGCGGAAAGCTGCCGATTCCCGAAAAGTATCTCGCGCCGGCCCCTGGAGCCGACGATACGGCTCCTCCACGAGGCGACATGAGCCGGGACGTGGCCGAGGCGATCAAAGGGATCAAGGCGGATACCCGCCCCGAGGCAAAGGAGTTGCCGGATGTGGGGGTTGTCGCCATCGGAGGTCTCAGGACCGCATCAAGAACTGAGACTATGGCGCCGGTCGGAAGCGACGTCTGACGGGCTCTCGCTTGTTTCTCACCGAAGTTTCCTTTTGAGCGCGCTCTGCTGCTCCCACGAGATCATCCCTTATTGTCACGACATTACCCGGAGCACCTGGATTCCAAGCACGCACGGCGCCAACCTTCTGACAGAACGAACTCGATACGTTTCTTGAGTCCTGCAAAGGCAGGAATTCTTTGTCGGGCGAGCAAAAAAGTAGGTTACCTTTATGGGCATGGGAACACCCATGGGACCATCGTTTGCATCAGATCCGAAGGGCGCACTCGAGTTCTTCAACGAATATGGCTATCAGATCGAGCCCGATGTCCACTCGGCCGCCGAGTGCAGGGAACTGATCGAGGCGTCCCACCGGCTCAGCGACTACGGCAACGGGAACTTGACGCCCGCGATGCAGGCGCACCGTTACGATCCCCGGTTCATGCTGGCCTTCTCAAATCCCAAAATCGTCTCGATCATGGAAATGCTCCTCTCCGGAAAGGTCAGCGGCCTGCAGACGGAGATTTTCTACTGCCCTCCGGGAACGCCCGGCTTCAGCCTGCACCAGGACAATTTTTACGCCGAAGTCGTGCGCGGGGGGTTCGCGACGGCGTGGTGCCCACTGCAAGACGTCACGTCCGAAAACGGAGGTCTGATTGTGTACCCTCGCAGCCATCAACTGCCGCTGCTGCCGGTCGAACCGGTGCCTGACAGACCGGCGGCCACGCCCCACCAGGACCCTAACGCCGCGCAGATCCAATGCGTGCTGCCGACGGGCTTTGAGCCCGTAAACGCCGAGATTACGCTCGGCTGTGCGCTTTTCATCCACGGCTTTCTTGTACACGGATCGAATCAAAACCGCTCCACCGACCGCTACCGCCACGTCTTTCTGGGCACCTACGTGCGCCAGGGCGAGAAGTTCCGGGCGGGCAACTACGCCAAGCGCGAGGAAGTGAATGTCTACCGAACCTAGGCTGGCGCTGGTAACGGGCGCGAGCGCAGGGATCGGACGCGAGATCACCCTGAGTTTGGCCCGTCAGGGAATGCGTGTGGTGGCCTGCGCTCGTGGAAAGCGGGCGCTGGCAGCGCTGGCACGCGAGGCGCAGGAGGAAAGCTTGCGCGTGGTGGTATTTAGCTGCGACGTTACCCGTGAAGCGGAGGTGCGAAAACTAGCCGTTTTCGTGCGACGGGAATGCGGTGGGGTCCTGGACGTGCTGGTGAACAATGCCGGCGGGCACAGGGCATTTGGAGAATTTGAAGACCTCACGGTGGCTGACTGGGAGCAGGCGTACGCGCTGAACGTGTTGAGCGTGGTTCGGATGACGCGGGCCCTGCTGCCGCTGTTGCGCCGTTCGAAGCGGGCACCGGGCATCGTCAACCTGGCCTCCGCGGTTGCATTGTCCCCAGGTGCATTTCATCCGCACTACTCCGCAGCCAAGGCCGCGCTCCTGAATCTCTCAGTTTACCTGGCCAAGCGCTACGGACCCGAGGGTATCCGCGTGAATGCGGTCGCGCCGGGCACGATCACGGGGCCGGCCTGGGACCGCAACGTCGCCGCGTGCGCGAGAGACCGCCGCATGACTCATGCCGCGGCCGAACGGTTTTCGAGAGAGCGGCAACTAGCCAAGATCCCGCTGAGGCGGCTTGGCGAGGCTGCGGACGTGGCCGCGGCGGTGGCGTTCCTGGCTTCCGCGTCCGCCGCGTGGATCTCGGGTGTATGCATCCCGGTGGACGGAGGCGCCACACGATGATCCAGCATCGTTACGAAGGCTGGCGTTTGCAGGACCGCGAGGCATCGTAGAGATCGAAGTCTAATGATGCCCTGCCAGCTTGAACGGCTCATCAATCGTCTCCGCCGCGCCGCGAATCGAGTAAAGATAGGACCCGCTCTTGCTGCCGAACCATATCACTTCACGGCACCAATCTTGCCAGTTCTCCCAGCGGGAACTCGTGCGGTCAATGGAATAGGTGCACGAGGTGCGGACGAGCGGGACCTCTTCGCCACAGACCGCGGCGCGGTAGAACTCCCAGATGTTGTAATCGCTCTTCACGGTAACATCGGCTTCGCAGAAGGGCTGACGGATCAACGCAGCATTCAGGGCGACGGCGGCGCGTAGCAACTCCTCGGGCATCTCGGTTCCAGTCTCGCGTAAGTAGACACACAGCCGACGCTCAGCTTCGGCATGGAAGGCTGTGAGTTTTCCCTCTACCGAGAGCTTGATCATCATGTATTCGTCGGCGGGCCAGTACACGCCCAGCCATTCAGGGGACGGGCACAGCTCGAAGTCACCTCGCTGGATGGCGCGCGCCTTTTCATGGAAGAACTGAGCGATCTCGGCGAGCACTGGGAATTCCGCCGTCTTCTCATTCAGGAATACCTCCGCAAGCTCACGGTAAGAGCGGCCGTACTCCTTGTTTAACAGAATAAACGGAATCTGAAGCAGCTTGTTGAAGTGCAGGAGATTCAACATCCACGAGAACGCGCGAGCACGCACCCAGTCCTCGCGTGACAGCGACGAGTTGGCGATCACCAGCTTCTGCATTTCCGGCACGTCGCCTTCGGGCCGTTCAATGAGGCCGCGGATGTAGACCACCTCGTTCTCGATCGTCACGATCCCGAAGCGCTTCTGGTACTCGGGATCGCCCATCTCTGCGTTGGGCAGGATCGACAAGTTCATAAAGAAAATGCGGTTGTGCTGCCCGCCCTCAATCAGCGTGGCTACGCCGTCCATGTACGAGTCACACGTTTCGCCGGGCAAGCCGAGGATGATATCGCTGTAAGTCGGGATTCGATCCGCAGTGAAGCGGCGCTGAAGTTCCTGAAACGACTTCAGTGAAATATTGTCGCGCTTGATGTTTTTCAACGTCTCGGTGTCCGTGCTTTGGAACGACAGCGTGATCGCCTTGTTGAGGCCGCTGGTGGCTAAAAGCTTTTGGACCTGATAGGCGTTTTCGGTGGCGTTCTTGGTGTTCTGGACGGACATGGCATGCGGATAACCATACTTCTGCTTGGCCTCGACCACGCACTTCGCAATTTCGAAATCACGTTTAAGGATGCCGAAGTTGGCGTCGGCGCAGAATACAAACTCAATCTTGTTCCGAGCGAACCAGTCGACCTCGCGCTCAAGGCGGGGCATGCCGAACGGCGAAACCTTACTTTGGATGGCCGAGCCCCAGTCGCAGTATGTGCACGAGAAGGGGCAGCCCCGGTTGGTCTCCCAGATCGCGAGCCACTTCTCGGCGGGGTTGGCCTCGATCAACGGCTCGAAGACGCCGTTCAGGTATGGCGAGGTCTCTTCGGCATAATCGGGGATGCGCGGGTTCTTTTCGTTTCGTTGGTAAATTCCGTCAGCTTTCAGGAAGCTCAGGGACTTGATCTCTCCCCAGGGGCGTTCGCCAAGACCTTCCAGAATATTCAGAAAAGGTGTCTCGCCCTCTCCGTGCACGACGAGGTCGATGAAAGTGTTCTGACGAAGGAACTCCTCAGCGTGATCCGGCACTTGGGGGCCGCCGAAGACAATCACAGTATTGGAATTCAGTTCCCTGAGGCGCTTGGCGATCGCAAGAGAAAGGTTCACGTTCCAGACGTATACGCTGAAAGCCGCAACGTCGGCCTTGGCGATGGCTTGGGCGCCTTTCTCGATCGGGAGGCGGGAGTGGAGCGGCAGCAAGAACTCGTAGTCCTCGGGCCGTCTGGCACGGGCCTTGACGAACGACTGCAACAGACCCACGGAATAGGGCAAGTACCCCTGTCCAGAGTAGTCGTTGTTGATTTGAATCAGAGCGACGCTAACCACACGGCACAGAATAGCACATCAAGTTATATCCATCGTTCAGAGGGCAAACGAAATAACTATCGGTATCGGTCAATCGCCCCTGAGCTTGCGACGGATCTCGACCTCGCTCGGCGTGACCTGCTTCACCGTCGTCCCCATCATCACGTCAATTTCCCTACACCGTTTTCGCAATATATCCATTGCGAGTACCTCGAGGCTCGATTTTTGGTCGGTTCCCCACATGTCGTGGGACAAAGTGATATGCCTTTCAACGACCATTGCGCCCAATGACACTGCCAGGACGGTCGGTTCGAGGTCCGGTTCGTGGCCGGAATAGCCGACAACGCAGCCATATCTTTCTTTGAGAAACGGGATCAACGAAAGATTGAGTTCCGCCCGAGGCGTCGGATAACTCGAATTTGTGTGCAATACAACCGGCTTGACGCCTTTCGACATGATCAGATTAATTGCCTGGTCGACTTCCTTGAGGTCTGACATGCCGGTCGATACCACCAGAGGCCTTCCTGATGATGCTGCTTCAGAAACGAGTTCATGCTTTGTCAGCATAGCGGATGGGATCTTGAGGAACGGTACGTCGTAATCGAGCAAGAACTGAAGGCTGTTCATGTCCCAGATGGAAGCGGTCCAATCCAGTGGCTTTTCTCGGCAATAACGATCAATGTCGTCGTAATCGCTCTTGCTTAGTTCCACCCTTCGTTTGTATTCCAGATAGGTCATGTGGCCCCAGGGTGTGTCACACGGTACGCTTTTTTGGTGCTCCGGAACTGCTTTGTCGGGATCGCGCTTTTGAAATTTGGCGCAATTCCAGTTGCAAGCATTGACGGCGTCAATGAGCTTTTTCGCGATACCAAGATCGCCGTTGTGGTTGATTCCGATCTCACCAACAAAATAAGGAACGGTTAGATTCTCAAAGATTGTATTCATTTGCTGCTCCACTCCTTACCAGGCGGTCCATCCGCCATCCATTCTGAGAACGGTACTGCTGCTATGGCGACAAACATCTCCAACCAGAATTCCACGAGCGGTAATAATTCGCGAACATTCATGATTCGTCTGAGAGGCGTGTGGCGAGAATCAGATTCGGAAAAAGACGCATCCGGTGCGTTTGTAACTGCGCCAGGCTCAATGAATTTTACTCGAAGAGTGAATCGTTTACCGTGATGACTCCAGCTTACGAATAGTCTTATGCAGACAATCAGCTTTTTGCTTCGCCAGACGGAGGTCGCGGTAGTTCGTCTTGAATTGCATCAGTTTTGGCTGAATCCGCTCCGCCACCGGGCACATTCCCTGGTGGTAGACCACGTCATTATAGATGTACGGGCATCGCCGAGCGAATCGCCGACTTGCCATCACTGGTTCCAAATAAGGAACTGACCATGCACCGTAGATCCCATCCCCACCCATTTCTTTGTAAGTACGGCGAAAGTCTTCCCACGTAACTCCGATTGCTTCCAAGCCTTCGTAGCGAACGCCCAGTGTGTAATACGAGTGCGACAGTCCCTCTGGAACCTCCTGAGGAATCAGGTAATTACAGTCCGCGATTATATCGAGGAAAAACTGCGCTGACTTTTGTCGCAGTTCGACAAGTTCGTCCAGTCTTTCCAGTTGCCCGAGCGCGACAGCGGCATTGAATTCCGATAAGCGATAGTTCCAGCCAAGCTCATCGTGGCGCTTATAGTGAGGATTCTGGAAGACATCTTCGTTAAGCCGAACCCGGCCCTCACCGGCTCCGAGGTTCTTAAAACCATGACCACCGATCTTGCGTACCAATTCGGCACACTTCTCGTCGTTGGTAATGATCATGCCGCCCTCGCCGCAGGAAATATGCTTTGTGTTCTCGAAGCTATAGCTTGCGAGATGACCGATGGTTCCAGTCATTCTACCTTTGTAAAGGCTGAGGAAGCACTGGGCGTTGTCTTCGATAACCGTCAGACCGTGTTTTTTGGCGATTGCGAGCAAGGGATCAAGGTCGGCGGGGAGTCCATAAAGCGAGACGGCGATGATCGCCTTGGTTTTTGATGTTATTTTCCTCGCGACGTCCGCCGGATCAATATTGAACGTACGCGGATCAATGTCAGCGTAAACGGGAATCGCATTGGCATGCAACGTCGCTGTTGTATCCATGATGACGGTCAACGCGGGAGAAATTACCTCCTCTCCCGGCTGGACGCCCACCGCTTCGATCGCTGCATGTAGCGTCGATGTTCCTGAATTAAACGCAATGGCGTACCGGGCCCCAAACTTCTCAGCGAATTGCCGTTCCAATACCTGGTTCCAGCTGCCGGCCGTTGCTGACCATGACTTGGCTTCCAGAACTCGCTTCAAATACTTATATTCATTCCCTAAATATTTCGGTGGGTTGAGCCGTGACGTTTTCATGAATTGGGCTTCAGGCGTAATTTTGTTTTTGATTTCTGATTTGCCAGGAACTGCTCCTGCAGGTGCTGGTTGATTCGAACGATTTCAGGGTTCAAGTCAAGATACGTGATGACATCACGCAGGGTGAAGTCCTGAGCCCCGTGCTCCTGAAAATGCCCCACTATCTTCTCAAAGAACCGGAAATCATCTGGGTAATCCAGGGTCATACGGATTTCCGGACGCTTGAATATGTCTGCAACATTTTGAAGCTTCTCGGTTCGGAATCGCCCGCTGTCTGTAAAGTAGACCCACATCATTTCGGTATCGTCCGTATCCTTAATACGACAGACGATTTCAAGAGCGGACGTCTTAACCCCGTAAGTGAACGACCCCACCGCAAGCCCTTCGGATTCGATAAAATCCGCGCCAGACGAGCGGTATTGAGCAAAAGCAAGGTCAATCAACTCCGGTTCGCAGAACGGATCGTCCCCATCTGCGGTTACGAAAAACTCGACGCTGAATTGCTCCGCTGCACCGCGCCAGCGCTCAAGTTTGTCTTGCTCGCTGCCGCGAAAACATTCGATGCCCTCTGCTCTGGCAATGTCGCAGAGGACGCCATCTTCCTGATTCGTTGTCGTGCACAGAACGATAGTATCAGCGAGCCTGCTCTTTTTCAGGCGACGGATAAGGAACTCGATTACCGACTGTCCATTAAGGTCAAGGAAGCACTTGCGGGGTAGCCGAGTGGAACCAGTGCGAACGGTTACGAAAATGGCGGTCCGTTTCTTATTCGTCGCACCGTATTCAAGGCCCAGCAGTTCAGCGGCAATTTCCCGCACAACTCCGCCCCCTCCGGGCACGGATAGGATTACTTCGGATATAGAGCGCACCGCAGCATGTGCGTCCGCCGGGCAGATCGCATGACCGGCAGCCTTCATTGCCTGTAGATCATTAAGGTCGTTTCCCACATACCAAGTGGAATTTATGGGCACCTTTAACCGGTGGCACGAATCCTCCAGGGCTTTACGCTTGTCTCCTGCCCCCTGCACACACTCGACCCCCAGCTTCTTGCAACGTTCGGAAACAACGGGATTCTTCTCGGTCGAAAGCACCAGGCATTGTATTCCGGCTTGCTGAAGCATTTCGAAACCTAGCCCGTCGGCGCGGTTGCAGGTGACGGCCTCCATGCCGTTCTCCATCACAAGCACCCGGTTGTCTGTTAGCACCCCATCGAAATCGAACACCAGTAGTTGGGGGCGGTCCGGGATTCGGTTCCTACCGGCTGACTTGGTTGCCTGTTCACTCATTCAATTGTTTAGTCCTCAAGAGTTATCCCGACTTTTGGTTTCGAGAAAGGGACAATTTGACGATGCCATCGACGCAGGGCATTGACAACGGAGGCGCCTTCTTCAGCGGAGGAGACCAGTACGACTGCCACGACCAGGCCGGGGTCAACGACGACTACAATCCGCTTACCCTGGAACCACCTGCCGACTCCTGGATTCGTCCAAATAGCTGTGCAGCTTGACCTGATCACACCGCTCGGCACACTTGTGACCTGCAGGAAATGTGCCGGTGATATGCATACGCCGAAACTCTTTATACTTTTCACCGTTCCAGATGTCTTCCAAGGACATGTCTTTAATGTTTCCGAACGAAAGTTCGGCGTCATAGTCCTGAGTACAAGGCACCACATCTCCGTTAGCCATCACTGTCAAAGAGGTCCATGGGAATTCACAGTACTGCTGTGCATAGTGCGACCTGTTTTCCAGGGCTTCATCTTCCTCGTGATACCAGCGGTTATCCTGACTCTTCACATAGGCGAATACATCTTTACCTTGCCAGAGATCGAGAAAATCCATGTGCATCTGGCGCGAAATGTCGTCAACTCTGAGCTCGATCATGGTAGGCGCAATAATGGTCTTATAGCCCTTGGCTGCTTTCATGTCGATGACATCTAGTATCGTCTTAAAGGCTTGCTCAAAATTGGCATGCTTTCCTCGAATCTGCTTGATGGCCTCATCGTCAAGCGCATCAATGGAGAATTTCAACACGCCAAGGCCCGCATGCATGAGTCGTTCAGCCTTCTCAACAGTAATGTTTGCGGGTACGCAGGAAAAATAGGTGGGGATACCCAGGTCTGTACAGGCCTGCACTCGGTCGAAAATATTCTTGTCCACCAGAGGCTCACCATAACCATGCAAGATCAAATGCTTGGCAACTATATGAAAATAGAAGGCATTCTCTGAGCGCTGCTCAAAGGTAATTCCATAGGACCCTTTGACGAATTCCCAAAAACTTTCAAGCTTTTTGTCGTCATGAACCTGCGATTGACTAATTATTCTCGAAAATTCCTGACTTTCCAGCGTGGTGATCGACCTCTTCATCAAACTGGTACGCGGGCACATCACGCACGTCATGTTGCAGGCGTTCGTGGTTTCCACATTGAAAATGTACGGCTTGGTGTTGCGCAGGGCCTCCATTTCCCTTTCCACCTCTTCAAAGCTCACATCATTATTAAGAATGCGCTCCTTCAGGTGATGCGTCGCCATGAAAAAATCAATGTCAAACATAATTGGAGTCTACTTTGTTTACGATTTCGGCCAAAGAACATAAGTGGCCAAGAGCCCTTTACGGACCTGGCGCTTTCCGAACTCTTGTCGACACCACGCGGCGAGATCGCGCCTTATGGGGCGACAGCGATTTGCATTCGGATCAATGATCACTGTATGACATCCATGGATGTCAGTTTCGATGAGAGTCCACCTCGGTTCCTCTCATTTGGTTTCGCTTGCCGGGTGGAAAAGGTTATGGGAAAGACTGGCCGGAGCGGCCTTGGAAGACTCTTCGAGTTTTCGGCTTTCCCAGAACCTCGACGACAGAGGATAATTCAACCGAATCCTCGCTCATTGTTTAGGCAACCGAAGTTTTATTTGTGAGCAATCAGGGGGAATTGACTGGATTGAAGAAAGTAGCAGCTTTGAAACCGATATCTCAAGACCGCACACGCTCGGGAGGTTCCACTTGAAAACGAGGGTCTACCTCGCTGACTTAACACACACTCGAAACGGCATAATGGCTTTGACCTTTCCTATCGGCACAGCGTTCGTAGCCGCTTATGCGAAACATGTATTAGGCGACGATTTTGAATTCCACCTCTTCAAATTTCCTGAACGTTTGAGTCAGGCAATCAGTGAAAAGCCTCCACGCGTGCTGGCACTGTCCAATTATTCCTGGAACCTGGAACTCGGCTACAAAATAAGCGCCTGGGCCAAGCGGCAAGATCCCAAGCTCATCGTCATTTTCGGGGGTCCTAACTTTCCTGTTTCGACTGATGAAAAGGCGAAATTCCTTCGGCGAAGATCGGCCATAGATGTCTATGTGGAAAACGAGGGTGAAGTGGGATTTGCCGATTTGCTCACCAACCTGGAGAATTACAATTTCGACATCGCCGCCTTTAAACGCTCCCACCAGGCGGTTGGGAACTGCACGTATCTTGACGGCAATCAAGTAATCCAAGGCGGAATAGATCGAATTCGAGACGTCAACGCCATCCCCTCCCCTTATCTGACCGGAATTTTGGATGAATTCTTTGAATTCCCTTTGACTCCCATGATCGAAACGACCCGGGGCTGCCCCTTCAGTTGCTCGTTTTGCGCCGATGGCCTTCCTTCAAAGAGCAAAGTAACCGCCTTTCACCACGATAGAGTTCGGGAGGAACTGAATTACATTGCCGAGCGCATCAAGAATAGTAATGAGCTTCTGATTACCGACCTGAATTTCGGGATGTATAAACAAGATTTGGAAACGGCTCAATTCATTGCGGATATTCAAAGCAAGTTCAACTGGCCTGTGCTCATCAAGGCATCCGCAGGAAAAAATCTACCCGAACGGATCATTGAAGCCGCATCCCTTCTCAAGGGGTCGTGGGTAATCGGATCCGCAATCCAGTCTTCAGACCAGGAAGTCCTGAAGAATATCAAGCGCGCCAACATATCCGTGGACGCATATAGAGACTTCCTGAAACTGATGAACAACCTGGACAAGAAAGCCTCGACTTTCAGCGAGATAATACTGGCGTTACCCGGGGATTCGAAGAAAAAGCACTTCGAGTCTCTGCGATACGCGATCGACAGCGGCGTGAACCTCGTGAAGTCGTATCAGGCGATGTTGCTCATGGGAACGGACATGGCATCCCAGGCAACCCGTGTTCAGTTTGGACTCATGACTAAATTCAGAATCATGGCTGGCGGTGTCGGGGTCTATCAGTTTGGCGAAGAAGAAATTCGGGTGGCAGAAATCCAGGAGATTATTGTCGGCAGTAAGGACATGTCTTTTGAAGATTACGTGTCCTGCCGCATCATGAGCCTTATCATTGAGACGTATTACAACAACGCCCCGTTCGGGGAGATTCTTGCCGCCATGAAGGTTATGGGGCTACCGGTGTTCGATTTCCTGGTCTATCTTAACGAGCACGAGGAGTTGTATACGCCAAGAATCAAAGAAATAGTCAAGAGGTTCGTTGATGGCACGACCAGCAACTTATACGATTCTCACGAAGAAGCGGAGTCGCTGGGCCTGAGCCCGGACCTGTTTGACCGGTATCTCTCTGGTGATCTGGGCTTCAACGAAGCGCTGGAATGTAAAGCACTCCTCTATTTTGAGATGGAGCAGACTCTGGCTGTGCTGCTGACCGCTTTAAAAATGTATCTCGCAGAGAAGGATTTGCTGACTGAAACCATCCAGGACTATTTTGATCAGCTCGGTGATTTTATTCTGTGCAAGAAGAAAGAGATCAACGAGACAGAGTTGGTTATAGAAAGACTCTTCAATTATGATTTCGGGGCAATCGATGCTCTGAATTATCAAGTCGATCCCCGAAGTATCCAACGAGCAAGCGAGGGCATTCGCTTCACGTTCTTCCACGACCAAGAGCAAAAAAATTACATTAACCAGTCCCTCAGCCTCTATAAGAACCATCCCGGTGGAATCAGCAGGGCGCTTTACGTGCAGAATCTGAAAAAGATGTACAGGACTTTTCAGCGCCTGTGAATACTGTCGGGGATATTCTCTACCCTCTCAGCTTGATTTCGGTGGCTCAAACCTTCCCGAAGCGCAATCTCCTGAACAGTCTTCATCAGTTTCTGTTCAATGCGTTCGAGTTTCACGTACATGCGATACATGACAAAGAACACAAATACGATAGCCATTCCGAAAAACGTTCCCAAGCCGGCTCTACCTCCCCCAAACGCATTAATCAGGATGTCAATCAGCGCCGGAAACACAGCAACGACAACGATGGCTATCCAGGTGGCGGTCCAAAATACGAACATTTGCAGGGATTCAAGACGAGAACGGAAGTCCACATAGCTCTTGGAAATTGCGATCACGGCGAGCAGCACGGAGAATATCTGCGAAATGAAGACAAACATTTCAGGTTCGCCGCATCAATCGCATCAATAAGCCGAGAATCAGATTGACTCCGTTCAGGAAATGCTGGCCCTTGGCGCGCGAGTAATCCGTGTAGACAGGTTTGACGGGAACTGATTTGTAGCAGAGATTCTTTCTGTAGATTTCTCCGACAATCTCAGAACATATCTCGTAGCCCGCCGATTCAAGTTCCAGTCTTTCAACGGCGCTGCTCGTGAAGACCTTGAAGCCGGATTGGGAATCGGAAACGATCTTGCCGTAAACTAGGTAAGTCAACGCGTTGAGAAGCAAGTTGGCGGCTATCCTCGTTAATGGCATACCGGCCGGCTCGAGAATCCGGCTGCCGATGACTACGTCGAAATGCCCTTCATTCAGGCACCGAACCAGTGGCTCGATCTCTGCGGGATTGTGCTGGCCATCCGAATCCATAGTTACGATGACATCCGCTTCAAGCGCACGCGCAGCCTTCAACCCTGTAATGGTAGCTGCTCCCGCGCCGAGATTAACAATGTGCCGGATAACCACAGCGCCATGACGCCGGGCTATTTCGCCGGTCGCGTCTGCGGAGCCATCGTCGACAACGATGCTGAAAACGGACATCCCCTCGATGTTGGCAGGAATTAATGCCAGAACCTGTCCAATGACGGCAGCCTCGTTGCAGGCCGGCATCACAACCGCAAGAAGGCCGGAACTGATGGGCAGGTCCGCTTTTTCCGTGGACTCAAGGTTAATCACAAACGTATCCCTCGGATGAGCCTACAATCTGATACATATGCCAGCATCCAAATTCTATGCGCCAATTCTAGAACGAATTGCTGTGCTAGCGAACGAAATGAGCGTTTAAGTTAGGGCGATATGCTCTCAGACTCACTCGCCGTCCTTCCCAACCTCAGGTAAGCGTAGAAGCCAACCAGGGCTACGAACAGAATCAGCGAAAGCATATACGCTGCTTTCACCGTGTCCTGGTACGACTCATCATTTGCCATTGTAAGCAACTGGGGACACAGGGCAAACAGTGGCAGGTTATTCGAATTCCCGGTCCAGTACGTACCGGTAGTTGGAAGCGCCCAGAGCCATGAGTTCCGAACGAGCATGGCGAAAAGACCCAGCAATAGAACCCATTTGACAGCCACACGAAGGCTTGCGTTTCCGATTCCTTCGAAGACCTGATCAAATCCAGAGGCAGCGAGCAATACGAGATATAGGATAAGGAATATCATCATGCGGGCCGGATATTGATCCAATGCCGAAATAGGGATCACATACTGGAGAAGTAGCCAGGCCACCTGGAGGACGGACGCGAGGAGACAAACAAGGATAACCAGCATTGCACAGACAAATGGTTTTGCCCTTAACGGATTAGGCGTTTGTGTTCCACTCCACGCTGGATAAGCAATGGCTACGGCAATGAGGGCGAGCCCGAGCCAGCCAAGATATGCTGTGCGCTCCCACTCAATACCATCTGCGATAACCGGGTACGGAACCAATAATGATTGAAACAACTGGGGGATAATTGTGAATGGATAAGTAAAGCTACCGAAGCCGCTGGATATCAGACGTCCGCTTTCGGCATACCCGCTGTAGAAGAGAACCGGGATGAACAGGTACGCAGCCACTGAGAACGCGATTCCGAATCCAAGTCCCACCCATGGAAGCTGGCGACGGTGAAACAGAAAAATGCAGGTAGTGCCCAGTAGAATGGGTTGAAGAACGTGAAGGGCACCGAACGAAATAATCAGGACCAATAATCCAGCCCACTCCAGTGTCAGCATCAGCTTCTGGCGGCGGTTAGCGTGCTCCGACTCCGCAAAGTTTGCCCAAAGCCAAAACACCCAGGGGATAAGGAAATAGCCTCCCAGATCTCCGATATGTCCAACACCAGCCTTGGCGCTGTAAAAGCCGTTAAACACAAAGAGGACTACTGCGAAAGTCGCGGCAGCGACAGAAAGATTCAGCCTGTGAATCCACCTCATAATGCCCAGGAAACCGATCGAATAAAGCAACACGACGTGCAGGACAATCCACTGAGAAACGCGGAGCCATCCAAGAGCAACGAGGTCTGGTGAAGTGAGTATCCACGGTGCAGCCAGAAGACGAAAATTGTTCAGATAACTGCCCCGGACGCTTTCGTCACAAAAGAACGATGCGTGATAAGGAATCTGACCTGTACGAATGGCTGTCTGGGTGACCGTCAATATTGACTCGTACAGCATCCAGTCAAAAGTGTGCGCATTGCCCCAGTCCAAAAACAGCATCCAGTAGACTGCTCCAAGAATGTAAATACTCAGAAGCCAGATCCATTTGGAGTCAAGCTGGCGCAGCACGTTGGCGGTTTCAGCGGGACGGATCAGATAGACCTCAAGGGCGCGTCATGTCACAGCGCCGCGGCGTCATGATGCTCGTGATGAGTCCTTCGGCCACTTTCGCCTTTCTTGCGACGAACAATGGCGAACAGGCGCTCTTCGAAAACAGTATCTGATCTGTGCAGGGAATAGTTCCGAACGGAACGCAGAACATGGCTGGGATGGAGCAGGTAGCTTAGGCCATACGAGAGAGACATACCCAACAGACGATAGAAAGAGATTTCCAGTGGGCCGACATTTTCGCAGTAGTTTGTATGCTGCTTCAGATCCATGAACGTCATCAGGGACCGAAAATATGCACGATTCATATCTGCGATGGCGCCGGTCTTACGAAGATACTCGTACAGTTCCGAGCCAGGGTAAGGAGAATAATTATAGATAGCCGTGTCGTCGACGCCGCTCCACGCAAATTTCACGGCGCACCACACGGTCTGGAGCATGTCGCGGCGAGTTTCATGCGGAAAACCGATAATCAGGTTGCACTTGACAAATATTCCATTCGATTTCGCATGCTTGATGGATTCGAAAAGACGAGGAAGCGCAACCTTCTTCTTGATCAGCTTCAACGTTCGAACTGAGCCGCTTTCCGGAGCGTACGTAACGTTCATACATCCGGACGTAGCCATTTCCCGTAACACTTCTGAATCCATTGCTTCGGAACGGGTGCCGCTTGGCAACTGCCACGTAACCTTGAGATCGCGACTCTTCATCTCTTTGCAGAATGCGAGAATCCAGTCTCTCTTGATAATCGCCGTCAGGTCAAAAAAGTCGATGTTGTCGGCCTTATACGTTCTTACATAGTGCTCAATCTCGTCGACTACCATCCGGACGTTACGCATCAGGTATCGAGTAGTCCACATCAAAGGACTGGAGCAGAACGTACACTGGTAGGGACAGCCCCGGGTGGCCAGGATTGGCATACTGCGACCGCGCTCTACTCCGTGCCCCTGCCCGGCCTTGAAGTAAGGCTCGAGATTGAACAAGTGCCAGGCTGGCCGTGGAATTTCATCAACGGCCCTGATTCGGGTGCGCTCTGGATTCACAACCATGTTTCCGCTTGCATCGAGATACCGAATTCCGTTGACGTCAGAGAGTGAGATCTTGCCATCAAGCCAGTCTGCCCAGTCGACGATGGTTTCATCGCCTTCTCCGACCGCTACAAAATTCACAGCAGGAAAACTTCGGAGCACATACTCACCAGCCGCAGTTGCGTGCTCCCCTCCCAGGATTATGGGAACATCGGGAAACCGATCGCGGATGGCGCTGATCATGTCTTCGATATGCGGCCAATCCTGGGAAAACATCGCCGAAATGCCAATGCCATCTGGCCTCTCGGTGATTCGCTCGACAATGCGGGGGATCGAAAGACCGCGGTACCTGACACGGGAGTCGTAGGAGACTCCTATGTTTTCAATGTCTTCGCCAAGCGCATCCAGGTTTGAAACCTGATGCCCACTCTCGATCAGATTGGCGCTCAAGTAAGCGAGAGCTAAAGGCATGGTGACAGGAGCGCTATAGCTGGAACTGGAAAACACCGCAGGGGGCCTGATAAGTAAGATACGACTCATTTGGACCGCAAGTACATGGAGTTGATTGTACGCATATCGATCAAGAGGTCACAGTCTCTCTGTGTTGATGGTCTGAGCTACAATCGCTCCTCTTCTCGTTCGGAGTTCCTTGTATATACGGCCGACGTATTCCCCGATGATACCTAGAAAGACTGCGTTCAGAAGAATGGACGAAAGAATCAAAATAGTGGTTGTTGCAAACCCGGGCGGCCAATTCCATCCAAACACTGTTCTCGCAACTGTGTATCCGATGATGCCGATGATCATCGAGATCGACACGATCAGGGCGGTAAAGCTGGCAAGCCGCAGCGGCACTATGGAATGGTTAAGAATTCCGTCGATGGCAAGCTTTGTCAGATTAACGAGACCAAACTTGCTGGTGCCCCGCTCACGTCCGGACCGGTCATAAGGAATCCCGTACTGCTTAAAACCCAGGGTCGCTATCGAACCCCGCAGATATGTATCCGACATGTGTTTCAGTTCCTCCAGTATCCGCCGGTCCATGAGCCGAAAATCCCCCGCATCACGAGGCAGGCGATCTTCGCTCAGAAAATCGATGAGCCTGTAAAACAGTTTTCGAATAGCCGTGATCGCACGGCCTTCCTGGCGAGTTCTCCGAACTCCGTACACGACTGCAAATCCCTCTTCCCATTTCTCTAACAAGGCAGGGATCAGGGAAGGTGGGTCCTGGAGATCGCAATCCAGCTGGATGGCAGCGTCTCCGGTGGCATATGTGTAAGCCGTGTATATGGAGCGCTGATAACCGAAATTCCTCGAAAGGCCGATGACCTTGACGCGCTTGTCGGACGCGAGCTGAGTGAGAATTGAAAAGGAACTATCCGTACTGGAGTTATCGGAAAACACGATCTCAAACGAGTACTGCGGAAGCCCTTCGAAAACGCGGCAAACCTCTTTGTACAAAGGGACTATATTTTCTTCTTCGTTATAGACCGGGACAACGATCGAGATTGTTTTTCTCGTTCGTGGGTGGCTCAATGTGGATTGCCCACTCACGGCTCTTTCTCAGCACTCAAGGAGTTTGCAACCGAGACACCCTGTGGCGCGGGCTTCCTGAAATACGACGAGAACTGCTCGATGACATAATCGATCATTTCGTCAGTCAGCCCAGGATAGACTCCGACAAAGAAAGTGTCCCGCATGATCCGATCTGATCCGGTCAATGCTCCATGAATCCGCCTCTGGATATCCATATAGCCGGGTTGTCTCAGAATATTGCCGCCAAAAACCAGCCGCGTTTCGATATTGCGATCTTCCAGCCATCGGATAAGTCTGGCCCGATCGGTTCCAGGCTGCACGGTTATGGGAAATCCAAATGGGGAAGGATTTGATTTTGAATCGATCTGTGGAAGCAGGAGATATTCCTGCAATGAACGAAGGCCTTCGTAGAGTCGGCGAAAGTTATGACGTCTGCGCCCGACGAAGAGCGGGACTTTTTCGAGTTGGGCTAACCCGATCGCAGCCTGAAGGTCAGTGGGTTTCAAGTTGTAGCCAATATTCGAGTAGATGTACTTGTGATCGTAACCAAACGGCAGTTCGCCCAGTTGCCACTCGAATCGCTTCCCGCAGGTATTTGAAACTCCCGGATCGCACCAGCAATCCCGGCCCCAGTCCCTTATGGACCTTGCCGTCTTTTTGAGCCGAGGATGATTGATAACGACGCCTCCGCCTTCGCCCATCGTCATCTGGTGAGCCGGATAGAAGCTCAAGGATGACATTGCGCCGAACGTGCCGGCCAGTTGCCCGTCGTAGGTGGCTCCCAGAGCGTCGCAGCCGTCTTCGAGCAGCCACAACCGATGCCTGTCGGCGATGGCTTTGAGCGCATCCATGTCACAGGGAAAACCAAGCGTATGCGGGACGAAAATAGCCCGGGTCCGCGGGCCTACTGCTCCTTCAACCTGTAACGGATCGACGTTGTAATTGCCAGGCTCACAATCCACGAAAACCGGAACGAGACCGTTCTGAATGACGGGTGCCAAGGTAGTCGGAAACGTGACGGCGGGAGTAATCACCTCATCACCAGGCACCAATGGCAGCGGATCGTCTTCTCGCAAAAAGGACTTCAGCTCCCGTGAGCATAACGTTGCGACCATCAGCAAATTTGCGGCCGATCCTGAATTCACCGCAACAAAGTCGTTCGAACCGAAGAAGCGCTGCATTCCATTTTCGAATTTGTCGGCGTACGGACCTGCGGTCAGCCAGAAATCCAGGGAGGCATCAATTAAGTTCACCATCTCGCGTTCATCGTAGACCCGGCCCGAATAATTAATTCGACTCTTGCCTGGACTGAAAGAGGGACGCTGGTGCGCAGCATGGAAGTACGTACGGACCATTTCAAGGATCTCTGTCTTCAACCCGTCGGCATCTTTACTCATAATGCCTCCTTAACCACAGCATAACCCCGGCCCACTGAACGATACGTAACATCCGAGGAAAAGTATGTTTCATTCAACAAGTTTCGCGCATCGATGATGATGGGGTGGGCCATCAGTTTCACCAACTCACCCCAGTTCAGTTCTCGAAATTGCGGCCATGCTGTCGCTATAACAGCCGCATCAGCACCGCGCAAGACATCCTCGACGCTGCTCCGAAGCGCAATATCGATACTACCAGCCCGGACTTGAGCAACTGAAATGAGTGGATCGTGTGCACAGATTGCCGCACCCGCTTGATGCAGTCGCCGGGCAATCGAAATTGCCGGTGAGTCCCTGAGATCATCGGTGCCCGGCTTGAATGCCAGACCGAGCAGTGCAATGCGCTTGCCCTGAACTCCTCCGGCGGTTTGCTGGAGTAATCCAACGACCTGATCCGGTCTTCTTTCGTTCACATTCATCACCGCGTCAAGCAGCGGTGTCCGCGCCTGGACTCGGGAAGCAAACTCTCGCAAAGCGTTAACGTCCTTCGGTAAGCAGCTTCCACCAAACCCGCAACCCGCGCGCAGATAATGAAGAATCCCTGGACGAACAGCTTCACCGCTCACAGAAGTTGCAAATCGGCGGTCCAGGTGAACGCCGTCCATCACGGTTTCAATATCACTGTCAGGCATGGCCTCACAGAGGCCGGCAATTTCGTTGCTGAACGAGATCAGCGTCGCCAGCAATGAATTCGACGTATATTTGATCAACTCCGCATTTCTCAAAGTGGTTCGCAGTTTGGGGCACCCAAAGTTCGCATAGAGTTGCATCAGCACGTCACCGGACTTTCGATTCCACTCTCCAACAATAATGCGGTCGGGATTCATGAAATCATCGACAGCCGAGCCTTCGCGGAGGAATTCCGGATTCATGCACAATCCAAACTGTCCCGCCGTCATACCCGATTCCCGTTCCAGTACCTGGCGGACAAACGTATCCGTCGTTTGAGGCTGTACCGTGCTTTTCACAACAACGACGTGATAGGAACCGTGTTTCCGCAATTCGCGACCAATGCTGCTCGCCGCCGATGTCAGGAACCGCAAGTCAACAGTATCGCCAGACTGCGGAGTTCCTACTGCGATTATCGAAAGCGCGCTACCGGTCAACGCACCCGCGGAGTCCGTGGCCAGAATCAGTGTCTTTCGTTCAAGGCCGCGACGGATCAGTTCATTCAGGCCAGGCTCGTGGAATGGGGCTTTGGCTTGTTGAATAGCCGAAATTCGCTCGGTCGACACGTCAACACACCTTACGATGTGTCCCAACGACGACAGACAAGCCGCCGTCACCAAACCGACGTAGCCCGCGCCAAAAATCGTAATCTGCATTGTTATCGACGGATAGTACCGTTAGCTGCCTCTGGAGAGCAGGCAGGATGGTCTGAATCCTGATAAGACCGCAATGTTCTGGTCAAACCTTCGCGAATATCCACTTCTGGCTTCCACGTACCCAGATTACGCAGCTTGGTCAGATCGGGATAACGGCGATTGGGATTGTCTGTGAGGTAGTCGCTGTCCTCACTGATGTGGTACTCGACCGTTATGCCCGGACCGGCAACCTGACACATCACATCGGCAACGCGTGAAATCGGAGTTTCCTCCGTGTCGTTCCCGACGTTAAACGCCTCTCCATTGGCATCTGAAAGCAGGACAAGCAGCATGGCTCGAATTGCGTCTCGAATGTAACAAAAGGCGCGCGTTGCGCGACCATCGCTGTACAAGACAAGCGGCTGCCGCCGAAGCGCCTTTGATATCAGATCTGGAATGATCCGGCCGTCATCCAACCGCTGTCCCGGTCCGTAGACATTAAACGGGCGGACCACCTTCACGGGCAGTCCGAAAAGGCGATGGTATGAAAAACAAAGCGTCTCAGCCAGTCTCTTCGACTCGTCGTAGCACGCACGAGGCCCCACGCACGAAACACTGCCACGATATGTCTCGGGAGTCGGAATGGCGTTCGGCTCAGGATCGCCGTAGATTTCGCTGCTGCTCAAGTAAAGGAAGCTTTGAGTGCCACATCGGGCTGCCTCCAGAAGATTCCGGGTACCGTCAACGTTAACGGCTATTGTCTCGAGAGGATAACGGCGGTAGAACACAGGCGAGGCGATGCTGGCTCCGTGAATGATGTAGCCTGGCTGCGCATCCAGAGTGAGCCCCTTGCTTAAGTCGGCAGTCACGACCTGTACATCAGCCCTGTCTGCCAAATGCTGAAGCCGATCCGGGACTCCACTCACGAAATTGTCCACGGCTATGACGCGACAGGGATCATCCAGCGCCGCATCGTTGAACGCAACTAACAGATCCACGAAGTAACTCGGCAGAAACCCGCACGCTCCCGTTACGAGGACCGTTTTTCCCGCCAACACAGACAGCGTGTCGGCCATCTGCGCCGCTACATACTGGACGTCTTCGAGAATTACTGTAGAGATCTTTGCCATTCTCAGGCTTCGCTCAGCTGATCTAACAGATCCCTATGCTCACGGTACCAGTCAATGGTCCTCTGTAAGCCTTCTTCCAGGTCCACGGTTGGTTGCCATCCCAAATGCATTCTTGCCAGTTTGTTGGTTCCACTCTGAAAAAACATCTCGCCAGTCCTGTATGGAATCGCGCCAACGTGGATGCTCGCAGGCTGGCCCAGAAGCCGATAAATGAGTTCGACTGCGGATCGCATTCTTGTTCCCTGCCCGCTGCATAGATTCAAGACGTTCCCGACCGCGGTATCGGATCCGGCGGCAAGCAGAACACCCTCGACAGCATCATCTATGTAGACAAGATCTCGCTCCTGCTCCCCGCTCGTCATGTTCATGTCTCTGCGAAGCAGACCGTTGACGATCGCACTGGGAACCAGACGAGTCGCGCGTTCCCAAGGGCCATACGGCGTAAACAGACGAATTGAGATAACCTTCAGCCCAGTTGATCGGCCGATGGACTGTGCCAGGATTGTGCCGGCGGCCTTCGAGGCGCCATAGATTGTGGTCGGGCAGAGGCTCGATTCTTCCGAAAGTGCGCTACCCTCTCCGTACTCAAAACTTGAACCGAAATGAATGAGCCTCTCCACCCCGGCGTTGGCGCAGCCGTTGGCGATTGCAAACGTCCCAAATACGTTGGTGTGAAGTACCGACTCGCTGGGCGTAGATGGCACGACTCCCGCTGCAGCCGCATGAAAGACTATCTGCGGCTTTGCAGCATCAAGTATTCGCGCAACACTCCCTATATCGGAACAATCACCTTCGACGACATGGAGTTCACGAGCAATATCGGCTATCCGGAAGCGATGCGAAGCCGGCCGTACCAGGACGGTTACATCTGCACCCGCACCAAGCAGTCTCCGCGCTAAGTGTGAGCCTACGAAGCCGGTTGCGCCTGTTACGAAGACTCGACATCCTCTCCAGTCCCTCGTCGGGCGCTGGCTCACCAAACCATCCATGGAACGTTGCCACTCTCCCAGATGCGCTCCATCAACTGCATGTCTCTCAAGGTGTCGATGGATTGCCAGAATCCTTCATGACGATATCCAACAAGCTGTCCTTCCTCTGCAAGCCTCTGCATGGGCTCCCGCTCCCAGGAAACATCGTCGCCACTAATGTAGTTAAGGGCTTCAGGCTCAAGGACGAAGAATCCCCCGTTGATCCAGCCTTCTCCAACCTGAGGTTTTTCTTCAAAACGGACGACCTTGTCGCCCTCAAGGCTTATGCTGCCGAATCTGGCCGGAGGCCTGACCGCAGTAACCGTTGCCAGGCGTCCATGCTTCTTATGAAATTCAAGGAGAGAATTTATGTTGATGTTTGCAAGGCCGTCGCCGTACGTGAACATGAATGTTTCTTTGCCGAGCACCCGAGACAAACGGCGCAGGCGCCCTCCAGTCAGCGTGTTCATGCCTGTCGAAACAAGCTGGACAGTCCAGTCTTCCCGGCTGGAGTCATGCGTTTCTATTTCGCCACTTCCTAGCTTGACCGTCAGGTCGTGAGACATGTGATGGTGACTAAGAAAATAGTTCTTGATCACGTCCCCTTTGTAACCCAGCGCAACAGCAAAGTCAGTCAGTCCGTAAGCGGAATAGATCTTCATGATGTGCCAGAGCAGCGGCTGACCTCCAATTTCGATCATGGGTTTGGGCTTCGTGAGCGTCTCTTCCTGAAGGCGAGTCCCGTATCCACCTGCTAGAATCGCTACTTTCATACGATAATCTCAAGAATCGAAGCGCTGCCAACGCGCCACAACGCGTAACACCACCCCGAACCTTTTCTGATAGTTGTTAGTCTTAAGAAATCGTGAGAGGTCACACGTCCTCGACTGGCCGGGAGACGCTGATTCACACGCAACAGCAATCGGTACAGCAGTTCATGCTCGAAGAAGAAAACGCAGCGGTCGCAGCCCATCGAGGACTCTTGTTACAAACTTCCGCATTCCTGGAATCAGGAGCGGTGAAAGCCCGAAGAAGATGCCTCGTACTATCATGGGTGGACACCAATCCATTTTCCTCGCCACCGTGACACCGGGTCCCAGCCACTTGTAGACCGTTCGGCTTAACGAAACGACCTCGGCCGATTTCAGGCCAAGAACCGCGCCAGAGTTCTTCAGAATCCGATCGACGGATTCGATGAGATCCGTCAATTCTTTCTTGGACAGGTGCTGTTCCCATACGCCGGGCTCTATACGCAGCAATGAACCTGCCAGGCGCAAATCCGATGCGGGAAGCAGAGTCGCCAGAAGTTTTTCGTGAGCGCGAACTGTATCCTCCCAATGCTTGTGAGCCTTTGTCGCGGACTGACGCCCTCCGTGAACTCTGTACATCGACAATGGTTCCTCGATTACAGCCGCGCGGTGTCCACGCAACATTACATCAATCCACAAGGCGTAGTCCGAAGCGATGGCGTAGGTTTGATCATATCCACCCGCTTCGCATATGACCGCGCGCCGGTATGCCACTGCGGGGTGAAGCAACGCGCACCGCCCCACCAGGAAGAGCCCCGCCAGCTCACCAAAGTCCCGGACACGCCACTTCCACACCGTTCTTTTCACCGTGTGCTCATCGATGCTGTAGGCCCAGCTTCCAACAACTGCAACATCGGGATGCTCGTCCAGATACCGGACCTGTTTATCGATTCGCCCGGGCAGGCACATATCGTCCTGATCAATCCGGACCACGATTTCGCCGCGGGCTTCCTTCAGGCCGATGTTCAGCGACGGGTTCTGCCCCAGGTTCTGCGGATTGGACAGCAGACGAATTCGAGCATCCGCGTAGGACCGGATTAACGCCACGGATCCATCCGTGCTCGCATCATCGATGATGAGGAATTCGAAGTCCCGGAAGCTCTGCGTTAGAACACTCTCGATGGCTTCTGCGAGATAGGCCTGACCGTTATAGACGGTCATCAGTACCGTGACTCGAGACGTCATTGGGATTGTGGGCGATCTTTCAGCGCGGGCATCAGGTCGCTCAGAACGTATTCCCGCAGCGCCTCCGGCCAGGGCGCCATTTTGTCCATTCCAAGCAGCTCCAGCTTCAGGTTGCGTAGTGACTCGGAGTGGCCGCGGGGAGCGGGAAGCGGAAATGACGCTGAAGATATAGGCCTGATCTCAATATCTTTCCTCTGCAGTATGTCCTTCAGGGCGAGCGCGATTTCGTAACGCGACGCCGAGCCGCGATTAACCATATGGTAAAGACCGAAGTAGCCCGTCGCGATCAATGATTTGATTCCACCAAGCAGGTCCTTCGCGTAAGTAGGACTTCCCACCTTGTCGTTCACAACCGACAGTTCCTTCTTGCCATCGAGAATCATGCGGACGATTTTCCCAACGAACTTCTTGTCGCGTTCGCCTCCGCCGATCATCCAACCGGCCCGTACGATGTAGTAGCGCTGGAGCAGTGTCGAAACAATCTGCTCTCCGGCCAGCTTCGAATGTGCATACAGATTGGATGGTTGCGGAAAGTCGAACTCGGTATACGGCTCGGGCTTGTCTCCCGGGAACACCGCAGCGGTACTGACGTATATGAGCGGAATCGAATGAAACTGGCAGGCCAGCGCAACATTCTGCGTGCCGATTGAGTTGACGTGAAACGCCCAATCGGGTTCCTGCTGACATCGGTCCACATCGGTCGCTGCCGCAAGATGCAGTACGAAGTCGGGACGCGACTCGGCCGTAAGCCGCATCACCGCGCCTGGATCGCGGATATCGAGATGGATACACTCATCACTCATATCGGTCAGTGTCAAATCCCAATCCTTGAACACAGCCGATACGTAACTGCCGACCATTCCGGCTGCGCCGGTCACCAACATCCGAGCCGTCATTGAGGCTTACCTGCTCCCAGTATTTCTTTTAACATGCTGGCCTGACGCGCATCTTCCCGAAGCGATTGCTCGACCATCCCCACTTCGCGCGGTTCGTTGATCGATGGATAGGCACGCGCGAAATCCACGGCTATCAGATTCAGGTCATGTTCAATAATTCGCGACTGGTCGATCGCCTGCGCGATCTCCAGTGGAGTCCGGCTCAAAGCTCCGTAGCGCTCGAGAAACGGCCGGCTGTACGCCATGACTCCTATGCTCTTACGCACTGGATCAAAGTTTTCATTCAGCTTCAGGTGCGAGAGATCGCGAGTACAAAACAACACGCGGTTCGTCCCGGAAACAACCAGTTTAACGATTGAAGGATCCTGCAGCTCCTCCTGTGATTCCACTCGGCCGACGGCGTTCCACGCCGCGTTTGCAGGATCCGCGGCGACGGCTCGAACCATCTCGGTCAAGTCCTGGGGCAAGACCAATACCTCGTCTCCCTGCACATTGATGACATGAGAGCAGTCGCAGTGACTCATTGCCTCAGCCACCCGATCCGTGGCGCCAGGATGATCGGGCGATGTCATGATCACTTTTCCGCCGTAACTGAGGACTACGTCGGCGATCTCGGCGTCGCACGTTGCTACCGCCACTTCGGCCAGTTCCCTGCAGCGTATGACGCGCCGGCGCACATGCTCGATCATCGGCAGACCATGAATGCTCAGCAGCGGTTTCCGCGGAAGGCGGGATGATGCGAGACGGGCCGGAATGATGGCGACGATGCGCACAGTTACTCTGAAGCCAGGCGCACCAGGCGGTGCATGGTGTCACCATCGAAGTAGTTCACGAATGGTATCCGGACGCCGAGGATCTTCGGGCCCCGCGGGAGCGTCTGTTTCGCGAAGAAGTGGGTGTAATAGGGGCAGAGTCCATCTATGAAGATTTCGTCGTCCTTGCGCCACGGAAATTCTGAGAACCGTGCAACCTCGCCACCCGGCAACGTCTTTTCCACTCGGTTGACGCAGTAAAAACGCGACTGCCGGGAACTGCGCTGACGAAGAAAACTGAAATAGTGGCTGATCGTCAGTGCGTTCATTTCCTGCATGCTTGCGATGTTGATGGCGCAGTCAATCGTATCTCTGATCTGCAAAACGTCCTGAGGCAGAACGAATACGACGTCTGCGGAATCGTCGCCTCCGTGAGACATCACTGCCAGCCGCGCCTGGGGATCAGCAGCCTCGTGATTTCTCGCCTGGAACACGAGCGTCTTCGGAATATCGATGCAATAGAGCCGCATGCTCTTCAGATGCCGGCGGATCAGGGCTCCCAGAAAACCGTGGCCATCGCCGATGACTGCAACAGTCCGCGGAAACAACTTGTGATCAATCCAGTGATCATTGAGGAGGGAGAGGATTACAGTGTATTTCCAAATGTCGAAAGTAAGGCTGCACCGAAGGTCACGAGCCAGTTCCCGCGCCAGATTCCACATGGCCGGGTACGATCGGTACGCCGAACTCACGGAACGATAGGAAAATCTTTCCGCGGCATGAAGCGTATGCCCCGCAAGCCAGCTCCCCCGGACCGTTCCGATACCGTAATCCTCGAGATACAGATCGCCATTCCTGCGTTCAACAACATTGGACTTCCCATACTCTCGCCAGTAGGAACTCGTAAACTCGGCCGGGTAGGGATCCTTGGCGACAATATCGACAAGTGTTTCGATGACGGTATTCATGAATCGAATTCCCGGATCATGAGATCCGTCTCTTCGCTTCGCTTCCACAAATTGAAGATGTCGGAACCGAGCACCAGAAAAGTAAAGTCCTGTTCGAACTTAAGCCGCATGTCTGCTGCCGTGGGATAAACGAGGTGCATTCCACAGCCGATTCCGCGTTGACCACAGATGCGCGTGACCTGGCCGCAGGCTTCAACAACGCTCGGGTGATCCAACTGACCCGGGACTCCAAGAGATCCGGACAAGTCATACGGACCGACCATGACGCCATCGATAGCCGGGTTATCCAGAAGCCGTTCCAGATTCTCGACACCCGCGACGGTTTCAATCTGAATAACCAAAGACAGGGAAGCGTTGGCGTCTCGAACGTAGTCCTGAAACGTGCGGCCGTACTGGTGCGCCCCAGCCACGCCAAATCCCCTGCGGCCATCCGGGGGATACTTCATGTGCCGGGCAAAGAGTTCGACCTGCTCTGCAGTCGATATCTGGGGAACGATCACTCCATCGGCGCCGGCATCCAGCAACCGCCGCATGTCTTCGATGTTCTCGGGATAAACCCGTGGCAGGCATGGACGGCCGTGTTCGTGACAAGCCCGGATGATTCCCTGCGCGGCCGGCAGGGGAATCGTTGTGTGTTCCAGATCAATGCCGACGAAATCGCCGCGCGACGAGGCGAAGATACTCGCTATTTCCGGGCTCCCGATGGACAGCCAGGCCCCGAACAGGCGGCCACGCGAACGGAACCGGCGTTTCAGCGCAGCAGCAGCTTCCAATTGTGTGGCCATTGTCACCGCTACTTCTGAAGCCGTGCGCCGTCTTCGAGGAACATCCGGACGGTTTCCTTGCTGTAGGGATGGACGAGCATTCCTTCGATGAGGTCGGGAACGGCGGTGACGATGTCCGCGCCGGCCTCAAACCATTCGACGATATTGAGCACTTCCCGGGTGGAGCCTACGATTATCTTGGCTGTACTGTTGAATGCGTCGAGCAGGCCGCGGATCCGGCGAATTTCGTGGCACGAGTTGTACCCCATGTTGTTGACGCGGCCACCGAAGATCGAAACATAAGTAGCTCCCGCCATGGCAGCCAGCAGGCACTGTTGTGCGCTCATCATGGCTGTAACGTTCACCCGGACATTGTGTTTGTTCTCCAGCTCATGAACCAGCTTCAAATTCTCAGTTCCGCCATCCGGGCCATGAATCGTGATCTTCACATTGATGTTCTTCGCCCACGCCGCGATCATCAATGCCTGCTCCTGCATTTCGGCCATGACGTTTGTAGTCACTTCGACAGAGAGCGGATGAGGCGCAATAAGCTGGGCAATTTCTTTGCAGTGCTTCTCGATACCCGGCCAACCGCCGGCAATGCCATCCTTCCTTAATATGGTGGGATTGGTGGTGACCCCGCGGATGATTCCCAGTTCGTGGTATTTGCGGATTTCAGGAATCTTGCCGGTGTCCAGAAAAATGCCGGTTAACTTCATTTCGACTTTGCCTCGCTATCCTGCTGCACAGTGGTTTCCCACTTGTTCCCGGCTTTCAGGAGCCTGGGATCGCACACAATGCCGTGCCAGACGACGGCTTGAAACGCTTCCGAATGCGCCGTCACATTTTTTGGATTTACTGTGGGAATCACCAGCACGATGTCGCCACGCTGTTTCGTATACCCGCCGTCGCGGCCGACAATGCCGAGAACATCCATTCCTCGTCTCTTGGCCTCGTCCACGGCGTTCACGATGTTAACACTGATGCCGTGCTCCCGGCTTCCACCCCCAACCGAGAGCACGAACAACACATCGCGCTCCGAGGCGCGGCTGGTTGAAAGCCAGGACGCAAAGACAGTGTCCCACCCGTCATCGTTCGTGCGCGCCGTAAGTTCCGATACGTTGTCTACCGGTGAGTAGGCTTCGATACCGTCCAATTTGCGGAAGTCGTTCACCGCATGGCTGCAGTTTCCGGCGCTGCCACCAACACCGCAAAGAAACAAGCGGCCGCCGGCCGCCTGAAGGCGGGCAAGACGAACCACCATCTGGTCGATCAAACGCCTGTCGAGCGTCCGGGCAATTTCGGCGGCCTCGTCGAAGTATCCGCCCAGGTATTCCAGGCTCATCTTTTCTTTCTACCCACGAGGCGCGCGAAGGAACTCATGTTGTTCTGTTGAAGGAAAGTCTGAAACGAACCCTGTACTTCCCCGCCTCGAGCCATAAGCTGCCTTTCGAAAACGGACAGGGGAATCGAAGGATCGCGCTCGACATGCGCGCGAACAATCTCGACGTCAAGGACGCCGGGCGTGCTCACTTCCAGAAGCTCGAAGCCGGCTCTCGCCAGCAATACTTCCAGGCCGGTCAGGCTGAAGCAATTGGTTCGGTCCGGCGGAAAGAGGTAAAGGTTACGCTTGCCCAGCAACGCAAAGTCGAAACCGGAACTCACGAGTGAGGTCACGAAAATGAGACCGCCCGGACGAAGATAGCCGGCAACAACTTTGACAAGCAATGCCGGATCGTGAGCGCGATCCAGGGATTCCAGGAGGGCGGCGGCATCAATTTGCCCTGACAACTTCGGTGCGCCGGCGAGTTCCGTCTCATCGAGCGCAACGACTTCCGAAAAGATTCTGCTTTCCCGGAGTATCGGCAGGAACTCGCTGGAAGGGACGGATGCTTCGACGAGCGACGGCGTGTGAAGGCCCTCAAGAACGAGAACGCTTTGAATCCAGTCCAGCTTCGGAAGATGGACGTTCTCGCGCCGCGATGGCGCAATCTCCGCATGAAACGTCGTCGGCGACTGACGATGGCGATTCACATCCTTCAGCAAATCGCCCCATGTATCCGTATCGGGCAGACTCGCCAGGAACAGGCTGTCCGTGTCCGGGCATCGCAAATATTCCAGTCCCGCGATTTCGCCAAACGCCTCGAGCCGGCTCCCGGTGACCGGCGATTCTTCACGCCGCAAGGCGGACTTCCTGAGCGACTCGTGTGTAGCTTCCAGGCAGTAATCCCTGTAGGGCGTCATTCCCTCCAGTGGTTTGACCGAGGAGAGTGGAAACGTCCGGCGTGTTTCAGATGACCACATCATCTATGAACCAGCCCTTTCATTCGTTCGGATATGGCGTATGCATCGCGAATCAGCTTCATGACGCTCCGTGCTTCATCGAGGGTCCCATGTGTGGATGGGCGCCCTTCTTTAATGGCGTCGATGAAGTCCTGCACTTCCTTGTCCCAGGAATCGTCTCGATCGAAGTGAATGACTTCTTCACGCGGATTTCCGAGCGCCAGAGCTTCGTCTTCAAACTGCCGCTTGCCTATGACCAGTTGCTCCCTGCCGTAGCTGCCGGTCTTCGAGAGCAGGCCGCTGGCAACGACATAGCCGTCTCGACAACCGATTTCCAGCCTGAACGTGTGCTTCCAGAGCGTGGCCGAGGAATGTAGAAACGCCGGAACGCCCTGTTCGCCTCTCATGAGAACGAATGCGTTGTCCTCAACTCCGCAGTCCCAGAAGGAATCGATAAGCACCGCATCCGCTACTGCAAGTGGACCCAGGAAGAACTGAAAAATATCGAGCATGTGAATGCCCTGATCCAAAAGGATCCCGCCTCCGGATACTTCACGCTTGTTCCGCCAACTCTCGCGGTATCGTGCTCCGCCGGACTTTCCGTACGTGCCCTTTATATAAAGGATGTCTCCGAGCTGGCCGCCGGCGATCAACGCCTTTGCCGATTGGACGCAGGGATGCAGCCGATGGTTGAAGCCAAAAGACAGAATGTGTCCGGGAATTGCATCCGCGGCAGCTGCAATGCGGGAAAAATCGTCCCAGTTTCTGCCGGGAGGTTTCTCACAAAATACCCGGCCGCAGCGCTTCAGACTTTCAACACAAAGATCGGCTGTCACGTCGTTGGGCGTGCACACGAATGCGGCATCAACGTTGTCCCAACGAACCTGGTCAGCGGATCTCAGAACTGTGGCATTGGCCTCGGAAGAGTTCGCAGCTGGATCAACGATGATCACGTCGCCGATATCATTGCGGCGGCGCAAAGCTTCGTGCCGGATCTGACCCATGTAACCGTAGCCGAAAATCAAACAATTCATGCGTTGAAGATTAATTAAGCGGGCCCACCGCGGTAACAAAACGATCGATAGATGTCTCGTCGACCGGAACAGTATACGAATTCACGTAGTCCCAGGCGGGCTTCCACAAAGCCAGGGCTTCCGCGTCGCCAAGGTTACTGTAACTGCCCAGCAACCGGCACAGCTCGTCCTCTGATGAAACGTAATCCCGCCATGTCTGAAGCTCAAACAGCGGATCGATGTCGAAAATGTCGTTCTCGTTCCGAACGTAGACGGGCCGCAACCCGTCGAGGACCGCATGAGAGACGGCAGATGAACCGCGATATAGTACGACAGACGATCGGGCAAAGTCGGTGGATATCGCGCTCTCTTGCGACACGACAACGTTTGCCAACCCATCGAGATTCCGGCTGAGATGTCCCCGGACTTTTTCGAAAGGAAGCAGCGGATGACAGCGGAAGATGAACCGATGGTCCGGCACGAGCCGCGCGACGTTCAGGGCAAAATCAAAAAGCAATTTGGATTCCACCAGGTTGCCTTCCGGTACAACGACGACGGTTCGTTCGCCCAATCGCGGCCGTCGCGGCCCACTCTCTGATTTCGGCCGGCGATGGGAACCGAAGACGACCAGTTTCGCCGCCATTCCTTCGTATCCGGCGGATATCATTCTTCGGGTTGGCTCGCCGAGGCATAGCACAACGTCGGGCGCAACGATTTCCCACGAGTCCCTGTTCGGACGGCTGACCGACAGCGAGTGGCGCATCACGGTTGTGTGCTGGTATCCGACAAGTTTGCAATCGGGCCAGGCGGCCTTCATGCCATGCCATGCCTGCTTCTCTGAGGGCTGGCCTTCGAAGAGGGTCACGAATACGGCTGGCCTCCAGTATTCTCCGGTCGTCTTCGCGATGTAAAAGTGCATCAGGTTTCGAGTCGTGTTGGGATGAAGACAATCCAGGCTGGCTTGCCTGCAAACGAGCCGGAGGTTCCTTTCCTTGATTCCTGACATTTGACGTCTCAGCATGAGAACAGTCGCGACCTGACGCCAAACCGAATAGAACGGCGCCCATGCCGGCACAAGCATGAGTTGTGGAACAGCCACGATATCCTTTTGCCGGAATACCCCGGCTGCGAATCGCAGGTCTTTGGCGGCAAGCACGTTTCCGCAGATCAGCAGGCAACTCACACCTCGCTGCGGAAGCCGTTTGTGAAGATCCCCGAAATAGAAATCGGAGTCGCTATTTATCGAGCCTGGACCAAAACACCACGTTTTTATGGCAACGTCCACCGCCGTTTGGCGGACCCGCCGCAATTGGCGCGAGAAAAACAACTTCAACGCCAGTATCGTGCAGGTATCCCAGGCTGCTACAAGGACCGAAAGAATGAATCGCTTGGCGAACTCGGGCAGGGAGTCCCGGATATTGTCTCGACCGTCTGCGGCCGCCATAACGCGCATGAGGTCGAGATGCTCCGCCGGCACGATATGCCGTGGATGAACAGTCGATGTCGCCAGCAGGGTGACCGACGGACATCGGCGTCGAAGTGCGTACATGGCGTCGGCTAGTTCCGAGAAAGCCGTCCAACCCGATGGCTGCGGGCCTGGTCTTGCCTCCTTCACTTGGAAAGACGGTAAAGCAGGAACGATTTCAGCGTACTGCTGAACGTATCGTTGCCGAAAAGACAGCGCCATGCCGCAAATGCCACGCGCTCGTCCAGTCCCTTCGGAACGTCAACGACCGGCACCACCTCGACAGCCACGATTTTGAACGCCGTATGTGACAGCAATGAGTCCCAATGCGCGCGGGACAATTCGAATATGTGATGCAGTTCTTCGGGTCCGTGATCATCGTAGCGAGGATAAACCGTTGTCGAATTCACGTTAGGTACGGAGATGAAGACGCCCTTGCGGCAAACGCGGTAAAGCTCGTTTAACGCTGCAAACGGGTCGGGCAAGTGCTCCAGCGTTTCAAAGGACAGGATGTAATCGCAGGCCTCGTCTCGAAAGGCCAGATGCATGGCGTCGGACTGGACGCCGCATATGCCTCGGGCGGCAATTTGCCGCAGCGGCCCCGGAGAAAGATTGATCGCGACGCCCGCCTTGCCCAGCGCTCTTAGAAAAATGCCGTTGGAGTCCCCGACATCCGCGAACGTCGCGGTCTTGATCTCGGATCCCAGGCATCTCTCAATAAACTCCAATCGTGCGGCAGTGAAGCTCGTGATGACGTTCAGCAGGGCGTTCTGTGTGATTTCGATGTCTCCGTAATGTTCTTTTTCGCTCTCGGACTCCAGGATTGATCGATACTTCGATCTCTCCAGGCGTTCCATAAGCACCCGGCGGGAGTTTTTCTCGAGAATGCGGACAAACCACTGCGCCAGGTCAATTCCCGCGCTGCGCGCAATGAATCGATGCATCCGTGTCAGCACAGGGCGGCGCACGGTGGGAGCGTTCGGATTTCCGGTCCGTGCGCTGGATTTGATAAGCGTGTCCTGGGAAGACATGGCTGGTTATGTTGGAAGTAAGACCGTAGGCGCGGGTGTCTTGCTGAGTTCGGTTATTTTGTCGAAGCCCCACACGCTGCCATAACGTTCCGCAGCATCGGCCATCACAAGCTGCCGGTCCACACCACTATTTAGGCCCTCGAGCAGCCACGTCAGGTAAGTTCCCGTGCGCTCTGCGGCTCTCCCGTCTCTGAACGGATCGAGTGTCTCAAACATGCCGGACCAATCACCAAAGCCAGGAATACCCTGAGGCCGGCTCCAGTGCTCGTTAAGCCGGCTCCACAGACTGGGCCAATCCTGAAAAACGACGCGGCCGACACCCAACTGGTAAAACGAGCTGACATGCCACCCCTCGCGATCGAGCATCAGAGTGGGCACTCCGGCAAGGGCCGCCTCCAGGCCGGCTGTCCCTCCGCACAAATGCCCATGCATGGCGACGTCTGCGGATAGCGCCGCCAGAGCGGGCGGATGCGAACCGTGCAGTGTTCCTTCCTCGTAAACATGGCAGCGCCCCGTGGCGACCGCGCGATCGAGTAACGCAACCACTGCGGGTCCAAGCCGGGCGCGCAAGGTGTTTGGCACTTTCGGCTTGATCACCAGACCGAACCATGGTTCGGACAAGACCTTCTCCAGCAGGAACTCGTAATTCTCGGCCTGAAAGCGGGCTCCAGTGTGCCAACGCTCATCTGGACCCGAATTCTCATCAAAGAACGCAAGAATTCGAGCGGCGCCGTTTCGTTGAAGCTTCTCCCTCATACGAAGCGCGGGCTCACGCAGCAATTCAAAACGATGATCACCGAAATAGCCCACCGCAATGTGATACCGAATTGATGAACCGGACTGTCGTTCTACTGTGGCATCGCTGGGGGAATAGCCAAACATAATGTCTGCATTGACGGCAACTTCCGGAGCGGGATCCGGCTGACAGGCACGCTGATATATAGCGGTAATGCCGCCGGTGCTTTCGAGCGCGTCTGCAATCGCGTAGTGCCGGTTATCGAATCTGTACCAGGTGAGAAATATTTTCACGTTGTAGCTGTGAAACAGATCGGCCCAGTAACTGCGCTCTACGAAGTATTGATTCACCTGATCCCTCACCCAGCGGGCTTCTATCCTGCTGAGCGATTGCAGGGAGCGGGTTTCGCGCGTCGCATAATCTGCAAGACCAGGCCGATGAATGAAGAACGGTACCGTATCGCACCGGGTGGCCCCGGGATGCAGAGCCACCGCTTCAATCCCGTACTCCGCCAGACTTGCTGCCTTTGCGTCGTCAAATGGATCCTGAGGCAATGGATTCATCACCAGAATATTTGCTGCCGGGAATTCAGACCTCTGCCAAAAGAAGAAATCGGAATGGCGCTCCGGGTGCTTCAAATTAAGTTGACCGGCGTATTCCATGCCCAGCTTTCCGGAAACAGACGTCTCTCGGACCTTGCGGGCTCCCCGATGGCGAAACGCGTAGAGGCTGTTACGCAAGTACCGCAGAAGAGCCACCGGGCGCGGCGTTCCAAAGCGACGGCGCAATTCTGACAATGTGAGCGCACCGGGCAATTCCACTACTGAAATACGGCGTCCGGAGGAAAATCGTTTTACAGATGCTCCCCAGGCACGCCGTTCAATAAACAGCAGCGCTTCACTGTCCGGGCAACCGAGCTTTCGGCGCTGCCAGTCGGCAACATGTACCAGCAGGAGCGCACGCCACAATGTCGCCTGTTCCGACAGGCTGATCGTAGCGACAGCTTTCTTCAGGAAGGCAACTAGTCTGCCCTCCGACTCGTCTCGAACCAGGGATTCCAGGCGGACTTGGTCTTCAACATAGGCCTGGACTTCAGCCAGGTCATGGTTAGCAATAACCAGACGGCTTAATAAACCGGAGTCGTCGCGGACGTCAATGAGCCGAAAATTCAGTCTTTCGACTGAAGCATGGGCCAGGAATGAAGACGCGTTTGCCACGGCCAGCGCAAATCGAGAACCGTCAATAACAAAGCACCTCTGCGAGCCGTTTCCAATTCGCAACCGGATCAGCGTTGGCAGGATCTGCCTGAACCACCGGCGAACTGTCAGGTTTTCGACGAAGGACAGGCTCACGCTTGTAAGGTTTTCCGGAGCTGTTCGATACAAACAGCGAGATCTTCATCCCGCAGGCCAACGCTGGTGGGAAGGCTTATCGCTCGTCGATAGAGGGCGGAAGAATGCTCGATTTCATAAGCCTGGCAGGACTGATACGGAGGAAGATCGTGCAGTGTATGCCACAGCGGCCGGGCGCCAACGCCATTTGCATTGAGTATTCGGATGACTTCCCTGCGGCGTTCAAGAGTCGTGTCATTACTCATCAAGACCGTGTACAGCCAATACGTCGGCTCGACTCCGTCAGGCACGGGCATCGTGGTCAGGCCATCCAAACCGGATAATGCAGCCTCGTAGGACGAGGCTATGGCGCGTTTCTTTGCAATAAACTCATCAATGCGCTCAAGCTGGGCAACTCCAACCGCAGCTTGCAGACTCGACATCCGGTAATTGAACCCGGCTTCGCGATGAATGTATTCGACAGGATCATCCTTTGCCTGTGTGCTCAGATAGCGCGCATATTCCGCCAGCGAGTCACTGTCGGTGACAAGCATGCCGCCACCACCGGAAGTTATGATCTTGTTTCCATTAAAGCTGAACACTCCGACATCGCCGAATGTGCCCGCGTGCAATCCGCGATAGCGCACTCCCATTGCCTCTGCCGCATCTTCGACGACTTTCAGGTGAAATTCCCGGGCCATATCTACAATCCGATCGATTTCACAGGCGAGACCCAGAATATGAACGGGCAGAATTGCCTTCACGCGGCGGCTGGTACGCTTGTTGAAACACTGGCCAGAGCGGACTTCACACTCGTTCTGAAGAAAACTGCGGACTTTCACCGGATCGATGTGCCACGTAGCGGGATCGGCGTCCATGAAGACGGGGAAAGCGTGACAGTACGTGATGGCGTTGGCCGAGGCGATGAAGCTGAGGCTTGACACGATCACCTCATCGCCGGGCTCTACACCGACAATGCGCAATCCAACATGGAGACCTGCCGTACCATTGCCTACGGCGACGCCGTTTCGGGCTCCAACGTAAGCAGCGACCTCACTTTCAAACCGGTCTACAAATGGACCCGCGGCGGAAACCCATCCGGTATCGAGACATTCCTTGAGATATGTCCACTCATTGCCACTCAGTTCGGGAGCGTTCAACGGAATGAGCTCTCGCAGTCTGGTCTGGCCGCCTTGATCAAACGACATATGCGCCGACTCGGTACTCGTCCTGATGTGCGCGGATCCACTCGATAGTCCGGTACAGACCCTGTTCAAAAGAAATCAACGGCTTCCACCCAAGGACCTCGGCGGCCAGCCGATTGTCTGCGAGAAGGCGATCGACCTCGCTGTTCTCAGGCCGCTTCCGATCGTTCTCGCCTTCGATATCGACCTCCCGGGCGAGAAGGCCTCCGATCCTGCTCGCAAGGTCCCGAATGCTGATTTCCTCACCCGATCCTATGTTGATGGTGTGACCTTCTGCACGCTCGGCAGTCGCTGCAAGCACGAAACCATCGACCGTATTCGACACAAAATTGAAGTCGCGTGTTGGATGCAGGTGTCCCAGGCGAACTGCCTTGCCTGCGAGACACTGCGTGATGATCGTAGGTATTACGGCCCGCGCCGATTGACGGGGTCCGAAAGTATTAAACGGACGCAGCGTCACGACAGGTAATCCGAACGAAAGATAAAACGACTCCGCCATCTTGTCGGCGCCGATCTTGCTGGCGGAGTAGGGCGACTGCCCCTGGAGCGGATGCTTCTCATCCATCGGCACGTAGGTGGCGCTGCCGTAGACTTCGCTGGTAGATGTGTGAACAACCCGCCCAACACCGGCCTGTCGTGCAGCAGTCAGCACGTTCAGAGTGCCCTCAATATTCGTCCTGACATAAGAGGACGGCGCTTCATACGAGTACGGAATGCCAATCAGGGCCGCAAGGTGAAAGACGACGTCCACGCCCTGCATCGCGCGGGTAACGCTCTCCTGGTCGCGAATGTCTCCAGCAATGATTTCAATTTCGCCACTGCGCGGGGAACGATTCAGCCATCCCCAGGAACCGTTTGAACGGTAATGGACAAACGCCCTGGGACGGGCTCCCGCCTCGACTAGTGTTTCGGTCAAATGACTGCCGATGAAGCCGCCCGCACCGGTAACGAGAACCCGCTTTCCGGCGAGGCTCACGAGGAGGCCTTCCAGACATTCGCGTCTTCCTGAGCTCGCGCGTAATCGGTCTGGTGACCAATGTCTAACCAGTATTCACGGATTGGAAAGCTCGCTACCGGGCGCCCGGCGGCAAGGAGCAACTGGATGAGATCGGTCATATCAAAATGCTCGCCATTCGGGATTAAAGCGCGAACACCAGGCTCCAGCAAATAGATACCCGCATTCACGAAGTACTTGAGAAGAGGTTTTTCCGTAAGGCCGGTAACCGCTGCGCCGTTGCATTCCACGACGCCATAGGGCAATTGGATGTCATATTGACGCACCGCGACTGTCAAATCGGCTTTCTGCTCCCGATGAAACGCGAGAATGCTGCGGAAGTCCACACCAGTAAGAATGTCTCCATTGATAACCAAAATCGGATCATGAAGCGAGTCGATCATGCTAAGAGCACCGGCCGTTCCCAGCGGCCGGTCTTCGGTGACATAGAGCATATCAACGCCAAAACCCTGTCCGTCGCCGAAGTGTTCGCTGATCTTTTCGGGGAGATGATGCGTAGCGACATGAACCCGATGAATTCCGGCGTTTCGGAGTTGCTCGACGATAATTTCCATGAGCGGACGCTCTCCGATCCGGAGCATCGGCTTCGGCGTGTCGGAGGTCAACGGAGCTAACCGGGTTCCCAGTCCGCCAGCCATGATGACAGCCTGCAAAGGGAGTGCCTGTGTGGAAAACAATTCGTCGCGCGTCACGAGACCGATCACTTTGTCTTCTTCATCAACAATGGGCAGATGGAGGATGCGATGTTCCTGAAGAGCACTCAGGTAGTACGAAGGATCGCTCGCGCGCTGGACCCTGATTGGCTGGGCATATTGCGTTCCAGCCTTCCGCTCGAGCAGAACTGTAACCGAAGAGGCAAGGTCAACGTTCGCGAGCATTGCGCGCCGTACATCACCGTCCGTAATGGTGCCTATGAGATTGCCTTCATCTGAAACGACAAGCATGATGCCAAGTCTGCTGGCATCCATCGCGGCTATTGCATCGCGAATAGACTTGTCGCTCGTCATGCAGAACTCTGTGATCTCAGTAAGCATTTCAGCTAATCGAGTGTCTCAATTGCCAATTCCCGTTTTCCTTTTTCCAGAGATGCGGGGACCTATACGCATCACACAATTCGATGAAGCGTTCCGGCTTCATCCCTATGTAATCCATTACTTCCCTGAAATACTTCTCCGGAAATTCTCCATCGAAGCGCCGCACCAACGTCACACCTTCCTCGCGAGTCAGATGATGGTTTCTGATTTCCTGAGATGCATCATAAGTGGCGCGCCCCAGACCGAACTTAATATAGGTCGTGTAGTAGTGAAAACCATCAATCTTGTCGTCAAGGCTGTTGTATTTGCTGTACGTGCCCTCGGTGCGGAAAGGATTTGCCTCAAAGCCAGCGTGCTCGACGGCATAGTAGTATGCCTCCTGGGGCACCCATTTGAGGTAATAACCAAGGTAGTGAACCTCAATGCTGGACTGCTCCAGTTCCCGATGATCTGCCGGCAGGTAGGTCATTAGATCGTTTAATGAAAGTTCGTGCCGCTCCATCAACTCCGTAACTGACAGACCGGCCAGATGGATTTCCGACAAGTCCCGCATCGTGTAATAGGACTTGTCACGAAGAGAACTCGCATTGTCGGCTAACGGATTTCCGTATTCGGCCTCGTTCTCACCGTAGAAGATCAAAGGTATGCCGTATTTAATAGCAATCTTCGGAGCCAGATTCTTCTGTCCCAAAATGAACGTCTGAAAGGGATGCAGGAGATTCTCGATTGCCAGTCGTGTCAGCAGCCGCAAAACTCTGCCGTTCTGCTTGAAACTGATGTTGTCAAAACCCCCAACCTCAATCCAGTTTCTGAAGTTTTTCCAACCTACATCCGTATATAGAATCGGCGGCCATGTGATTGTGAGCGGATGCATACCGTACTTGTATTTCAGCACGTGAGACTGGTAGACGCTGTCCTTTCCGCCGCTACCCGGGACGATGCAGTCGTAATAGCCGTCGTTACGGCGATGCTTGTCCAGCACCCGCAGCAGCTCTTCTTCTCTTTTTTGCCAGTCGATGTGGTCCTTCTGCTCATTCGCACGACAGGCATCGCAAACGCCCTGCTCATCCATGTGTAGCGAACGATGCTTGTGACTCCGAGTGTGCTTGAATTCAATGGATGAACTCGGCCGCTGATTGGACATTACACAGCGTTTGCAAAAAGTCACCTCCTGGGGCAATCCCCAAAAGGCTTCCAACTGTTCAGTCATATGAATGTTGCTCTTGTAGTGAATGAATACTGGCAGCCAGTTTCCTGTAGATTGCCAGACCTCGCGGTCCGCTTCGCTCCGGGTGAAATTGGCATCCGAATATATTGCGCTTTTGAAAGCTTGAACAAAACTCCAGCGATCCGTAGCGCGTCAGCGACAGGCGCACATCCGGCGATTCCGGCTTCGGGTAGTATGAATGCACGAAGTACATGAATGTGCCGTTAGGCAGATCTTCGATCAACGATCCCTTCCAAGCGCCAACCGGGACCTGTTCATCGATTGAATCAGCCGAGTAAATACGGCTCCAGCCCATATGTGGAACCTTCAGGGGTCGGTCCAGGTGTGTATCCACGGATAGGCGCGTAACCTCTCCCTCGATTAGGCCCAGACCGCGGTGACGGCCGAACTCGTGACTCTCGGTCATCAGGAGCTGCATGCCAAGACATATTCCTGCAACGGGTTTGCCCGAGTTCGCCAGCTCCTGAATAACCTGGACCAGATCGAGTTGCTCAAGGATCTGCATTGCGTCCCCAAAAGCGCCGACTCCCGGCAAAATGACAGCGCTCGAAGCGAGGATCGTTTTTTTCGAATTCGTAATTATGGCGTTGAGTCCGACCTGCTCGCAGGCCTGCTTCACACTGAACAGGTTGCCCATCCCGTAATCTGCAATCGCAACTTGCGGCGCTTCTCTAGGCACGACTGGTGTCCAATGTCTCGGCGCGGCAGGGAATGCCGCTCTTGATCAAGTACGTCTTGATCTCCGGCAATGCGCTGTCTTCAACTTTTGAAAAGCCGCGCTGGTTTTTGAGGTACTCAACGTTGCCTTCACCCGAAAAATCATCCTTCGAAGAAAGAGATCGAAGGAGGTTGTAATGCAACATTGATGCCAGACAAACCGCATCTGCTCTACCTTGTTGAACCACTTCCGCAACGTGGCTTAGCTTGCCGGCTCCACCGGCTGCGATTACGGGAATCGGAACAGCCCCTGCGATTGCGCTCGTCAGCTCCAGATCAAAGCCTTTGCCAGTCCCTTCACGGTCAACCGACGTCAGCAGGATTTCGCCGGCTCCGGATTCCGCCACCCGCATGGCCCACTCGACAGCATCGAAACCAGTGCTTTCGCGGCCATTGTTTGTGTAGGCCTGATAACGTCCATCCGGCTGCCGGATCGCTTCAATTGAAATGACGATGGTTGAGGAACCGAACCGCCTGGCAGCTTCTTTGATGAATTCCGGATTCTGAATGGCCGCAGTGTTCAGCGAGACCTTGTCGGCTCCCGCCCTCAATACTTGATTGATGTCGTCGAGGGATCGGATGCCACCGCCCACCGTCAACGGGATGAAAATTTCCCTGGAAGTTCGCGTAACAATATCCAGAAGACTGTTTCTTTGATAGAGGCTCGCGACAGCATCCATGTACACGAGCTCATCGGCCCCTTGCTCGTAGTAATGCCTCGCGAAACGCTCCGGCTTGCCCAGCACCCGAAGGCCTTCCAGATGGATGCCCTTTACGAGGTTTGGCCCCTTGATATCCAACCGCGCGATAACGCGTACGTTCAAGCTGCCATCCTCTCATTTCGCCAGGCCAGAAGCCCTTCTCTCAGCGTAAATTGAGGCGCAAACCCCAGCACAGTCCTTGCAAGGCTGATGTCGAGGTAACACCTTTCCCGATTCCCCTCAGGAATATAGACCACCTTCGAGGCGCCTTGAGGTGGCGAAAAGACCTCGACAATCGCCTCCGCCAGGGTCCCCCAGGATGTCTCGACACCACTGCCCATATTGATAACTCCGCCCTCGGACCGAGCCTGAACTGCATTCACAATCCCGCGGACAGCATCATCAATGTAGATGAAATCCAGACTCCGCATCCCATCGCCGTAGACCACGATATCCTCGCGGTTCCTGGCAGTCTGAACCCAATTGCTCACCAAACTGCCGGCGTATTCTCCCGGTCCATAGATTCGTCCAAGTCTCAAAGAGAGACATGTTAGACGCCTCTCCTGTCGAAAACGCTCGCAGATCGATTCGCCAGCCAGCTTGGATATGCCGTAGTAGCTGTCGGGCGCCTGCACTGGATAGGTCCGTCCTTCTTCAGCGATGGGTATCGCCTGAGGCAAGGCATACACAGAAAGCGTGGAGCAGTAGACAACTCTCTTGATATTGAGCGCCTCGGCGTAGGCAAGCACATTGATTGTACCGAGCGTATTCACAAGGAAGGCAGTACGGACTGCAGTTGCGCTAGCTGAACCCGGCCGATCCGCGGCTGCGTGGACGATCGTGTCAATCCCTTCTGGCAGCCCTTTGAATGACTCTGGATCGGTAATGTCGAGCGGAACTTGCTGTACTTCGCCGGGGATGGAAACCGCGGAACGCCGGCTCGCGGCAACCACCGTATGATTCTCTTTCAGCAAGGCAGGCACAAGCCGCCTGCCTACAAATCCGCTTGCCCCGATCACGAGCACCCGGCTCATTGTAATACCGCGCGGCCGATCCGCTCGAAATCGTCCCAGGAAACGAATTGCTCCTCCCAATAACGCAGGACGACCCCGTACTTGCTTTGCTGGAGCATCATCCGCTCATCGAAAGCCACAGCCCGTATCACGGCTTCCACTTCATTGAATCCAGCCAGCGCCCGGATGATTGTTGTTCCTGAGAATCGTGCATTGATCTCGAAGATCGCCGGTCCTGCCGGGCCAAGCCGCAATTGGAAATTCGCGGGTCCGTATGGGTTGAGCGCCAGAGCCGCTCTCCGGATCAGGGCTTCAAGCTCCGGTTCAGGCCGAAGGTATGAACGGAATGTATTGCCATCGCGAAGGTCACGCCGCATCACGATGACACCCAGGCACTCTCCGTCAAACACAACAGCGCCACACGTGTACTCACTATCGGGCGTGCCTATGGCTGCTTGAACGATGGGATCGGATCCTGCGTGCATAAGCGCGGAGGACAGCCCAGTCCGCTCTCTAACCAGTGAGACCTGCCGTGATCGCGCGCCGCGCCGCGGTTTGACTATCAAGGGGAATCCCACCTGAGCGACAAATGCATCAATCCTGTGGATGTCAATCAGCGATGGAGGACATGGCAGGTCGTGAGCCTTGAGAAACTGATAGGTCAACCACTTGTCATCGGCGATCTCAGCAACCTCTGGCGAACTGACTACAACTTTGCACTTGCACCGAGTTTCAATCTCACCCCGACGCCTGGCGAACATCGGGACTTCGAAGTCCGTCGCCACTAACAGCACATCCGCTCGCTCGCGATTCAGCAATTCGACCAGATACTCGACGTATTCCGCTTCGCTCACATTCGGAGCTAGCACATCCGGCACTACATGCGCGCTGTCCGCCCAATACAAGCCTACGGCTGTCGGAAACGCATCCAGTGCGATTAGCGTTGATTCCAAACTCGCCATCTTCAACGCCTTTATGATGCCCTGGCCGATCAGGGAACCAGCCCCCTGGATGGCAACCCTCACTGGCATCCCAATCCCCGCTGCCGGAGCGCATCTCGACAGGTAGCCAGATCACTGAGCTTATGCACGTCGGAACCGACTGATACGATGGGATTGACCTGTCTGCAAATGGTCAGAAACTCGTCCAGCCTGCGTGTGTACGAGGTATTGATCTCAATTGCGATTCCACGCTCGAGGGACGCCTGCATCAGCATTTCGAAATAACTTGCTGGAAACTCTCCAAAGGCTGCCTGACACATTCCTCCGGGATGGGAGAGCACGTCAATCGGAGCGTTTTTCAGTAGTGCCATCGCAAGCGCGAGTTCCCGCCGAGCTGCTTCTTCGTACCTGAACTCCCTGGCCGGAAGGAATTTTCCGTCTACGGTCGGAAATCGATGAACGCTGCCGAGCACGATCTCCGATTCGGCCAAAACGCCGGATGATGCGTCGAGCGTTCCATTTTCGTCCTCAACCTTCGCCTCAATCCCGACGTAGACACGCACGTTCGTGGTCTTCCTCGACTCGCGCACTTCAGCGGCGAAACCCTGAAAGTAAGCGCTCTCCTTCCGGACATGTTCCGTGAAAGCGATCTCCCCGAGTTCCAAGACTTCCGCACGACTGATTATTTCAGCGATTGTGGCCTGCCCGTCCGTGGCCGTTGTATGGATTTGAAGGTCCCGGTTCACATGTTCCGGACGGAGTTCGTTGAAGCGGACAAAGGGAGGCCGCGTCATGCCGGCGCGGCCTCCGAAATGACACCTGTTTGAAACCAGATGAATTTCTTCCGCACAAGGTCCGGCATGTTGTCGATTGCGGCGAGACGGTGCACAATTCGTTCTGCGGCATGACCGTCACCATACGCATTCTTCAGCTCATCCAGACTCCTGCGGAAGTCCGCACTGAGAGCGCGTCGCAAGCCAGCGGCAATATCGTCCACGCTGTATCCTGAATGAATCACGTTACCCATGCACACACGGCCCGCCTGGCGCGTTCCGATATTCACGACCGGCAGTTTGAACGATGGTGCTTCAACCAACCCGCTCGATGAATTCCCGACCATTACCGAAACCACGCTCATAAGGTTGAGATAGCCGCTCTGCCCCGCGTTGACGATGACGTGCCGATCGGCGCGGCCACTGCAAAAGAGTTCGATTGCCTCGATTACCTGACGCCCTGCCGTGTCTGCGTTTGGATAAGTGAAAAGACATTGGACTCCGCTCTTGTCCAATGCAGCCAACAGGTTGTTGATTTGCTCTGACGTCCGGTCGTACTCGAGCGTTACTGGATGGTAGGTCACCAACGCGACCGGCTGCGCCAGGTCGAAACCAAAGCGCCGGGCTGTTTCTTCCGCGGATGCCAGGCTGGCATTTCGACAATTATCGATTGCGAGGGCGCCCGAGACTATCACTCGCCATGGCTCCTCCCCCATCTGCAGAACTCTCCTGCCATACTCCTCCATCGCTACAAAGTGGAGGTGGCTGAGTTTGGTGAGACTGTGCCGGAGTGCGTCATCGATCGCACCCTCCGTAATTTCTCCGCCCGCGATATGGGCAACCGGAATCCGGAATGGGAGCGCGGCAAGCGCAGCTGGAAACATATCGAAGCGATCACCGAGCACCACGAGCACGCTGGGGCGCCACCGTGCAAACAACCGCGCAAAACCGGCCACGCCATTGGCGATGGATCTGGCAACGCTCTCCGGCGTGTCTTCATCTACAAGGCTCTCGATGCGCTCGTGGATGCGAAAGCCCGCAGCCTCGATTTCTTCCACGGTCATCCCAAACCTTGGAGAAAGATGGGATCCGGTCGCGATTATTTCTAGTTCGAGTTCTGGATGTGCCTCGATGGCGGTAATCAACGGCATGTACAGACCGAAGTCGGACCGGGCACACGTAACGACCCCGACCGTAATCACAGGAACATCTCAAGAGTCAGCAATGTTCCCGACGGGATTTCCATTTTCGCCCTTCGGCCTATGATCAGCGATCGAACTGCCGGCTGCAAACCCGTGCCCGGACGTTTGATTGCAATTACTTCCTCCGTTATGACGCTCCCCAGGGGAATGTCCCGCGCAGCCACAAGACTTCTGCGTGCCACTGCAGCCGTTTCGGCCTCACTCGCTGCGGGCTCCTTACGTCCATTGCCCAGCGCCTGCTCCACCTTTCGAACACCACGCACAAGCGCGCCCAGTTCAGCCGGCTCGAGTGACGCGCCATGGTCCGGACCCGGAAGACTTCTATCCAGAGTGAAGTGCTTCTCAATGATCGATGCGCCGAGCGCAACCGCGCCAAGCGCGATTTCGATACCGAGCGTGTGATCCGAGTATCCGACGGGTACGCCAAATGCCTGCTGCATCGTGAGCATCGCTCGCAAGTTGACGTCGGAAGGACTTGCAGGGTAGTTGGAAACGCAATGCAGCAGCGCCAAATCAGCAGCGCCGGAAGACCTCAATACGCGGAGAGCCTCGTCCACTTCCGCAAGATAAGACATGCCGGTGGAAAGTATGATGGGCTTGCCTGTCCGTCCGACGTAATCGAGAAAAGGATGATTAACAACCTCGCCGGATGGAATCTTAAAGGCGGGAACGTCAAGCTTCGCCAAGTAATCGACAGCGTCAAAATCGAAGGGCGTCGACAGAAACATGATTCCCGACTGGTCGCAGTACCGTTTAAGCCTTCCAAACTCCTCGAATGGGAGTTCAAGACGCTTGACCATGGCAAACTGAGACTCTTCGTCGCCTGTTGTTTGTCTTTGATAATCGGCCTTTGGCGCCGAAGGCACCATCACGCCTTCTGTCCGGAAGGTCTGGAACTTGACGGCATCAGCACCGGCTTCTTTCGCCGCGTCCACAAGCTTTCGAGCCAGTTCGGGATTGCCGTTGTGATTTACGCCGGCCTCGGCGATCAGGAAACAAGGCTGTCCCTGGCCGATGACTCGCGTTCCAATGCGCATCGTACTCACGATTTACCGACCGCCTCCGCTTCCCACGACGCTGGCGTATAGGAAGTGCCTTCATATGCGCGCCACAATTTACAAGGAACATTACGACCCTGAAGGTATCGGTAAATTTCCTCCTGGAACGCGTAGGGCACAACAATGATGTCGGAATACATGCTGTAGTCAGTGCCCTCAGAACCAGACACTGTTGCGTTGACGCCAGCCACCTCACGCGACCATTTGGCCGAATCCGAGTCGATCACTCCAAATCGATTGCGCCGCTCTTCAGGCAAAAGCGCATTGATGTTGCACAGACCAAGACATGCACCATACATGGCAACTCCGGCCTGGCTTTTCCGTATGATGTCCTTAATGCGCCGCTGGCGCACATGGCCCTTCGATATGAATGCCTGAAGCGTTCCTGAAGGGCCGGGTTCGGATTGAGAGCCCATGCGGGCCGGGAATTCGCGCCTTGCATGAATGATAATCTCCATTCGATTGTGAATGATGCGTTGAACACGCAGGCCGGCGCCCTCACAGATCAAAGTAAGATTCGCGGGGGTGAAATAATTGAGGTGTTCGTGCGCAAACATCCCCAGGTCTCCATCCATCAGGCCTGCTTCTCCATTCGGCATCTCAGCTATGAAGTCCCCGCCGGGCATCAACAACTCTGCCGCAGCGGCAACCACGCTGTGTACATTGCTGAGGTGCTCGAGCACGCCAAAGGAATAAATCAGGTCGAAGTGCTCTGAAAACTCACGGGCTTTGCTCACTCCGAAATAATCTCGTACAACCGTTGCGCCGTTAGGAGTCTCGTCAATTGCAGATGATGGCTCGAAACCCACTGCCACCTTCGCACCCCTAATCTTCCATTCGTCGATAAGAAATCCGCTGCCGCAACCAATTTCAAGCACACACGCCGGATCCAGACCTTTCAATACCTCTCGGAGTTGCATGACGACCTGCGCGCCCCAACCTTTACTTCCCGCAGCAGCGGAAGGGTTGTTGATGCCGGCCGTCGAGTAGATGAATTGCAGGACTTCAGCGATCTCGCTGGAAGGCGGTTGCTGCACCAATCGACACTTCTCGCACTCCACCAACCGTGATGGAAAGTTGCGCCCGCGAAGCACCTTCTCGGCTACTTCGGATTTGATGCCGTACCAGAATGAGAGAGGGCCAAGGTCGGCGACATGCGAAGAAACCTGCGTCGCGCCGCATCCGTTGCACGTAAAAGCAACTGGCTCGTTGACAATCCGCATTTCCGCGCCGCCTACCACGCGGTCCAGCCGCCATCCACGACGAGGTTGTGTCCCGTAACATACAATGAAAGATCACTCGCTAAATACGCCACTGCGCCTTTCAAATCCTCTTCCGTTGCCATGCGAGCCATTGGCGTCCTTGCGGCATACCGATCGTGGAATGATTCCGGTTGCCGGCGCCATACTCCACCGGGCGTGATGGCATTTACACGAACGCCGGGAGCAAGCGTCGTGGCCAGATACCTGGTAAGTTGAAGTAAGCCTGCTTTCGAAGCGCCGTAGGCCGCAGGATTTCCCATGCTCGTTCCTTCGTACAGTCTGAGATCTGGCCCAGCGACTCCATAAATCGACGAGAACAAAATAATGGAGCCGTGGCCGGAATCCAACAGCGGTTGTCTCGCTGCCTGGACCATTACAAACGCGGATGTGAGATTGACCCTTAGTGCTGCGTCCCAGGCTTGTACTGTCTGGTCCTCAAATGGAACAGCCCACCCTGGAATTTGTGTAGTGCCGACATAAGCTGCGCCGTGGATCAGAATGTCCAATCCCCCAAGGCGCTCAATGGCGTCCTTAATCGATGCGCGTGTCGCTGTTTCATCGGCCAAATCGCAGACTGCGGAAAAGGCCCGTTGCTGGCCGTAACGCTCGGAGAGCTCCGCCGTCCGCTGTTCGCATGCCTGGGCGTCAACGTCCAGAATGACAACGGTCGCGCCAAGTTCGAGCAATGTTTCATCGATCGCCAGTCCGATGTGGCCGGCTCCGCCCGTCACTATGGCTCTTCGCCCTTTCAGTTGGGCCAGCTCGCTGATAGAGCGCATTGTCACTGCGGATTCTCCAGCCATCGAAAAGCAACTAATCCAGACTGCACCAAGAGCTCCGAGCGCCTGAATTCGTCCATTGTGTCGATGGACATCGCTCTCGCTTCTGGAATCTCGTGAATAAGGTGTTTTCCGCTCTCCCGCCACGAATTCCGGACGGTCCGCACAAACTCCGCCCGCCAGACATAAAGAGAGCCATTAATGCGATAGATTGCGGGAACATCCTGCCGCCGCGCGAACTTGCCTGCGCCATCGAAAAGGTCATCCATCCACCCATCCGTCTCAATCACACAGTTCCATAGAGGATTGAAATCCGGCTTGGACACACTTACAACGCCATTCGCAGCAGGATTGCGCTTCAACCGATCGAGCGCCTGAGCAACATCACTCGGTTCCCGTCCCGGAGAAGTCGGATCCAATAGCACAACGAACTGAAATGAAACTTCCTGGCTATTCTCGATTGCCGACAGCGCGTGTTGCACCACCGGCATCATTGGCGTATCGTCTTGCGCTAATGAGGCCGGACGCAGGAACGGGATATCCGCATCGAACTGCCGTGCCACTGCGGCAATCTCGGCAGAATCCGTCGAAACGACGATGCGATCGATCTCCGGACACATTCTTGCAAAGAGAATCGAGTGGGCAATCAAGGGCAGGCCCGCGAAAGACCTGATATTCTTGCCTGGTAGTCCCTTAGAGCCACCCCGCGCCGGAATTACTGCCAACACTTCGGAACGGGATTTCATTGTTCGACCTTTTCTTCTCTTCGATGCGATGACGCAAGGCGTGCTGCATCGCACACGGCAAGAGCCGTCACGCCCTCGCGCCCCGTCGTCAGACGCTCATCGTTGACTCCCGCGACTGCATTAAGGAAGGCTGCGTCCTGAGACGACAACATCTCAGTTCGAGTCTGAGCGGAACGAATGATCTCCTGCGGTGCATCGGCCAGCTTGAGCGTAACGGTTTGTTCTATTCCGTTCCACTCCAACGTGCCGCGCTCGCCAAGGGCACGGACCAAGCGCCGAGGGGCCCTCGTCAGATAGTCGAGACCGACAGAAACAATACAGTGCTGAGCCGTCTCCCAACTCAGTTCAGCCACTTCATCCGAATGTATGCCCAGTCTTCCAAGGTTGTGAACTCGGGCCAACACGGTGGTGGGCCATCCGAAAAGCCAACCTGCATAATCGATCTCGTGAATGAGATCGCGCAGTACACCGCCTTCACCGGCGCATGCGGAATAAGATTCCCGGAAAGGACGCGCAGGCCGCCAGTCCGGCAGATACGATTGACACTCGATTCGAACGGAGTGGAGTTCCCCAACCGCGGCTATAAGTGTCCGGAACGTGTTGAGTGATTCGGAAAATCGAAGGACGCAACCGACAAACAGCTTTCTACGGCGCTCCCGGGCGCAAGCATCGATCGCTGCTGCTTCACTCGAATCAATGGCCAGAGGTTTCTCTACGAGGACGTCAAGGTCATGCGCCATCGCAAGGAGAGAATCTTGCTTGTGGCGCCCTGTGTTTGTGGCGATGATGCAAGCCGTGACTCCCGAATCCACTGCCTCCTGAAGGTTCGGCGCAACATCAAATCCTGCAGATCGAAGTTCGGCGACCCGGTCCTGTCGCGCGGGTATCGCAAAGGTCTTGACGGAATCCATGGCACGCAAGGCTTCCAGGTGCCGCATTCCGGCGCTGCCTGTACCAAGAACCGCGATACATTTTGCAGGCACACTGCTCACAGAACTCCGCCATTGATATCTATCACGGTGCCGTTGATGTATGAGGCCTGTTCGCTGGCGAGGAACCCAATTGTTTCGGCTACTTCTCCTGGCTCTGCAAGGCGGCCCAGAGGATTGCCTGCGGCCAGTTGCTTCAGGTCGGCCCCAGCCACAGCAGCCGTAAGCATTTCGGAAAGTGTCTGAGATGGCGCGACACAATTGATATTTATGCCGTCCCTCCCGAATTCCGCGGCGAGTTGCCGGGTGAGGCCAACAACACCGTATTTCGAACAGGTGTATGCCACCGAAGCGGTGCGGCTATAACTACGGGCTGCGACAGAAGCGGTGTTGATAATTCGGCCGTACCTTTGAGCGCGCATGTAGGGAATGGCATGTTTGCAGCAGAAATATGTCCCAATCAGATTCGTCCTGAGTACGGACTCCCAATCTCCCAGGCCAAGACTTAAGGCATCGCCAGGCGTCGCAATCCCGGCACAGTTCACCAGAATGTCAATACGGCCATGTGTGGTGGCAACTTCGGCGAATACACGCGATATGGAGTCTTCGTCGCGTACATCGCACCGGCGCGTTTCGTTCGATTCCTCAACGTGCCGGGAGATACCGATTGAAAGAATGTTCCTGCTCGCCAGGAGCTTTGCAGTGGCGTTTCCGATGCCACGCGACGCGCCGGTGATGATTGCGACCCGGCGGTCACTCGACATAGACGTGCTCCATGTCTCTCGCGCCGCACGCCAGGCGGATACCCGGCTCTTTGCTGACGCAGACTATGCTGTGGATCGTCCCACGCGGCAGAAAAACAACATCGGAAGGGCCGGCCCGGACCACTTCGCCTTCTGCCAACCTCCACTCGAAGGTTCCCTCAAGAACAATCCACCATTCGTCATGGGTTACGTGGCAGTGCTTTCTGGCGCCTTCGCCGGGCTCCTGGCAAATCAGGGCCGTCTGGTCAGTCCCTGTGTAAACAAGCAGGTAGAGCCACGGAGCCTTCCCCATCTTCCGTTTGATTTCGTCGAGATTTCGAAACCGCAGGTTGGCTTCCGACCCTTCAAACCGGACGACTCCATCGCGACTGATCAGATCCTTAAGATCGTTTTCAATTCCCACGACGCTGTCATCGAACCGGTGTTTTCCAACGGCTCCGGTTTGCCGCCGGTGCTGCAGGGAAGCTTCGATGAGATAGAGGTCATCCCAGGTATCAGCGTCCAGCGCCTGTATCCGATCCATCGGAAACACGCCGGTCTTGCCGCAGAATGTGGGACCATTCTCGGCAGGATCGTCGCGCAGATAAGACTGCATAAACGAGGATGTCTTCCACCCGCTCAATGCCCACGTGATCATTTGAAGTGGCTGAAGAGTCTGCGTGGGCGTCTTCCTGGAGTAGGAGAAGTTCAGAGGCTTTCCATCAATTAAAGTCTCGGTGAAGCGTTCCTCGACGGAAAACAGAGAATCATATTCGTCCTTTTCAAGCGTCTGCATGAATTCTCTGATCGTCGACTCGCGAATCAGGGGGGACGTCGTGTGCACCAACGCAAGATGGCAAGGTTCAAGAGTCTGCATGAAATCGAACAAAAAATGGTCGTGGGTCTGGCATCGGGCACTTTCACACTGTCGTGACTTGCTTTTCATCACGCAGGCCGAACCCCCACGCTCCGGGCTTCGGCGGTAGAACTTCACGCCGAGCATACCTGCCATCTTTTCAAAGATGTCGTGTTCAGAGTTGATATAGATTTCATCGAATATTCCGGATTGTTTGCAGGCGCGGCCAACGTAAAAGGCCATCGGCCAACCGTCTACCAGAAGCAGATTTTTATCGGGAATTCTTGTGCTTCCCAAAAGAACCGGGATCATCGCGATCTTTTTCATTGGGAAATATCCTGTTCCGGTCTCAGATAGCGCTGCTCGTAATCGAAGCAAAGCCTATCGAGGACTTCCATTGCCTGGGGCGTAGCTAACTCGGCTACAAACTGCCTCCGCCGTTCGAACTCCCTCGCTTCGTCAGATTCTTTCTGTGGGGGTTCCCAGCCATATTCTTTGTAGATCGGCAACGCGATTCCCTCTGCGTACATTTTGCGGGGAACGTTTTGTTGCTTGAGCGCCTTCCGTGTTGTCGACGTAACATCCGTGCCCAGAAGCTGCGCCATCTCTTTCATGTATGGCCACGGGTCTGTCACAAAACGTTCGAAGGGAATAATCAGTAACTGCGAGCGCTGGGATTGAGGCAGACCATCAATGACGGCTTGTTGCGCGCGATGCATCTCTTCGTTCATATAGATGGCCTGATCCATGGGATTTGCGGTCAGATACTTGCTTTCCCAGCCCGAAACCCACCACGGCAACGAACGGTCCTGATATTCGAACCAGACAGAGAAGTCGCGAGGATCATTTGCCCAGCGATGCATGAATTTCAACTGCTGCTTCAACATGTAAAGCGGGTGACGCACAACTTCGATGAACTTCAGCCTCGTACCAAGCGCCTCAAACAGACAGGGACTGATTCCGAGCAACATGTGAGTCACCAGGTGAAGAATAGGCCGCTCCCGCTGGATTCGCTCAATAGCCGCCGCGTCGCCCGGCTGGAAGAGTCGCCGAAGATACTTCCAGCGATTCGGATTGAAGCGAACACTCGAGATGTCGCTCCACCGAAAATTCGTCTCACGTGACATCGTTACGTTGTAAAGCTGCAGATCTGTGAAGATTCGTATGAGGCTGGTTGCCGCATCGGCATCGATCTTGTCGAGGAACTTCAGGCAACAGGTGTATTCAAGCTGGTACGAGTACTGAACCAGTTCAACGCGCGCCATACCACTGACAATCGGCGCCAGCATCGTCTTGCCGCATCCAGGCATGCCATCAACGAGGACTACTGTCTCCGCCAAATGAACCGGCCGGCTGACCCTTTGTGTCTGTCCCCTCAGAATTGTCACGCTACGATGAGGAGCCCCGATCTGAGCTGTCGACGCTGTAGCCAAACAGTTGTTCCCCGTACCGCGTCAGATCAAGAGTCGTCTGCAGTGAGATGAGTGGCATGATGGCTCGTATCTTCGAGTCGAGCATTGCCGCAACCTGTTCCACGAAACCTGTTTTGACATCCGCAGCCAGGGTTGTCAATGGGACTTCTTCCCAGTCGCTCATCGGATCCGTTCGCTGGAAGAGTTTTTCGAGCGGGCATAGCCGGTAGGACGAAACCCTGGTATGAATCTCGACGAACCACCTTCCCGCCGATCCCCAATCCGCATGGTAACTATAAGGAATTTGGAGACTGGAGATTCCGGCGCCCACAAACCTGCTCCCGCTTGGGTGCCAACTGACAGCTGCTCCGGTCCTGTAGCCGTTCCACTGGCCTGGCAATCCGATCAGCCCATGTGCCAGGCTCATCACGTGCAGGCTGTTGGCTATGCCCCATCTCCTCATTTCATCCGGTGAATAGCGATTGGGATCAAGCTTCTTAACGAACTCCGTGAAGGAATACGTGCACGATGTGATACCGCCTTGTTCCTCTGCTCTGGCGCGTGCTTCATGGAACGACGGATAGGCGACTCGGTTATAACCGCATGCAGTGTCGACCTGACAGCTGCCAGCCTCGACTGCTAACTCCTCGATCTCTGAGGACCAGAGGGAAACCGGCTTTTCGATGAGGATCTTTCGATAGCCCAGAGCCATGAGATGTCTTGCGGCCGGAACCAGGCTTTTAATCGGCAACGCAATAATCGCCAGTTCACCGTTTACCGGCTTGATCCGCAGTTGTTCAAAATCACCCGGCAATCGCGTGATACCGTGCTGTTCATCCAATTCCGTCAATTCGGCGCTTGGTCTGGAACATACCCGTACGTGGCCAACGCGCAATGTTCGAAGCGCTTTTACGAACTGGCGTCCCATGCCGCCATATCCGATCACCGTAGCGGTGTGTGTGGAGAAATCGGCCTGGGATATCGCTGCAGCGAGCTGCGATGAATTGGCGCTGATGTTTGAACTCCCGGGAAGGCTGGTCATGTAACAGGAGAGTGACTGACTGGAGTGCCGAGGAGACGTTCAAAGTGTGGCTGGAGTTCTGTGAGTATGAAATCGTGTGCGGCAAAGCACTGCTTCAAACTCGGCAGCTGACAACACCCGTGAGCCAGAATATCCGTGACAAAACCTCTGCTCATATTGCTGATCGTCAGGTCAGCCTCAAATGGCACAGGCCGCCAGGCCCATCCGGTTTCTTCGCTGCTCTCGTACAGCCATTTCATCATGTCGTCAACCACAGCTCGATAGCGGGACGACACGACTGAAAAAAGAACCGGTGAAGAGTGTTTCGCGTCAAAAGAGAGGAACAAGGTGCTGTCCCTCTTTGAACGGCCACAGAGAGTTCCACTTAAATCGCAGGCGCCGCGCTTAGTCTGGTGCAGGATTGGGTCTATTCGACTGGCAAGGCCCTCAATACTGTCCGCATCATCGTAAAAGGCAAACAAATCGGCAACGTGGATGCCATTCGTTACCAGCCCGTGATTACCGCCGGTTGCCGTAAACACGAACGGTTCTCCACCGCGCAAGTTCGCTTTCACCCGAGAGTGGGAAGGATGAGCCCGTGTCTTACAGTTGACCCAGACCAGGAGCTGCTTCGCGTCAGAGAAACGGATCAGTTCCTGATAGTCCAGAACGGATTGAGAGACGACCTTCTCTAACAGAAAGCTCTTATAGTCCAAACGGTCTGCCACGTCACGCACCACGCGGCAGCGAACGTCAGCCTGAGTCGCAACAATGCAGAGGTCTCCGCCGGGACTGACTTCATCCAAGGACGATAGCCATCTGAATGTCGTGACCCGCGAGTCCGGCACTTCAGAAACCCGCTTCCGGCCCAACTCCAATGCTTCCGGCCGGCGGTCCACTATTTCGATCTCTCGTACCTCCGGTAAGGAAGCAACGGCTTGCAGATGACGGCTCCCGATCTCGCCACAACCGATCAACAGAATGCGTTTGCTCATCGATTACTGGAGTATTCGGCCGATCCAATAATCTGATCGCACACGGCAAGCAGCCAAATATGATGTGTCATTTCGACGATGTTATAGGCCCGGCTGTCGACCCAGAAATTCAGATGGCCGTGTCTCTTCAGGGGATTGTCTTCAGCGAAGCCCGTAAACGTTACTAATTTCAATCCCGCATTCACGGAGTAGCTGGCCGCGTTGACCATATTCGGCGACCTTCCGCTGGAGCTGATGAGAATGACAGCATCTTCACTGTCGGCATAGAACTCCAGTGCCTTCTCCACCCAGTGCTCGTAACCGTAGTCGTTGGCAAAACAAGTAATAAGATCGGCCTCGTTGAAATTAACAGCCCGAATGCGCGCCTGCTTGGTCAAATCGACAGCGCAGTGACTGGCGATTGCGGAGCTTCCGCCATTACCGGCAAGGATGACCTTCCCCCCTTTCTTCGAAATAGAACAAAGAAGGTCCTTCAGCTCAACGAGCAGCGAAATCACGCCAGGTTGAAAAAGGCTAGCCTGGTATCGCTCGAGGTACTGTGTCAGCCACTGTTCCTCCGGCCGGTCCGGTTTACCGGTTTTCATAAATCTTGTCGATGAGCCGCATCAGTTTCAGAGCATCCTGCGATGTTCCGCACTCGATCGGTGTGTCGTTCTCGATTGCCCGGAAGAAATGTTCGATCTCGTAGCGCCACGAATTGTCCACCTCAAACACCAGATCTTCCTGCTCGGTCCACGTGGCCGCAGGCGCGGCAGAACGGTTCTTGGTAACTGTCATCGATTCGGCGCCGTAGCTGCCGGAAGGAGTGAGAAGACCGTTAATGATAATGCAGCCCTTGTCCAGGAAGATCTCAAGCGAGAACAGGTGCCGCCACTGGGTCATCGTGGAATGGAGAGAAGCGACAACGCCATCTTTGTTCCTGAAGGTGGCGAATACGTTGTCCTCGACATCGAGTTTCCAGTAAAGGTTAGAAACAAATGAGTGCACTTCGTCGAAGTCACCGGCCATCATCACAAAAAGGTCCAGCATGTGAATGCCCTGGTCAATCATGATGCCGCCGCCGGCATATTCCTTCTTCGCGCGCCAACTGCCGTAGAAGCTCTCCTCGACGCTCTTGCCGTAACGTCCACGCATCCACAGGATCCGCCCGTAGGCGCCGGAATCGATGAACTCCTTGGCCTTGATGATGCTCTCGTGATGCCTGTGGTTGAATCCATACATCAACTTCTTGCCGTTCCGCATCTCCACCGCGATGACTTCTTCGATTTCTTTCGCTGTGAACGCGGGCGGCTTTTCACAGAAAACGTGCTTTCCCGCTTTCAAGGCCTCAATTGTCAGTTTCTGGTTCAAATAATTGGGCGTGCAGATGAATACAGCCTGAACCTCGGGATCGGCTATAAGGTCCGCTGCCGTCCGGTGAACGCGAACGTTCGTCAGTTGCGCGAGCCGCTCGGAATCTGGGTCTGTTGCCGCCACCACACGCGCATTCCCGTTCTCGGCGATCGTGGAATAACGGATGCGGCCCATTTTCCCCATGCCGACAATGCCAACCGAGATCACGTTTCTTGTCTGCTTTGGTGGATTCTCCAGGTCTGGAGCGTTTCTAGTCATAAATCAGACCATTTCCGATAGTCCGCAAGTATTGCCTGCAGACCCCCTGAAATCGTTCGTCATTCGGATACCTTCCTCTAAACACGTGGCCGGGCTCCTTCATGAGGATGAGCGCAAGGTCGCCACCGACATTCTTCTTGTCACGCGCGAGAGCTTCAAAAAATGGGTTCTCCGGAATGTGAGTGCGTTGGAAACCCGAAAAATTCCGCGACAACAGAATGTGTAGTTCCTCGAATATAGATCGGGTGGTGAGGCCCAGGCGGCAGGACACGTAATTGGCGATATCCGCACCCATTGTGACGCCTATTCCATGGGGTATAGCGTAGTTCGTCGCACTCTCAAGGGCGTGGCCAAAGCTGTGGCCATAGTTCATGACCAGTCGTTCTGCCCGGTCAAACTCGTCGATCTCGATCTTCGCTTTCTTCAGCTCCAGGGATCGCCGGATGTATTTCTCCATGGTAGATCGGTTTTCGAGTATCCGTTCGTAGTCCGCCGCGATGGCGCGCGTGTCTTCCCATCCGGAAATGATATGAACCTTCAGCATTTCGCCGACGCCGGACTTCAGATCCACCGCATCAAGAGTGTCCAGTAATTCGGTGGAAATTCGCACCTCATCCGGGGGAGTGAACGTCCCCAGTTGATTCTTATAGCCGCCTACGTTGATCGACGTTTTGGATCCGATACAGCTATCCGCTTGTGCAAGCAATGTGGTTGGATAGAACCGCCAGCGTAGCCCTCGCAGCAATGTTGCAGCAATGAATGCCGTGATGTCCTGAATAATGCCGCCACCGATGGCAACAAGCACATGATCGCGGCGGATCCCGTGATTGACCAGGTGGATAACGTATTCGGGAATCTTTTCAAGCGATTTGTTTTCCTCGGCCGCCTGTATGCGGAGGGTTGAAGGACGCGATAGAGCTGACTGCAACGGTTCGGCATAGAGTTCGGCAACGCGGGAGTCGATGATGAGATGTTCGTTCTCTTTCAGGCCTGCTTCCAGTCCATCGAACGCGTGTCCAAACGCAACCGTGTATGGTCCACGATGCGACTGGATTATCAACTGTGTGTCAGACACACGTAAATCCGCCGTCGACGATTACATTTTGGCCGGTCATATACGTATTATCTTCACTGGCCAAAAAGCCGATGTAGCGTGCGATCTCTTCGGGCTGTCCCAACCTCTGCATAGGGACTCGCGCCTGCATTTCCTGCATACCTGCGGGTCCGAGATTGGCTCGGGTAAGATCCGTATCAATGAAGCCTGGCGAGAGACAGTTCACAAGGATGTTGTCCGCGGCAACTTCGATAGCCAGTGAGCGGCTTAGACCGACGAGGCCAAACTTGCTCGCCGAATACGCGGAGCGGCCCTCCTTGCTGACCACGCTGAAAATAGATGCGATGTTGACGATCCGTCCGAATCGACGCGATTGCATTCCTGGAACAACGGCTCTGCAAAGCATGAACGGCGCTGTCACATTGACCTGGTGAATCAGGGCGAAATCTTTCGGATCGCACTGGGAAAGGGGACCGATTTTGTTAATACCGGCATTGTTGACGAGTACCGAGAGCCGCAGGTCGCCGATCGTGGAAGCAAGCCTCTCCAGAGCAGCCAAATCGGCAAAGTCGCAGGAGAGATAGTGGCATCCGGGCGGCGGCTCGCACTGCGAAGAGCGGCCGGTTACGAAGACTTCATGTCCAGACCTGACAAGAACCAGGGCGGTGGCGAGGCCAATACCGCGAGTTCCGCCAGTAACCAGGGCGCGTTTTTCAGGCACGAGAGGGTTCCAGGAAACGGCTAACCAAGAGCAGGGAGCCCGCCTTGGTTGAAGACCAACTCACACAGGATTTGAGGTACGCTTTTCCTGTCAGGTGGAACGAACTTGCGGCGAACAAATATGTCCGGGTCATAGCTGCAGTCGTTTTCGATCCATCCAATGTGGTCCGACACTCCAAATGAGAAACGGGGATTGGAAACGTTCGGGTGAGACACCGCAATAAGGCCGATCACGTTTACGAAATTGCAGGCTTCGCGGGCAACAAATAATCCGTTTGAGAAGGGACCGACAACTGCGACATAGTCGCACGCTACTTCCCTGATCGGTTGATCGTTCTCCGCAACAGTCGCGACAATGCCTTGCATCCTTAAATAGGTGCACAACTTTGCAGCCGGGTCCCCCTCTGACCTGGGGTGGGGCCGCAAGTGAACCGCACTGCCTCCGGTCTTCTTAAGCACAGTTTGAATATCACGATAATAAAGAGGGAAAAACTCTTCCGGCACGTAGCCTTCTACGAGAACCAGGATGATCGAGCTGCCAGACTCCATTGTCCGGCAACGGCAGTTATCCCGTGTTGGATAACTCGCCACATAAACACGTGATTTCTCGAAGAGTGGGGCGTGCGCCCTTGCCATGACTTCATCAAAAAAAATCGTGGCGTGGCTTCTGCCCGATCCGATTTGAGTCAACTGATCGTATGCGTGATAAGGGAAACTCCTGCCTGCAAATACGGTGGGCAGTAGAATACGATCGATAAAATAAGTGTCTTTCTCTAAGAGGTTCCTAACGCGAACACGCACTTGTTCTATCAGTTTGCCAATCAAAAATCTGAGGGATCCAGTCTGCTTTACGCCGGCAACTAAATTGCGAATTGCTCGTTTCTGCTTTTCTGATTCGGCTTGTTTGCCGAGTGCCACAGCGCTGGCAGGACTCCTGCCGCTTAACAATTCTTTCGACAGCACCTCTTTCAACAATAAGTGGGTTCTACCCACGCTGAGGCAAACGCGAACGCAATCACTGGGAAGCACACATTCTGTCAAATACCGATGAAATGAGACCAACTCGTCACTCGCCAGCAAGGCGTCGAAATTGAAACTGCGCCAAAGTCGGATATTGCGTCGAATGAACCAATGGTGATTAAACAGATCCGCACGACGCCCGGAGGGAGCGTAATCCGGCAGAAGCCAGCACTTCTCAATGGACCCCGTTCTAACCAGACAGTCCAATAGTTCATGCAAGCGCCCGGTAATCCGATAATCCCAGAGAATGATATAGACGGTAAAGTGCTCAACTAGTTCAGGAATCAAAGGGACGATGGCCTCATGGAACATATAGGGACTCGTCCACGAAATCAGCAGCCTCTTTTTCACAGAGCTCACTGACCCGTCGGGGATCGACGGCCACACACCATAAACACGGAGTCCGCTGCACCCTGAGAAATCAGAGCCTGCTCGTAGTGCTCATTCAGCTGTTCATCGTTGAAGAAGTCCCACTGATCCTGTCCGCCTCCCCTGTTGTTAATCAGCCAGCCGAGATTATTACCAAGGGTATATCGCTGCAACTGCGAGTCAACGAGGACTTCCAGTCCGGCAAACTCCACTATCAGGCGCAAGGTCTTGGACGTGAAGTAGTAAACATGTTCCGAACTGAAGTGGTTCTGGCGATAAGCGCGGTTCTTAAAGACTGAATTCAAGGCTTCTTGAGTGTTCGGAACCTCGATAACGAAGGTCTCGGCCATGGGAAAGCGATTCATCAAATCTGTCAACAGAAGCCACGGCTTCGGAAGGTGTTCGAGCACATGAAAGAGCGTTATGACATCAACATCCCCCGGCACATCCGCAATGGAGCTAAAGCACTTCCATCCCAACGCGTTGTGCAGACTACAGATGCTTTCATTGACATCGAAGCCGGCGACTTCGAGAAACGCCCCGTGTGCCTGCTCCAAAAAGCCACCGGTTCCGCAACCGTAGTCGAGAACTTTTCTGTCTACTGCAGCCGGAAGCAATGCCTTCAGCCTTGCCACACGCTTTCGGTTCCAGTGCCACTGTCTCTCCCGCTCCTTCTCCGGAACCCCGCCATAGTAGTTGGCGTCCGCGTAGTACGCCAGATTGACATGAGAGAAACTCACCGCCTGAATCAATTCGCAAACCGAACACTGGCCGATGACAAGATCAGGCAAGTCTGCGCACTTGTCGCCGGTCTCCACAAGAGAGTTTCCACAGAACGAACACCGAAAATCTGAGTTCAAAGGTATAAGGGACTCGGCTCTGTCTATTTGAGCGTCGGAAGGGGATTCTCCAATAGATCGGTTTCAAGTGCGCTGGCAACTGCCTTGTGGCCGTCTGCGGTCCAGTGAGCGTCATTCCCGAAATAAAGAAAATTGGTGCAATCTGGACATCGCTGCTGTTTGTAATCCGTAAGCGCGGGCAGCAACTTTAACAGGGGAACGCCGACGGAATTCAATTCCCTCTTAAGGAATTCTTCCAAACCGTGATCGTCAAAGAAGATTCCATCACGGAGGCTCAAAGCCTTCCTGCAAGCTGTGCATTCGTATGGATCGACATCTATGCCAAGTGGGACATAGACCACCGTCAGTTCTATCCCTTTGGATCGCAGGTACGTTGAAAAGTCCATAATTGATTGAGTTGTGGTCCGCACACTCTGCTCAGTCAGTGCGTCCCAGTCCGACTCTGGCGAGCGAAGCGTCAACAGTTCCACAAACTGTCTGTTATCCCAATCAAAGTCCTTACTTACTACGTACCGATCGAACGATGCTCGACGTTCTTGAGGTAACGTTGTGTAAAACAGTGGTTTACCGTAACGAAACCGCTCCACTACTCGGGTTACTTTTTCACGACGCGACATAGGATGATTCCAAAGCTGTACGAGCAAATCGATCCTGGTACGGATAGAAACGAGCTCGGCATCGAGTGAGCGGGCGACATAGCTATTGCGAAGAATCGCCGAATCGGAGTCATAGTCCTCAATTCTGTCCGGACGGCCTTCGGCGTCGAATGAAAACTGCTTGCGATAGTGGACGTCCGCTTTTGAATTCGCTTCAGCGGAAACAAAGTCGTTATCGAGCACAAACAGGTAGACTCGATCTACGGACAGTTTGTCGTGAAAGTGCAGAAACCAGGAATACTCGAGGATTGGTGACCACGAGTTGAGTCCATGCTGAATCACATCGCCATGAACTGAGAAGGGTCCTTGGTTGAGTAGCCCCCCGACAATCTGCGGCATGGGAAGCTGGCGGGCCTCGATCACGGAGTCTCCCATCAGCAACACTCGCGATTTCGTCTTGGGTCCGATCTCGGAACCACGTATTCCCAAAGAGTTGTACCTGATCGGGACTGCCGAAATACCATCTATCCTGTCTTCCTCTGACAGCGATGTAACGTACTGCGAGTTCGGCTTTGGCATGTGGTGAGCATACTTGGACCATACTACCGCCCCTTGGAACCCCGGCCAATCGTCGCCATCAAGAGGTACCCAGGTGCCGGGAATGCCGGGAATCTGGCGTGCGGCAATCTCTAGAAAAACAAACGACGCGAGAGTTGACAAGGCAAGCAGCGCAATCTTCACAACTGTACTGGCACGGCGTTGTCGCATCAGTCTATGTCGCTCCCATTGTCATTAGAATAGTCTGTAAACGAATGGAGTGAGATCAACGTTAGTCGTACTCACTACAAAGTGATGGAAAAGAAGCAGCGCGCCAATCATCGGACTCAACCACCACCACCGTGCATTCCAGAGGAATGGCGACACTGCATTGAAATCAGTTGCTGTATTTGGAGAAGAGACCAAGACACTTCGGGAAGCGAGCGCTTTTGAAATACTCTCGATTGCAAAGTAGCCAATGACCAGGGCGGACACTAAGACGTAGTAGCTTTGAGGCAACACGAAACGGGAATACGCAACCGGTGCCAAGACAGTCTGAACCATTCTTAATGCCTGATCGAGTGTATTGGCTCGAAAAAACACCCACCCTAACGAGACGGCTAGAAATGACACGGCCCAGGACAGCGTCGCAGCCAGCCTGCTGGAGAAGTTAAGGCCCCACCGGCGCTGAAGCTGTTGACTAACCCTGTGTAGTACAAGGAGAGCACCGCTGTATGCGCCCCATAAAATAAATGTAGCCTTGGCTCCGTGCCAGAGACCAAACAGGATCATGGAAAACAGCAGCATGAAGTAACGCCACAATGTCCCGCGCCGCAGTGCGGCCATCGGAATGAAAACGTAGTCGCGAATCCAGAACGACAGCGACATGTGCCATCGTGTCCAGAACTCGGATGGCGTCGAAGAGAGGTAGGGTGAGTTGAAGTTCTCATCCAGACGAAAGCCAAAAATCCGGGCTGCGCCGATCACGATGTGTGAAAACGCCGCGAAATCGAAGAACAGCTGAAAACCGAAACCGACTGCCAGAAACCAGACGTCAAAACCTCCCCAATCCTGTGCCTCCCTGTCAAATCCTGCGGCCACGCCGTCGATCCCACTCAAGCCGGAAGCTAGTAGTTGAGAGAGTACTACCTTCATCAATAAGCCAATCCCAATCCGGCGAGCACCGGCGAGCACGTCCTCGATTGCCACACCTCGCACCTGCTGAAACTGCGGCAGCATCGTCGATAACCTGCAGATGGGCCCCATGATCACGGTGGGCCAAAACGCCATATACAGGCAGAATTCGAGGAGGGAAGGGTTTATTTCTTCTTCGCGATACACATCGAACAGATAACTAAGTGCCAGAAGAGTCCAAAATGAAATACCCACCGGAACCGCAACGCGGTTCAGAAGATCAGCTGTCCATGAAGTTGAAACGGCAGCTGATCCAAACGACGGAAGATACTTGAAGAAGGAGAGGAGCAAAACGTTAAAGAGTATTCCGATCCACAGCCGTTTTAAGTCCGGTTTTCGGCGCAGGTACTCCCCGAGGGCAAAATTCAAACAAGAACTCGCTACTAAAACCGCCAGAAATCCGATTCCACCCGTTGCGTAAAAGACATAGCTCGCGGCGAGCATGGCCACTTGTCTTGACCGGCAGCGATCTTGAAAGGCTGCTGCGAAGACCAGAAGCAGGGAAATCAGATAGGCAGCTGCAGTGATCATGAAGATTTCTTAGGCTTGCCGATTCGTGTGGCTGTCAAGAGCATGAGATTCACTGTGTCCATGTCTTTGGGCTGGACCTTCCCGGCTGGTATGCGCATACCGGTGACGTCTTCGAGCTTTGCCAGAAGATCCACCAGCGCAAACGAATCAATCAGGCCGGACGAAACAAGCGGCGAATCGGCGGACAGGGAAATGCCCGGGCGGCCTATGACCTCGCGAACAATGTAATCCAGCAGAGCGTTGGCTTGTGAATTTTGATCCAAAGGGTTCATACCTGCAGCCCGGGTTCTTCGGAGAGCAGCTTCTGACGCGTAGCAAACCGCGCGGGCTTCCCTGCTGTGCTCTTAACGATCCATCTCGGAGGTTTCATGTATACGGCTCGAACAGTGATTCCCAGCTCTGCAACGATTGCGTTCCTCACTGTTCGTTCGATGGCAAACGCATTTTCAAGGTCATCCTGGTTCTCGACCTCGGCAACGACGATTATTTCTTCAGTCCCTAAATTGGAATTGAAAACTCCGAATGCGACGGCACGTCCGTCGTGAACCAGTGGATGACTCCAGACAATCTCTTCAATGTCCTGGGGATAAATGTTTTTGCCTCCAACTATGATCAAATCGCTTTTTCGCCCGGTAACGTAGAGTTCTCCGTCGAGACAGAAACCGAGGTCTCCCGACCAGTACCAACCCTCCTTTAATACGCTGGCAGTTAAATCGGGCCGATTGTAGTAGCCGCCGAACAACGAATCGCTCTTGACGGCGATTTCACCTACATGGCCTTCTGGCAGATCCTCGCCTTCAATCGAAACGATCCGAACCTGATTGCCAGGGAGGCAGGCGCCCGACGATACCAGGCATACGGCATCCCTGTCTCCATTCCCCATCGGAATGACGACGTGCTGGTCGATCAGAAGGCGTGCGTTAACCCACATGCGGCTTGGAGCGCAGCCTTCCGCAGTTCCTGACTGTGTTACCGCGAACACATTCTCCGCCATGGCATATGAGGTTTGAAGAGCGTCCGGCCTGAGGCCGAAATCGGAATAGGCAGTATAAAACTCGTCCATGCTCCGGGCACGTACCGGCTCTGAGCAGTTGATCGCATATCGCAATGAGGACAGATCGAGGCTCGCGCGATCATCAGTAGGGACGCGGCGAGAGAGAAACTGTAATGCGAAATTCGGGATCCACGTGAGCGTACACCCATATTCACTGATCAGCGACAACATGGATCCTGGCCGCATAACCCAGTTCGCCGGGGTCTGCATCACTATTGGCAGGTGGTATACAAGCGGCAACATGAAGCAGGCGATGAGTCCCATATCGTGATAAAGGGGCAACCAACTATAGATTCGATCGTTTTCGTTCAAGCGGAGCGCTGCCTCCAGGTGCTCAAGTTGCTTCAAAACCACACGGTGGGAAAGAGCAACACCTTTCTGCAGGCCGGTCGTGCCGGCGGAATGCTGTATGAATGCCACGCTATTGGAATTCGGAACCAGCACAGGCAGGTCGGCACTAAACGCAAGTTCGTCGGAACCAATATCACGCGCGATTTCCGTGCCGTCATTGACCGCCACGTGATCCAACAAGCCCTCGGGAAACTGCTGGTCGAGAAAGATAAGCCTCGCTCCAAGATTCTTTGAAACTCCCGACAGGCCGGCACGATATTTGACTGGATCGACCTTAAAGTTCGGGTAAGCCAGAATCGAGGGAACAGCGCCCAACAGCATGGCGGCAACGAACGAAGCCATCAGCGATGGGCCCTGCTGCATGATCAAGATGACGGTGTCTCCCAGGGTAACGCCCTTGGACTGAAATTCGGCCGCCCGAATCCTGGCACTCCGCACAAACTCTCCGAATGTCATCGTCGTGAAGTCATCCTCATCGTGCCACATCGTAATGAACGGCCGATGAGAAGGGGCAGCCAAGGTTGCCTCAACTAACGTTTCATAGCGCGGCATAATCGCAGTTGGCCCTTGGCAGTATGCGGTATCTCGCCAAAATAGGAGGAGTAGCCGCTCGTTGTTGTAAAGAAGTGCTTAGTAGTACAGCTTGGCCGCCCGAACGACAAAGCGCATGTGGCGCCTTCTACCAAGGCTGAAAAAAGGCAGCGTCGTCGGGAGCGGAGAAATCTGGTAAATAGTGTCTCCTGAAGGTCGGCCACCTTCTTACCGAACCGATTCAAAGGCTTCAGGATGCGAGATTTTATGAAATCGACCATGTCTCTCTTGCCCACTGGCTCTCACCAGCTATGGGAAAACTGACAGGTCTTTGATCTCGGGCAGAAACGAGCGCTCCAATACAGGCAGATAGGGCGTTCGCGGCACAAAACGCCGGACAGACCTTAACCTCTTGCTGCATGACTTCCATAATTCCTGCGGTAAGGCATTCCTCGAAGGGCAGCACGCCGGCCAGATTCCCCTGGAGCAGGGTCTCAGCCCCCGGGCCCGTCCGTGTAACGGCCGGAAAGTCTCGGACCGCTCGCATGTCCCTTCGCCGGATGATAACGAAATTGGGACCACTGTCCATTTCCAGAATCGCATTGGGAAAGTACACTCGAGCCGTTAAAGCAATGCTGGAGCGGTTTGAGAATGAAATGGTGGCTTCGCGTCCTTCGTGAAAGGACCAGACCGCCGTGCCGCCAAAATATAAGAGTTCTGGAGACCTTGGGTTTATTGTTTCACCTGCTGCCGTGCTGATTACGCGTTCCGGGCCCGCACCAAACAACTCGGTCGCGAAATCGATCCAGTGAATTCCGTTCGTCACCAGGCATTGCGCGCCACCGTCGACTACGACCGATACGGGCTTACCCAATTGATGCATTTCGGCGAAACGCCCAATCGCCTCAACGATTCGAGAGTAGCGAAGATAATGATTAACGGCTAAAGAGATGTTCTCTGTCTCCGCCCGGCTAACCATCCGACGGGCGGCATCAATCGAGTTCGCTATGGGCTTCTCGCAGAAAATGCGCCGGCACCGTTGATCCGCCAGCTTATGGAATATCTCCTCGTGTGATGGCCCCCACGTCGCGATCACCGCCATCGTTGAATTCCAATCGCTGATAATCCTGGCGAGTTCAGTGAAATCTGCGACAGCACTGGCTGAAGGAAAATCGATTCGGGCCTGATCGCGGGACGATTTTTTTGTATCGACAATAATCAGGTGAGAAGCGAGGTCCGCCAGTATCCTTGCGTGACGGCGCCCGATGGACCCATAGCCGAACAATATGGCAGTTGTCGATTCCTTCATCGATTCATCTCGGCCGCATCGCTGGTAATAGCATCCGTCTCGTAAAGGCGCGAATAAACACCCCGGCATGCCACCAGTGAATCGTGTGTGCCGGTTTCCACGATTCGGCCGGCATCCAGTACGATGACCTGGTCGGCATCTCGAATAGTACTGAGGCGGTGAGCGACAACAATGACGATCGCATCCTTGCGCATCGCGGAAATCGCTTCGTACACGGCTCGTTCCGTAACATTGTCCAATGCGCTGGTCGCTTCATCGAATAGGAGTACGTCGGGTTTCCGAAGAATAGCCCGGGCAATGGCCACCCTCTGCGCCTGGCCTCCGGATAGCCTCAACCCGCGGTCGCCCACAAGGGTGTCGTAGCCGTCGGGGAGGCTGAGAACGAAATCGTGCAACTGCGCCCGCCGTGCGGCCCACTCGATCTCCGGCTGGGTTATCTTGTCGTCCCACGAGGCAATGTTGTCTCTGATGTTTCCGTTGAACAGAAATACATCCTGGGACACATAACCGAGCTTGCTCCTCCAATTCTCAAGGTTGAGTTCAGAAAGATCGACGCCATTGACCAATATGTTGCCGCTATTGGGACGGTAAAGACCTGCCAGCAGACTGACGATAGTGCTCTTGCCCGATCCGGTATGGCCGACAATCGCGGTGACCGTGGCTCTTTCCATGAAGACATCGACGTTGTTGAGCGCGTTGATTTCCCGGCGTGATGGGTACGCGAATGACAGGTTATTTAGCCTGATGTCGGCGATCCTGGAAGGACATTGGCCTTCGTACTTTTCCGATGGCGTTGAATGCAAGACCTCGTCGATAACTTCCATGTCTTTTCGCAGACTGCTCAGATAAATGAGGGCGGAACTGATGTTCGATACAGAGGGACTGCACCTTCGCACAGCCAACAGGAACGCCACCAGTGTCGGGAAAGGCATACCCACGGCTGGAGCGAGGAACGTCAAGCCACCCAACAAAATTACGACGACGCCTGCGGTGAACTCGTTTATGAACGAAGGCAGAGCGCGGAAAAGAGTCAGCCTCAGCATGGGCGACATTTCTGCGGTCAGGAGCAACTCCATTCGCCTGGCGGCTTTTCGCTCCAGACCGTGCACCTTCACGACTCGAATACCATCGAAGACATCCGTGGCAATGCGTGTTTGATCCGTTTTCAGGTCGTATATGGTGTTGCCGCACACTCGTGCGCGATTATCCATATAGGAGCGCGCTCCGTACATGACGCAGAGGCCGACAACCCCAATGAGCAGCGTCGCCCACCACGATAAATAGACCATCATGGCGAGCATCATCGCGACGTTTAACCCGGCTGACACAACAACTCCCAGGTATCCAATCGCTGAGGTTATCGCGTTTGAAGGGCCCTCGATGGCGTACAGGATTGCGCCTCTTCCCCTGGCGGACAAGTCCTCGAAGGGAGCGTGCAGGAAACGATTGAAGAGTGCGTTCTTCGTCTCGTTGTGGAGTCTCTGGCCCGCTACAGCGACAGCATAGGTTTGCAGAAGCACGAACCCGCTGTACAAGGAGAATAGAACGCTCGCGAATACCAGAAAACTGAGAGCCAACGTATTCGAATCGGATTGCAACCCCAGGAATGTCAGAAATCCTGTTGCCGCGTATACGACCCAACTCGCCGATGGCGCTTCAGGATTCATGACGATCTCAAGAAGCGGAACGGCTGATCCAATTGTAACCACATCCAGGACAGCACTAATCAACATCAGCGAACAGATCAAGCCGGCAGGCGCGAAATGGCTGCGGATCACGCGATGCCAATAGAACGAGATCAGCCCGGCCCGGGATGAATTGTTAATGGATGTCTTCAAGACGTGCTTAGTGAACGCCCGCTGCCTGGAGACTAATGGTGGCCCGACAATTCGGATTGGATGGCCCTGGCTCCATAGAAATACGCGCCGCGTCTATGCCCATACCATACAACCTTAAGACACCAATCATCCCAGTCCGGCCAGGTCTCGACGGTTCGCTCAATTGTGTACTGCACTTCGCGTTCTTGCAGCGGAACAGTGTCACCTCGCAGAATGGCTCTGTAGTAGTCCCACAGATTGTAAGAAAGCTGCAGGTTCAGATCTCCGTCCTGAAACGGTCTTTTGATCAGACTGCGATTGAGAGTAATCGATTCATCCAGGATTCCCGCCGGCAGGCTCCTGCCTTCCTTCGCCATGAGATCATTCATCAGGGCCTGGGCCTCGGAGTAAAAGTCGTCCAGCTTGCCTTCCTTGACGAGCTTGATGAAGACGTACTCGTCAACCGGCCACCAGATTGGAAGCCACTGGTCGGAAAGGCAGTACTCCGGTCCTCCGTTTTGAATGTCTCTGGCCTTTTCGTTGAAGAATGAAATCACTGCCTGGATTGTTGGATAGGAGCAGGCCTCTTCGCCGAAAAAGATCTCGATGAGTCTTCTATAACTTATGGAAGCAAGGGAATGCAGAACCACGAGCGGTATCTGGAATACCTTGTCAAAGTGAAGCAGCGCCGCCATCCATGAGAACGCTCGCACCCTGACCCAGTCCGGTCTCGGCATCGTGTTGGTAGCAGTGACCAGCACCTGGGTTTCGTCGATTTCTTCGGTAGTGTTCGCTCCATGAACGTTGATTATTTTGCACTCAACGGTCTCCATGCCGTAACGCCGGATGTATTCCGGGTCACCGACTTCGGCGTTGGGAAGTATGGAAAGATTGTTGAACTGGATTCGGTTGTGCTGCCCGTTTTCTATGATGGCCGATACGGCGTTCAAAAAGGAATCGTAGGTCTCGCCGGGCAGTCCCAGAATGAGGTCCGTGTAGGTTTCAACGCGGTCTCGAGTAAATCTTCGCTGCAACTCCTGGTAAGACTCGACGGAAATGTTCTCCCGCTTGATGCTTTTCAATGTGTCGGGATCCATGGATTGCAGTGCTACGGCGACACCCTTGCTGAGCCCGGCATCGGAAAGGATCTTCTGCACCTTGTAAGCGCGTTCCGTCGCATTCTTCGTATTCTGAACGGAGAGTGCATGTGGATAACCGCATGTTTGCTTCTTGTCGGCCACATACTGGGCAATATCCAGGTCACGAGGAAGGATGCCGAAGTTCGCATCCGCGCAAAACACAAACTCGATCTGCCTCTCGGCAAACCAGTCGATTTCCGCAAGCAACCTTTGAATGTCAAATGCGGTGACCTTGGCCTGTATGGCTGAACCCCAATCGCAAAACGTGCAGGAAAAAGGACATCCCCTGTTGGTTTCCCACAAAACGATCCACTTTTCCTGCGGATGGGCACGCATCAGCGGCTCAAAGACATTCGTTAGATACGGAGAAGGAATCAGCGATGGATCCTTTAGCCGCTGCACTTTTGGCGTGGTCACGAGGGAACCGTCGCGTCCGAGAAAACTCATGGAAGGAACGTCCTGCCATTCACGCGAGTGAACCCGTTCGAGGATCTGAGTGGCAGCCTGTTCCCCTTCGCCATGACAGAGAAGATCGATGAATTCGAAATGCGGAAGAAACTCCGATGCCCGATCCGGAACCTGGGGCCCCCCGAATACAATCAGGCAGTCCGGGTTCTGCCGCTTGACGACCCTGGCGATTTCGAGTGATAGCCTGATGTTCCAGACATACGCACTGAAAAAAATAACATCGGCAGGCGCTAACAATGCTGCGGCTTCGCGCACGGGTATGCGCTGATAGATTGGCAGCAGAAACTGAAACTCCTGCGGACTCTTGAGTGTTTGCTGTGCGTAGGCCTGCAATAACCCAACCGAGAGTGGCAGGTAGTTCTGATTTGAAAAACTGTTGTTAATCTGGACCAGACCCACCTTTGTCATTGTTCCCGGCTTTCAACCTGGCCCGTAATGAAGTCATGGAAGAGGGCAAAGTCATCATTGTATTTAGAAGACCGGCGGAGAAGCGCGTGAAGAGAAATTCTATGCCTTTCTGCTGGAATGAATGAGCGCATCTTGTGCCAGGAATTCGCAATGACGGCAACTTTGCTTAAACGCTGACGCAGACTGGCGGAGGATCTTCCGTACCGATTATTCCACTTGTAATTCAATGCTCGAGCCGTGTAAGCCCAGAATCCCTGCTTTACAACATCCCTCGCTCTTTCGAGTGGAATATCATCCTTTTCGGCAACTTCGTTAGTGAGGACGTCAAAAAGGATCTGGTAGGCGCTTTGCCACCGAGGGTGCGTGAGAATGTCGTAAACGTCAGCCTGAAGATACCTCTTTGCGTGGTCCTCCCTCACAAGGTAGAGGCGGTCCAACTGCTTTGCTTTACCGTGGACAATGGCAAGGGCCGATGAAAGAATCTCGCGAATTGCCCTGTCATTCACGTCTTTGATTGCCTCCATTTCTTTGCGGAAATTATCCGTGCGGTGGACCGAGAAATGTGTGGCAAAAGACCGATAGAAATAATCAAGCAGGCGCTCGCTCGCAGTGGACGATTCAAGCGAACGCTGGTTGTAGGGCACAAGCGAAACAATGTCCCCATACAGTGCCTCCGAAGAAAGCTGAAATAGGGCAGCCTTGCCCAGTGCAATCGCGTAATCGGGGTTACCGGTTAGAAAGTCGGCACACCGCTCAAGAGACGAAGGAATAAAAAAATCGTCGTCTCCAAGAAGGCACGCAAATGGTTCCTCAACAGCTTTGACCAGGGCCCGCTCGGCCTCCACGTCACTGCTCCCGGGTAGCCGGAGGTGAACAATCTTGAGCTGCTTGCTAAAACGCTCGCAAGCTGCCGCGACTTTCTCGAGTCCCTCACCCTCGCTTCCGTCTCCGATATAGATTCCGATACGTCCGCCAGTGCGAGCATAGAAACTCAACTGCCGGATTACGAACTCGGGCCGATTGATAGTCGGGATAACTATCCCAACCAGCGGTTTAACCACAGGTCATCTCCAACGACTTTCATGCAACACTGCCTTCCGAAGCGTAAAAATCCTCCAGGTGCTTAATTGCGGTCAGACCCATGGCTCTCACGGCTTCGAAGGCGTTGCCTCCGATATGGGGCGTGCAAAAGAGATTGGGGAGGCCAAGCAATTCGCGGTCGGCGGGAGGCTCCTCTTCAAAAACATCCAGGGCGGCGCCGGCAATCATGCCGCGCTGCAACGCTTCTTTCAGCTCGTTCTGGTTGACGACAGGGCCTCGTGACGTATTGATCAGGAATGCCGTCTTCTTCATAAGAGCGAGAGACGCGATGCTGACAAGGTATCGAGTCTCCTCTGTCAACGGCGTGTGGATCGTAACGATATCGGATTCCCGAAAAACGCGATCCTTGGATGATTTGATGAGAGAGTGCGCTTCGTAGTAGTCATCCTGATCCAGGATGTCATTCACCAGGATGGTACAGTCAAACGGCTTCAGCAACCTGATGAGTTCCTTTCCGATGTGCCCAACTCCGATAATGCCGATGATCTTGCCGGACAATTGGAATCCGCCGTTCTTCACCCATTGTCCCGACTTCAACCAATATGATGACTGGTAGAGGTTTCGACAAAGGGCGAGCATGAAACCCAATGTCTGCTCCGCAACAGAAAGCTGATTCACTCCGCCGGTCCAGCCAACCGCAACGCCGAACTTCTCACACGCCACCCGGTCGATATTGTCGAGGCCCACACCGTATTTTGAAACTATCTTCAGGCGCGGACAGCTTGTGAGGAGCGTTTCATCGATCTGTTCGACACCGACGATAGCACCATCGGCGTCCTTCATGAACGCTCGCAGTTGCTCGTCTCGCAACCGAATTCCCTCGGTATTGAAAGCCGTCTGCGGGAAGGCATCAAGCAGACGTGTCTTAAGGTAATGATCTCGCGAGAAAGAGATGGATGGAACGACGATTATTCTCTTACTGGTTGCCACGACGTCCTGTGTACAAAAATGGACGGTTACTTCTCGTTGTAGTAGTCGCCGTACTCCACGAGGATCGTGCTTCTTTGATCCTCACGCATGAGAGCTTTTTGGTAGGCAGGGAAGATGTCCGCCGGCTCTTCAAGCCGGATTACCTCAATCGTGGTGCACATGGATCTTATGGACTCGGTATAGTCCCCGACATGCTGGTGCTGGGGGTGCAATGGGCGCTGGGACCCAATTCCCGTCCGGATGATCGCTTTCGCCTTGTAACCGCCCTGTGACAATACTTCGATTTTGTCCAAGTGATTAATCAGTTGATTCATGGCATACATCAAGAAATTCCACCGGGGGAAAATGCTTACGGGAACCAGGCCGGTCAGTGCGAATCCGACGGTCATACCCATCTGCATCTCTTCCGCAACCGGCAGCTCAATGAGTCGGTCACGCGGTACTTCTCTGAGCGTAGTAGTCATTGCAGTGCCGTCTACTGAGACCGCCTGGCCAAGAAATACGGTTCGCGGATCTTCCGCCAGAAAATTCATCGATCGTTTCAGCTCATCGAAATACTTCATGAGGCACTCAGAACTGAACCCGGACGCCGGCGCCGGCGTGCGGGTACTTGGTCGTGTAGCGATAGTAAGTCACGTAATCATCAGTAATTGCTTCGAAACTCAGTTTCTGCTGATTCCAGACTTCACGCGTGTCGGTACATACGGATTTGCCATTGTCTTCAACTATAAAATGAATCGGAAGACGATGATTTCGACTGTACTTTATGGACTCATGGGCAATTCCCGTCTCGGAGGTCATCTCACCCAGGAAGCAAAACACTGTAGCGTCTTCGGCCCGGCGTTTGATCGACATTGCCGCGCCGACGGCAATCGGAAGGACTCCGCCGACGATAGCCGAGGAGAAGATCCGATGCTCAGGGAAACAGAGGGAAATAGACCTTCCAGCCAGGATCTCTTCGCGAACGAGAAGTCGCGGAACACCCTTTAAGAGACACTGGTAGTGCGCACGCCATGAGCAAAACACCCAGTCCTGCGTGCGTACTTTTCGAAAGACATCGATAATCTGCTCTTCGTTGCCATTGTAGAGATGGACAGGCGCTCGAATACCGCCGGAGTTGAAAACTGAGGCGATTTCCTCTTCGAACGAAATCAGTTCGTCTTTGGTCAGCATAATCGTCAGCGAATGACGCTGTTTTGTTCCACTTCGGTCCGTGATCGCCAGTACGAAAGCAGGTCACGCAGGCTCTGTTCGAACGTGTAAGCCGGCTTCCAATCCGTGGCTTCAAAAAATTTGTCAATGCATGGAACCTGCAGCGTGACGTCCGCAGGACGGAACAGGCGAGGATCAGTCCGGGTGCGAACAGGCACCTTGCTCATGGCGATCAGGCACTCCAGGACATCTCCGACACGCATGACGGTCGCACCGCCGATGTTGTAGGCCTCTCCGGGTTTGCAACATAGAATCGCCTCCCAGTAGGCGCTCATGGCATCACGAATGTCGATAAGTGTCCGAACCGACTCCAGATTCCCATGCAAGAGTTCTTCCTGCAGGCCACACTCGATCCGTGCGACTTGCCTGGCAAATGAAGTCGCGAACAAATCGATTCGGCGCGGGTTCAGATAGGTGAACATCCGCGTCCGGATGACCTGCATCTTGTAGCTCGTGAAATAGGTCCAGCCGAGCAGATCCTGTGAGACTTTCGACACTGCATACGGGCTGGCCGGGCGAAAGGGAGCATCCTCTTTGATGGGAACATCTTTGGGATCGACCTGTCCATACACCTCGGAAGTACTGCATAACTGAATGACAGGGTCCAACTTTGCAAGCCTGATTGCTTCAAAGAGATTGGCTGTGCCAATGATGTTATTGGTCAGCACTGTGGCGGGTGTCGTGAAAGACGCGCGCACATTTGCATGAGCCGCGAGATGGAAAATGGCGTCGGGTTGGACTTCCTGCAAAACCGACAGGACCGAACCGAAGTCGACCAGATCGGCTTCGTGAACGGTCACCTTCGATCGAATGTCTACCAGGTTATCGACCGTGGTGCTGTGCCATCTGGATATTCCGTGAACTTCAACGGCTGGATGATGTTGAAGAATATACTCAGCGAGGTAACTGCCGCCGGAGCCGCTGATGCCTGTGATCAGAATCCGCCGTAGCTGATCCGGATTGATTCTTCGTTTCACTTAATCGAAATAGGAGGTAACTGTCTCGACGACATAGCCGATATCGTCGTCGGTGAGGTACTGATGGACGCCGAAATGCAGGCCTGTATTGCCGATACGCTCGGAAACTGGAAAGTCTCCCATCCTGTGCCCGAGAAAGTCGAAGGCGCGATGCTGTGTCGGCAGGGACCCAAACAAGGTCTTGCACTGGATGCCATGATCTTCCAAATACTGGTAGAAACCGTCAATCGAACCCTTCTCGTCGCGAAGAACTAATGGGAATGCGTGAGGACAGATCACTTCGCCAGGACCGTCTCCGTACAGAATCAAGCGATCTTCAAGACGGCTAAGCGCCTTTCGAAGCCGCAGCAGATGCTGGCGCCGGATTTCGAAGGTTCTGTCAAACGTCTCAAGCCCCTCCAGACCTATGGCTGCTTCGAGATCATTCATCTTGGAATTAAATCCAAGACGATCGAAGCGGAAGTAAAGGTCGCCACCGCGTCTCCCATGTGTCCGGATCGATCGGCACAATCCATCCAGCTTCTCGCTTTCCGTAAGGATCATTCCGCCTTCGCCGCTGCAGATCATGTGCGCAGCATAAAAACTGAACAATGCCATATCGCCGAAAGTCCCGGCCAATCTCCCATCGAGCGATGCCCCGTGCGCCTCGCACGTATCTTCGATTACCAACAGCTTATGACGGCGGGCAATTTCGACGATCGCATTCATTGGGCATGGCTTACCCATTGTGTGCACAACCTGAATAGCCCGGGTTCTTGGCGTAATTGCGGCTTCTATTAACGCAGGATTGATGTTCAGCGTACTAAGTTCGACATCGACGAACTTCGGAACCAGGCCGGCAGCGAGGATACAGTTCGCGGTAGACACGAAGGCCAACGCCGGTGTGATGACTTCATCTCCTCGCACAGCACCGCAATCCAGCAGCGCAGTCACAGCCACAATGCCCGCGTCAGTTCCGGAACTGGTAGCGACGCCATAGCTTGCGCCAAACCTTTCCGCGAACTCAGTCTCGAGTTGCTTGACGTTAGGACCCTCGGAAACCCAATTCCGCTCGATCGCGTCCTGCAGATACTTCCTGGCAGTTGGTCCTACCTCGATGTGGCCAAAGGTAATTCGATAGTCTTTTTTCATACTAGGACGTCAGTTCTTTGAAAGGCGCTATCGCCTGATCAGCTCGCGATTTCTCCAAAGCGGAGTAGTCGTCTTCGGGATCAAAGAAGATGATCTGGCTACCGGAATATTCGAATTTAAAGGGAACGCAAAGCAGCCGGCTTAACCTTCGCCAGATGGCCGGCTGGTCTTTCGGGAGTGCAAACAGCAGCATGAATCCGCCACCGCCGGCACCGAGCAACTTGCCGCCAAGAGCGCCTGCCGCCAAGGCCTCGGAATAGATTTCCTCCACATGGGGGTTTGACACGGTACTACTCAGGCTGCGTTTGGCCTGCCACGCGCGGTGCAACAGCTTGCCAAAGGCCGCAATAGGTTGACCACTATTGAGGATTGAGATGCCCTCTTCGACCATTTCACACATCTCATGCAGGGCCTGTTGCTTTTTATCGATGTCCTGAATGTAACTGCCAGCAACATCCGAAGCGGTACGATTGATCCCTGTGAACAGCAGCATCAGGCAGGAGCTAAGCTCCTGCACCCGATCGGGCGACAGAGTAACCGGCCTGACGGTAATCTCACCGTTTGGAGAGAAGACAATATGAGTAAAACCACCGTAAGCGGCGAGCACCTGATCCTGGGAGCCGACCGTCTCGCACAAGCGCTCCTGCTCAATGTGGATACTTTCTTTCGCCAGTTGCTGTTTATTGGTTAAGTTGCCTTTCAACGCGTACAGCGCGTTCAGCAATCCAACCGTAAATGAAGAGCTTGAACCAATGCCACTACGGGCCGGAAGATCGCCGTCGTGGTGGATCTCAATTCCTCGATCAATCTCCAGATAACGTAGAACCTCCCGAACAACGGGATGGCTGATTTCCTCGATGTTTTGGCAACGGTCAACCTTCGAGTACATCACTCGAATCCGATGCTCGAAGAAGGGAGGGAGATACCGGCACGTGATGTAA
>CAMBFR010000003.1 GCA_945865815.1 Candidatus Sulfopaludibacter sp. SbA3
GTCCGGTGTGCGGGTCTTTACGATGAAGGAAATCGACAGGCGCGGCATTGGAGCCGTACTGGACGAAGCCATCTCGATCGTCACGAAAGGCACCGACGGATTCGCTGCGACGCTCGACGCCGATTTCCTGGATCCCATCGAGTCGCCCGGCGTCGCAACACCGGTGCGCGGCGGCGCCAACTACCGCGAGGCCCATCTTGCAATGGAGATGATCGCCGACACGAAGAAGCTGGTTTCATTCGAGGTCACGGAAATAAATCCCATCCTCGACGTCCAAAACAAGACCGCTCACGTCGGAATGGAACTGATTCTATCGGCGTTCGGAAAGCAGATACTGTGATGCCCGCGGAAACACCAACGCTCAAGACCGTTCTCGAAACCCTCACCAGGGAAGGCGAACTCTACGAACGCCTCGACGACAATCGGCTGAGGTGCTTTGCCTGCGGACACCGGTGCGTCATTTCCGATGGGCTCGGCGGCATTTGCCGTGTTCGTTTCAATCGCGGCGGAAAGCTCCTGGTTCCCCACGGCTACGTCGGTGGCATCCAACTGGATCCTGTAGAGAAAAAACCTTTCTTTCATGCCCTGCCGGGATCGGCGGCAATGAGCTTCGGAATGCTGGGATGCGACTTCCATTGTTCCTACTGCCAGAACTGGGTTACATCACAGTCCCTGAGGGATCCCAATGCCGTTGCGCCGCCGCTTCTCCTGACACCCGAACAATTCGTTCGAGTGTCGCTCGACCAGGGCGCGCGAATTGTCACCAGCACATACAACGAGCCGCTCATCACAAGCGAGTGGGCTGTGGAAATTTTCAGGCTTGCGCGGAAGGCGGGACTGCGAACGTCTTATGTATCGAACGGCAACGGCACGCCCGAGGTGCTTGCCTACATCAAACCCTGGGTCGATCTCTACAAGGTCGATCTCAAGAGTTTTCAGGACCGGAACTACAGGAAACTCGGAGGGGTGCTGAAGAACGTCCTGGAAACCATCGAGCGGTTGCATGCCATGGATTTCTGGGTGGAAATCGTCACGCTGATCATTCCCGGCTTCAACGATACCAAAGAAGAGTTGCGCGATATCGCCCGGTTTCTCGCGAGGATTTCTCCCGACATTCCGTGGCACGTCACGGCATTTCACCAGGACTACAAGATGACCGATCCGGATAACACGCCCGTGAGCGCGCTGGTCGGCGCCGCGGAAATCGGCAGATCCGAAGGCCTGAATTTCGTCTACGCCGGGAACCTGCCGGGGCGCGTGGGAGACCTCGAAAACACGTACTGTCCGGGCTGCAATGAGTTGCTGATCGAACGATGGGGACTTCAGGTCCGCAGCATGGCCGTTACGAACGGCGCGTGTCCGAAGTGCCTGCGGCCAGTGCCTGGAGTCTGGAATTGACCGCTTCAACCTGCGCGCGCGTGGATTCCGGAGTGCCGGAGGTATCGATCACAAAGTCGGCGAACCGGGCCTTCTCTTCCAGCGGCATCTGCGCCGCGATGCGGGCCGCGATCTGTTCCTCGGAAAGATTTGAACGCGTGCGCAGCCGCCGCCTCTGTGCCTCCGGAGAACAGACCACCACGATGACCTTGTCATAGTTCTTGTAGGTGCCCGACTCCACCATCAAGGCGGCTTCGACAATTCCGACCGCTCCGGGCTCCTCGGATTCCAGCCGATTGAGCCAGTCCTTCTGACGCTGGATGGTTGTGGGATGAACGAGGCTGTTCAGTGTCTTTCGCTCGGCCTCATCGCCAAATACGATTTCGCCGAGGATCTTTCGATCGATGGCGCCGCCGGCGCCGAGGACCCGGGGCCCAAAGGCGTCCACGACGGCCTTGTTCACAGCCTGTCCGGGCTCGAACAGTTCGTGAACGATGCGGTCGGCGTCGATCAGGTGGCAGCCGAGTTCGACAAACATCTTGCCGACCGCGCTTTTGCCCGAAGCGATACCACCGGTCAGGCCCACTCGCAGCACTATATCCCCCGGCGTCTTCGGGCAGCCTTGATGGTGTTCTTCATCAGCACGGCAATCGTCATGGGCCCGACCCCGCCCGGCACCGGCGTCATCATGGACGCCACTTCCCTGACGGAACGCTCGTCCACGTCTCCCGCCCAAACGTAGCCTCGCTTTGCAAAATCGCTGAGTCTCGCTTCATCGCCGCCGAAGAGGCGCTCGACTTCCGCGCGGCTGGAAACCTTATTTGTTCCCACGTCGATCACGACAGCCCCGGGTTTTACGAAGTCCTTCGTTACAAGAGCGGTTCGTCCAATCGCGGCCACGAGGATATCGGCCTGCCGGCAGACCTCGGCGAGGTTTCGTGTTTTGGAATGGCAAATCGTGACGGTTGCGTTCGCGTGCATGAGCAGGATGGCCTGAGGCTTTCCGACGTCGTCGCTTCGTCCAAGCACGACGGCATTGGCGCCTTCCATTTGGACATTCGACCGGCGAAGCAGTTCCATGACCCCGAGCGGCGTGCAGGCAACCAGTGTCTCGTGACCCAACAGCAGCGAGCCGAGATTTCCGGAGTGGAAGCCATCGACGTCCTTCTGCGGGTCCACACCCTCGAGCACCGCATGCTTATTGACCTGCTTCGGCACCGGCAACTGAACGAGAATGCCGTCGATCAGCGGGTCTTCATTCAGCTTTCCGACTTCCCTCAGCAAGTCTTCCGTCGTAATGGCGCTTGGAAGAACGACCTTGCGGCTGAGAATTCCCAGCTGTTCGCAGGTCCTGGCCTTCATGTTTACATATGCCGAAGAAGCGGCATCGTCGCCAACCAGAACAACGGCAAGCCCGGGCTGGACGCCATTCTTCCGGAGTTGGTCCACCTCTGCCCGGACTTCTTGCTTGATGTCATCAGCGATTTTCGTTCCATTAATGAAAGTAGCGGCCATGCGAAAATCATCATACACTGACTTCGATGCATTTCGTTTTGCTACTGACACTGGTCTCCTCCACGGTATTCACTCCCACCGTCGAACGTGCCTTTTCGTTATTCAGGAGCGCCGATTGGGCCGGCGCGGCATCCGCATTGGACCAGGCGCACGCCGACGATTCCGAACTCTTTGCCGCAAACAATCTTCATTACCTTCGAGGCCGAATCGCGGAACTGCAGGCCGACTGGATGAGGGCGAGAGACGAGTTCACGAGACTGGCGCCGGCAAATCCTCTCTACTCGCTTGCGACGTGGCATGCAGCGCGGGCATCCGCCCGGCTGCGTGATGGCGCTGCAGCCGAGAAGTTTTTGAGCCGATTGCCGCGGACATTTCCGGCCGAATTGAGAATGCAGGTTGCGCGCGAGGCCACCGGCCCCATTGCGCTCAAGTTGTACCAGGGTGTTACGACGCGAGAAGCGCGGATGGCGCGCGCGCGAATCCTCGGCGATAAGACGGCCTTCCGGGCGCTTCTTCGGGAACGCAAGGACGATGACATCGCGCTCGAGGGCGCGAGACTCTTGAATGGATCGGCCGGGACCGCACAGCAGCGGCTTGATCTCGCCGACACCTACATGGCGCACCGGCAGTTCGAAGACGCACACTCGCTTTATCAGGACCTTGTGGGAACACAGGCCTTTGCGGCCCGCGCCCGATACCAGCTCGCCCGCATTCAGTTCCTTCGTGAAGACTATCGCGGAGCGATCCAGAGCTTCGAGCGGATCGCAAAGGATTTTCCCGGAACCGGCTGGGAGAAGGACTCCGATTATCAGATCGCAAGCTGCTATTGGCGCATGGGCGAGTTCGGCGATTCCGAAAAGGCTTATCTTGGTTACATCGCAAAGTACGGCAGACTGGGCCAGGAAGAAGGCGCGGTTCGAAATCTCGTGGATGTCTACCGCGCAATGGGCAATAACCAGAAGGCTCTTGCGTTGATCGATCGAATGACCGCGCGGCGAACGTCGGTCGCGACGCGGCAGGTCCTGCTTTTTTCGAAAGCCAAGATTCTTTTCCTTCAGCAACGATATGCCGCCGCCGTTCAGATTTTCCGCGATCTTGCACGAGCCCGGCTGCGGCCGGCGCCCGGCGGTACGACAAGGGAGGAAGCGCGTTACTTCGAAGCGTTGTCCCTGTCAGAAGCAGGTGACCCGCGCGCCGCGGAAACTATCTGGCGCGGCCTCGCCCGAGATACATACGGCTACTACGGGCGAAAATCGGCGGAAAAACTTGCGGGAAGTCTCCCGGCCGATCGGGTTGCTGTTTGCCAGCCGCCGCGCGATCCCGCAATGGACAAGGTTTCACAAAGTCTGAAAATAATGAGACGGCCCCTTTTGACGTTGTCTGAAGGCTCGCCGTCCGTGAATGACCCCGTGGCCGAACTGGCGTTTCTGCAGCTCTGGGACGAAGCGTCGCTCTGGCTGGAAACAGCCCAGCGCCGGCCAGACCCGAAAGCCGCGGCAGAACTGGCTTATGCCGCCGGACGATACCATCGGTCTATCGTTTATGCCGGCAGACTCCCGAAGTCGGACGAAGCGTCGGCGATGTTGTATCCGGCAGGTTTCCGCCAAACGATCTGCGAGGCGGCCCGCGAACAGACAGTTGATCCGCTGTGGCTTCATGCGATCATCTGGCAGGAGAGCAAGTACAACCCCAACGCTCGATCAGGGGCGTCCGCCCGCGGTTTGATGCAGTTCATTCCCGAAACGGCGCAGGCCGTGGGAAGGGCCCTGGGAATGAATGAACTCCCGCTCAACAGGCTTTATGATCCCGGAGTGAACATCCGGATGGGCGCATACTATTGGGCATCGCTGGTAAAACAACTGCGTGCGCCCGAAATGGCACTGGCGGCCTATAACGGCGGTATCGACAACGTCGGCCGATGGCGGGCGAAGTGGCCCGGCGGCGACGAGTTTTTCGTCGCCGATATCGGCTTCACCGAAACGAAGCGGTACGTGATGGAGGTCTTCAGGGCTCGCGCGGCGTATCAAGCCCTGGGCCGGTAACAATGAAACAGGAAAAAGTATTCTTCGGCGCGCTATTCGCAACGATTACCGTGCTCGGCCTGGTGATCATGCAGCCGTTTCTCAGCTATATTGTTCTTGCCGGCATCCTCACTTACGCATTGTTTCCCGTTTACCAGCTCCTCTACAGCCGCACGCGGCGGCCGGGCCTGAGTTCTTCGCTTTCGATCTTCGCCGCGCTGGTCCTGATGGTGATTCCCTCGTTCTTTCTTGTGAGCGAGCTCGTACAGCAGGTGTCGGGCGCGTATACCAATTTCCAGGTCGAAAACATTCAGCGCATGGGCGATTACCTGAGCGGATTGACCGGCAATCGCGTGAATTTCCAGGAAATGATCGACTCGACGCTGGACCAGATCCGCCGGTCCATCGTCGGCCTGGCGCCCAACATTCTGGGATCGCTGACCGAGTTGCTGCTCGGCCTGTTCGTCATGTTTTTCGTGATGTATTACGGATTTCGTGAAGGAGAGAGTTTCCTCGCGCGAATCAAGTCCCTGATGCCCCTCGATCCGGCTTTAAAGGAGTCGCTGTTTTACGAACTGCGAACGGTCACTCAGGCGGTGCTCTACGGACAGGTGATGACCGCCGTCATTCAGGGCACTCTGGGCGGTATCGGCCTTCTTGTGGTTGGAATTGAGAACTGGATCTTCTGGGGCGCACTCATGATCATCACGGCGTTCCTGCCCGTGCTGGGCACTCCGCTTATCTGGCTGCCTGCCGCAGTGAGCCTGATCCTGGATGGCGAGACGGCCCGCGGCGTAGGATTACTCATATACGGCGCCACGATCGTCATGAACATCGACAACTTCATCCGTCCCAGGTTGGTCAGCGGCCGGACCAAGGTACACCCGGTTTTGATACTGATCGGAGTCCTCGGCGGGCTGAAGATTTTCGGATTCATCGGCATGCTGGTCGGCCCCCTGGTGCTTGCGCTGCTCGTCGCCTTCATCAAATTCTACGAAGCAGCGTACCTGCAACCCAGAGCGGTAGGCCCCGCCGCGGATTAATTCGGGAGCCCTCCCTCAGTGGTGATGATCGTCTCCGCCGCCGGCGCCCGGCTGAGGCGAGATCGGACGGCTCTGCTCAGCATTCGGCTTTATCAGACTCCCGATAATGACTCCAACGATCAGTACTCCCAGTGCGATCAGCGCTTCTCTCATCAAAAACACCTCCAATGTGTCCGGAAACACTATAAGGCAGGATTTAAAATCCGGGCGACTGATGTTGCGCCACCGAACGCCACAGCGAAATCGGCAACGTGATGTGTCTTTTGCAGTAAGGAGACGCAATTCCCCTCCTGTTTTAGGAGGGGTGGCGCGAAGCGCCGGGGTGGTATTGAAGGTCCACAGACTCTTTCGATCATTATACCACCCCGCCCTCGCTGTCGCTCGGGCTCTCCTCCTAAAACAGGAGGGGAATTTGATCGCCAGGGCGGATCGGAATCTTCGGGATTGGACTCCGGATTTCCCTACAGCATTTCGTAACCGGGACCGCCGCCACCTTCCGGCGTAACCCAGTTGATGATCTGATACGGATCCATGATGTCGCACGTCTTGCAGTGGACGCAGTTGGACGCGTTGATCTGCAGCCGGTTGGCATCGGTCCATTCATAAACGGCGGCGGGACAGAAGTGCTGGCAGGGATTTCCAAATTCCTTGGTACAGCGGTTGGTGCAGATGTCGGGTTCAAGGACAACGAGGTGGCAGGGCTGGTCTTCGTCGTGGTCGGTACCGGAGTTGTAGACGTCGGTCAGCTTATCGAACGTGAGTTTCCTGTCGAAGGCGGCTTCCACCGGCGCTGGAACCGCACCATTGTAGTATTCGAGAACCTTCCGCATGCGGGCGTGACCGGGGTGGTTCGTATACCGGTTGCGCAGACCGCGGCCGCCAGTCGCCATCTGGAGGCTGGTATGGATCATTCCCGAAAGGAAACCGTGTTCGAACGCCTGATGGAAGTTTCGAACCCTCCATAATTCCTCTTTCACCCAACTGCTCTCGACAAGGTCGTGGAAGCGCTTCAGTCTGGCTTCCGAGAAGTCGTCAGCCGCAAGAGCTTCCGAAGCGGCCTGCGCCGCGAGCATGCCGGTCTTGAACGAGAGGTGAATTCCCTTCAGGCGCATGGCATTCAGGAAACCGCCCGAATCGCCAATGATCATTCCGCCATTAAAGTAGTACTGAGGCTGAGCCCAGTAACCGCCTTCCGGAATTGTCTTTGCGCCATAAGAATAGAGCGTGCCGCCTTCGAGAATGGTTCGAATGTAGGGATGCGTCTTGAATTCCTGGAAGCGCTTGTGCGGATCCAGCCGGGGATCCAGGTAATCCAGGCCTACAACCAGTCCGATCGAAACGCGTCCGTCGGCCATGTTGTAGATGAAACCGCCGCCGAATTCCTCGGTGGTCAGGGGCCAGCCCATGGTGTGGATGACGCGGCCGTCGACACCTTTCTGGCTCGGGACATCCCAGATCTCTTTCACGCCGACCGTATACACCTGCGGATTGCGCCCCGCGTCGAGCTTGAACTTCTGCACCAGTTGTTTCGTGAGCGAGCCGCGTGAGCCTTCCGCAAGGATTGTTATCTTCGCGCGGATATCGATGCCGGGCTCGTAGTTCCCTTTCTTGTTCCCGTGCTTGTCGATACCTTTGTCGCCGGTACGGACGCCGGCCACGGCGCCGTCTTCGATGAGGAGATCGGCGCCGGAAAACCCGGCAAAGATATCGACGCCGTTCTTTTCGACCTGCTCGCCGAACCAGCGGATGAACTTGTTCAGCGAGATGATGTAGTTGCCGTGGTTCTTCAGGGGAGGCGGAATTATGGGAAGGTCGAACTTCCGGTTGCTGGTCAGATACGTGACATGGTCTTCCCGGACGGGACGCTCGACCGGCGCGCCTTTCTCCTTCCAGTCGGGCATCAATTCGTTGATGCCTCGCGGATCCATCACCGCACCGGAAATGATGTGGGCGCCAATCTCCTTTCCTTTTTCCAGGACCGCGATCGACGCATCCGGATTCAGGCTGCGCAAGTGATAAGCGGCTGCGAGTCCCGACGGGCCGCCGCCGACGATGAGTACGTCAACTTCCAACGTTTCACGCTCGGCCATAGGGCAAGTATCTCCTAATCCGTATAACGCTTGAACAGCAGCGAGGCGTTCGTTCCGCCGAATCCAAAGGAGTTTGAAAGCGCATACTTGATGCTGGCCTTGCGCATTTGATTCGGCGTGTAATCCAGATCGCAATCGGGATCGGGGGTGTCGTAGTTAATGGTCGGGGGTATGACGCCGCGTTCGATGGCTAGTACCGTGATTCCGGCTTCCACCGCGCCCGCCGCGCCAAGCAGGTGCCCAACCATCGATTTTGTCGAGCTGATTGAGAGCTTGCGGGCGTGTTCGCCGAACAGGCGCTTTATCGCATGGGTTTCGATGCGATCGTTGGGCGGAGTCGACGTGCCGTGCGCGTTGATATAGTCCACCTCTTCAGGTTTGATTCCCGCATCCGTAATTGCGTTCAACATGACGCGCATGGCGCCGTGGCCGTCGTCTGGAGGGAGAGTGATGTGGTATGCGTCGCCGCTCATGCCATAGCCGACGAGTTCGGCGAGGATGGTCGCGCCCCGCTTCCTTGCCAACTCCAGTTCTTCAAGGATGACGACGCCTGCGCCTTCTCCGACGACAAATCCGTCGCGATCCTTGTCGAAGGGCCGGGACGCGCGCAACGGTTCTTCGTTTCGAGTGGATAGAGCGCGCATCGCCGCAAAACCGCCGACGCCCATGGGAGTGATCGCTGCCTCGGAGCCTCCTGCGATCATTGCATCCGCGTCGCCGCGCGCGATCGCGCGGAACGCATCCCCGACTGCGTGCGCGCCCGATGAGCATGCCGTGCATGGCGCCGAGTTCGGGCCGCGGGCGCCGAACCGGATCGAAACCTGGCCAGCCGCAAGGTTGATGATGCTGGACGGAATAAAGAACGGGGATATCTTGCGCGGTCCGCCCTCGAGCAATGCCGTGTGCTCACGCTCGATTATCGCGAATCCACCAATTCCCGATCCGATGAATACTCCGGTCCGCTCCCGGAGTTCATCCGTAATCTGGAGGCCGGACTGCTTCATAGCAAAGTCCGCGGCTGCCACCGCGTAATGGATGAAGCTGTCCATCTTCTTGACGTCTTTCTTTTCGAACCATCGCAACGGATCGAAGTTTTTGACTTCAGCGGCAATTCGCGTTGAAAACTGAGCCGTGTCGAAACGCGTGATGGCCGTAACGCCACTGCGCCCTTCACATAAACCCTTCCAGGTTTCCTCAGTTCCTGTTCCCAGCGCCGTAACCAGCCCGACGCCGGTAACGACGACTCTTCTCTTCTGCAATTCGTTAATTCCCTTCACGGCCGCAACGTAGCCTTAGGTCTCGCGCCAGCGCGCTGCTATGACTTGGGCAGGTGAGTCTCGATGTAACTGATCGCGTCCTTGACAGTGGTGATTTTCTCGGCATCTTCATCGGGAATCTCCATCCCGAATCCTTCTTCCAAAGCCATGACGAGTTCAACCGTATCGAGCGAATCCGCGCCAAGATCATCAATAAAGGAAGCGGTCGGAGTAACTTCCGATTCGTCCACCCCAAGCTGCTCGACGATGATCTGTTTAACCTTATCTTCGACTGAAGAAGCCATTCTTATCTCCTCCTGTTTTCTTGAACCAACACTGTGTCCGCTTATTCGCGGGAGCAAACCTGAAATTATAGAAGTGCGCTTAACGTATTTTCCACCGAATTCTCGTCATCGGCATTGAGCATTGTAACCGACTTATCGACGCTGCGAATCAAGCCCAGCAAGACTTTTCCGGGACCGACTTCGACGAAGGCGCGAACGCCCTCGTCCAGCAGACGCTCGACGCTCTCCTGCCAGCGCACCGGACGCGACACCTGGCGCTTCAAACCGCTGCGAGCCTCGCCTCCCGTTTGAATCGGCAGCGCGTCGACATTTGTGATCAACGGGCATCGAAGGTCCGCAAATTCGAGATTATCCAGGTCGACGCTGAGGCGCTCCTCGGCCGGCTTCATCAGCGCACAATGGAATGGCGCGCTCACCGGTAATGGAATGGCGCGTTTGGCGCCCGCTTCCCTGGCCAGTATCATCGCGCGCTCGACGGCCTCCCGGTTCCCCGCAATCACAATCTGCCCGGAAGAGTTCATATTCGCCGGAGAAACCACCTGTCCTTCAGCGGCGCGCTCGCAAACGGACTGCACCCCAGCCAGGTCCAACCCGAGCAACGCGGCCATGGCGCCCACGCCAACCGGAACCGCTTCCTGCATGTAACGTCCCCGCCGCCGCACGAGCCCGGCTGCATCGCCCAGCCTCAGGGATCCTGCGGCAACCAGAGCCGAATACTCGCCGAGGCTGTGACCCGCAACGAAGTCCGGCCGGATTCCACGCTCTTCCAGAATGCGAAACACGGCAATCGATGTCGCAAGAATCGCGGGCTGCGTATTCTCGGTGAGCTTCAGATCCTCTTCCGGACCTTCAAAACAAAGACGGGAAATCCCAAAATTCAAAGCGCGGTCGGCTTCTTCGAAGGCGGCCCGGGCAACGGGATACTTTTCCGCTATCGCCCGGCCCATACCGGCATGCTGGGATCCCTGGCCGGGAAAGACGAATGCAATTTTCATGTTACGGCGGCGCTTTTCGAGAGGCCCAGCTTGTGGAATTCCGTTTCGATAACCTGGTTGACGTTGTGCTTGCAGAACTCGTTCGCCACACGGACTGCGTTCTTGATGGCATTCGCCTTGGACCGCCCATGACAGACGATCGTAATTCCATTCATGCCCAACAGCGGCGCGCCTCCGTATTCCGAGTAGTCCAGGCGCTGCTTGAACTGGCGAAAAGCCTTCTGCGCGAAGATGTAACCCACCTTCGCCGCCAGGGTCTTCTGAAGTTCCTCGCCGAGCATTGCTGTGAAAGTCTCGATAAGACCCTCGCTCAGCTTGAGCGCAACGTTGCCGGTAAAGCCATCACACACGATAACGTCCACATCGCCCTTGAAGATATCGCGGCCCTCGACATTTCCGAGAAAGTTGATTGGAGCGAGTTTCAAGGATTTGAACGCTTCCTTTGTGAGTTCGTTACCCTTGGAAGCCTCTTCGCCAATCGACAGCAGGCCGACGCGCGGCCGCCGGATGCCGAAGACAGTCCGGGAATAGATGTCGCCCATGATGGCGAACTGTTCCAGGTGATGTGGCTTGCAATCGACATTGGCGCCCACATCAAGAAGGATGGCGGGCTTGCCCTTCTGCGTGGGAAGGACCGTTGAAAGAGCGGGCCGATCGACTACAGGCAGAGTGCCCAGAACCATCTTGACCGTCGCCATCACCGCGCCCGTGTTTCCAGCGCTGACGACGCCGGATACACCCCCATCACGCATGAGCAGCGCTGCAACTCGAATGGATGAGTCTTTCTTGCGGCGGGCTGCCGTAGCGGCCGAGTCTTCCATCGTAATCACTTCGCTGGCGTGAACGACTTCGATGGGGAGGCTTCCGGCATCGTGCTTTTCGAGAGCTTCGCGAATGCGCGGTTCCAGGCCGACGAGCACGATAGCGACCCCATATTGGGCGGCAGCCTGAACGGCGCCCTCAACCTCGGGAAGAGGCGCGTGATCGCTGCCCATCGCATCGACTGCGATCTTGATCATCTATTTTTCCGCTGTTTCGATGACTTCCCGGTCCTTGTAGTGCCCACAGGCAGGGCAGACACGATGAGGCATTTTCATTTCGTGGCAATTGGGGCATTCGGACAGTGATCGGGTCGTCAAATGATCGTGCGCCCGGCGGCTGTTTTTGCGCGCCTTCGAATGTCGTCGTTTTGGATTTGGCATCTTAAGAACTCCGCTCTTCTAGTCGTTTTTTTATTTCAAGCAACGTGTCCATGTGGGGACTGAACTGCTCCTGGAGACATTGACACGTATTCACATTAAGATTCGTCCCACAGGATGGACAAAGACCCTTGCAGTCTACCTTGCAAAGCGGCTTCATCGGAAGAGCCAGCAGCAATTGCTCGCGCAGAATCTCGGTGATCGCCAGCTTCGTACCGGTGAAAAATGCCGTACGCGTCTCTTGATCGTCCAGTTCCACTTCTTCGTCCTCATCGAACATCATTTCATCGCGCTGCCGAAAGTAGAGGTCAAACGGCTTCGTGACCTCGCAACGCGCAACCTCAAGACACCGCGAACACGGAAGTTCAACGCCCGTCTTGAGTGTTCCTGTAACGCGAACTTCACTGCCGGCGCGTTCCGCTGCGACAGACCAGTCCAAAGTCCCGGCTTGCTGCAGGTTCTCGGCGGCAAGATCGATAAGGCCGGACTCGAACGAGCCCTGTACCGAAACCTTACCCTCAGCCAGGTCATTGAGTTCTATGAAATACTGCTTCATTTTTCAGTCTGGCGCCCGCCCCGCCCTGGTGGCGGGTGCGGGGAACTCGGAAAACCTATTGTGCCGCAGGAGGTGTCTGGGCCGCAGGCGGTGCAGGCGTCACGCCGAGGCGCTTCAGGGCCTCGTCAGTCGGCCCACGGAAGGGTGAGTCCGCGTGTTCCGCAACTACTTTCTGATAGTAATCCTTGGCCTGGTCCACTTGATTGTTCGACTCGTGAAGTTGTGCCAGCTCAAACGCCACAGCGGCCTTCGAATATCCGCCGCTATCATAGAGCTGTTTGTAGAGCTCAATAGCCTTGGCAAAGTCGCCGTGCTTCTTGTGAATGCCTCCCAGGGCAAACCGCGCGACACCCTTGATGCTCTCATCCCCACGGTCGATCACCTGCTGCAACGTCTCGGTAGCTTTGGCTGTGTCGCCCAGCCCTTCCTGGCTCAGGCCGATGTAATACTGCGCAATGACACCGGCGGGCATGGAGCCGTACGCGTCAAAGGTCTTCTGGGCTTCCACAATCGTCTTCTCGTACCGTTCCTTGTCAGTCGGAATCACAGGATTGCTGAAGGCGGTAATCGCCAGGGATAGCTGGTCCTGGGCACTCGCGTCTCGACTCGAGGAATAGACGCTCCAGCCAATCAGAACGATGCCGATAACCACCAGTACCGAAACACCGGTTATGACCTCTTTCTTATGGTCATAGACGCTATCTGTAAAATTTCGCAGTGTGGTCGTGATCTCATCCTGAACCTTCAGGTCATGACGAGTCATTTTGGTGCGCGCCACAAATCCTCCCTAAACTCGTATCTGAAAACCAGTAAGTTTAGTGTACAAATGGCTTCTTTTACAAACGAATGATGCATCTGAGCGCCGAAACAGCCCTGGATCTGATCGAAGGCCGCCTGAGTCCTGACGAGCGCGCCGCGTGGGAAGCGCACGCCCAGGCATGCAAGGACTGCGAGAACGAGATCGAATACTGGAAACGCGCGCTGGGGATGCTGGAATGAAGACGCGGGCATAAAGCCCGCGGCTGCGTAGCCGCAGGCTTTACGCCTGCGTTCAGGCGAAGAGGTTTGAGCTACCTGGCCGCTTGTGCCGGCCGGGGCGCCTGCACTACAAGAAAGTCCGTTGTTCCATCGCCGAGCACCGGCTTGGCCCAACCGATGTTCCCGCCGGTAATTCCTGTGGACGCGCTCACGCCGGAAACTGTCAGTGTGTAGACGCGCTTGTCACCAGCAGGCAGGCTGGGCAGGTTCCACACTGCAGTCTCGGCATTCCTCGCATCCCGCTTCACTCCCTGATAGCCTGCGCCGGTATTGGCCGCAACCGTGATCTCCGGGGCCAGTGTCAACGAGACAGTGAGGTTTTCAGCCTTAAGCCCCTTGTCCGCTATGCCGACATTACTCACGGTGAGCGTGAAGGTGGTGCCTCTGTCGCCGGAAGTTCCGGCGCTGATCTGGCCCGTGATGGGCACGCGCAGCCCGGCCTCGACGGTCATGAATTCCCAGATTTGCCGCAATGCCACTTCCGGCAGTCTCGTCCGCGAGTAATTGCCCATTCGGAGACGGGCCTGGTCCCCCATCGCTGTAGTGTGCGTATACACCATCGATTTGAACCATTCAAAATCCGCGCCTTCGCCGCCCGCATCTCTACGTGGATTCCCCATCACCGCGCCGTGGCACTGGCCGCAGCCATTGGCAATAAGGATCGCCTGCCTGTCGCTGGCATTCGGAGGAATGGGTGTCCGCCAGTTTCCAGGAGCCGCAACCTTCGGCAAGCTGCCCATGTACGCCGCGAGATTGGCAACATCCTGATCGCTGAAATTCTTCTCGGGAGTGAATCTTGGCATCACGCCCCATGGCTGACGCACGGCGCGCATGAACTGCGCCGGGGTCAGTTGATGACCGGCTAGATCGGGACCGAACATGCCCTCGCCGTTGTTGCCGTGGCAATTGCTGCAGGCGTTGTTGGTCGTCCAGAGAGTCTTCCCGGCCGCAACGTCGCCTGCCGGACCCTGAGCCAGGGGAAGCAAAAGCATCGCAATGAGAATAGCGTTCATTTTTTTCTCCTTAATGTCGGACTACTTTATGCCAAACCGGTTGGAGCGCAAAGAAAGTTTACGCGCGGGAAAGATCAATAGCCCCGGGCAGATTCGAACTGCCGACCTCCGGTTTAGGAAACCGCTGCTCTATCCATCTGAGCTACGGGGCCGTGTTGTGATTCTAACAAGTTACGATCGGTTTGAGCATAGCTTCGGCGCCCTCCAACCCTTCCTCAGATCGAATCGGCCGCAGTGGAAAAGTGCGGATCAGTTGTAGACATTTCGATGAGATCTTTGCCATAACCGCGGTCACGATCGCACTCGCCTCCAGCTCCTTTTGATGCGAATTGAGTACGGACAAACAGACCGACGCGTGCTGCCGGACTGAAAAACCCACGACTCGAATAATTCCGTGATGCGGAAGGCCGCGCAGAATCGCGAGTTCGCCGAAATCTTTATCTAATGTCACGCGAACTCGACTATCTGCATGAGCGCGGTTGAGAATTTCTTCGTCGCCTGGATCTACTTCCCAATCGCCTGTCCAAATGACGTCGTGGCCGGCGGCCCGGATTTCAATCTGGGCGGGTCCCCATACACACGTATCCAGCAGAACCTTCACAAGGCGGTTTCAACAGCAAAGGGCTCAATTCTCTCGTGACCGACGATCTTACGAGCGTAAACCAGGCATGCTTGAATATCTTGTCTCTCGAGGAAGGGATACCCGGATAGGATCGTCTCAACCGAATCGCCAGCGGCAAGCATATCCAGAACATGCTCGACGGCAATGCGCCGCCCGCGAATGATTGGCTTACCGCCGAAAATGGACGGATTCACTGTGATGCGCGATAGCAACTCTATTTCATTCATGGTGTGATCCTCCATGGTGTGATCCTCTCGCTGGTTCGATTATACCTTTCCTTAACTCCTTAACGTTTTACGGCCGTGAGCTTACCATGCTCTTCAGCTAGTTCAGCGAAAGCGTCAGGGGGGCGCCGTCGTCTCCGAAGAAGCGCAGGCTTCCGCTCGGCGACTGGCCCGCCGCTCCGCTGAATACGATGAATTCGGTTGTGAATCCCCCACCATTGACGATATGCGGGAACAGGAGTTCGGTGGATGATGCAGCCGCTCCTTCGTTCGTGGGAGGAGTGGTTGTCATGAGGTAACTGCCGAGCTCGTTGTATCGGCTTCGTATTCCGACAACAGAAATGCCGGAGGATGCCGACATTCGGAGCACGCCACGAAACGGATTCGGCAGGTTCGAAAAAAAGCTTCCGAGAGAATCCACGATCTGCCCGGCCGCAGGCAAAGTGCGGGCGACTGGCGCGGGCAGTCCCGTGGTGGATCCATCCATGTTGGTCAACTCCAGCGTGACAGTTCCCGCCGCGTTCGATGTATTTGCAATCGCGAAACCGCTTTCGATGTTGCCTGCCCTCCCCGGTATGCCGGACAACTCCACGTACATTCGAAAAGCAGAACCCTGAATCGCCGGCACACTCGCTTCGGAAAGCGTGATTCCGGCAGGCTTGTACGTGAAGACCGCCATCGCTGACGGCGCCACGCCTCCGCCCGCAGGGACTACGCGTACGGATCCCTGGGTCAAAACGGCGCCGCCTACACCGGACAATCTGGCCGAATCGCGGCCCGCCACCGAGTAAGGAACGCTGCGGCTCAGCTGACCGCCCTGGCTGTAAACCTCCACCGCACCCGTCAGCGCGTTATCGGTGGGATTGACCAACAGGATCTGGGTGGTCATGCCGCCACCATCGGCAAAGTGCGGAATGTACTGCGTGCCACTGGAAGCGGAAAGCGATGTATTCACCACGGGCAATGTGGTCATGAGGAATTCCGCAGGCGTCCGCTCGTTGAAGAAGGATCGGAGAGCGACTGCTGAAACGGGAACGCTGGAGCTGAAGCTGAATGTGCCCTGAATCGCATTGCCGCCATTGACCGGTTCACTATTCAGGAAGAACGCTTTCTGCGTGTTCGCGGGAATCGTAAACGTTCCGGTTCGGCCGGGCCCCGCGCTGTTTGTGATTTGAAAGGTGATGACAGCGGCCTGGCTATTGGGGTTGGCAATGGCAACACCGGTATTCAGCGGCCCATTCACTTCGGCATAAATACGTCCGTTCTGGATCGGGGACGACGCAGGAACGCCGGCTTCCGAGACCAGCACATTGTTCTGGCGGAATCCTAGAATCGCAATTCCGGATGCCGTCGTGCTTCCCGAATCGGGCTGAATGCGCGTGTACCCCTGCACCAGTGCGCCGGCGCCGTCGGTCCTGAGAGAGGACCCTCCGCGATTGGCAACTGTAAAAGGCCGGACCGGAAGGGGCGGATCGGCCTGAAGAAGCACGATCCGCTGGCCCGCAACACTCGTGGTGATGTCTGTAAAGAACACATGACCCGCATCGCTGAGGTTGAGGTCGAGGAAAGTGCCGGTCAGCCACTGCCGATCCAAACGATCAAAACGCCGCGCGACGGCGATATCGCGGCCGTCGGACTTATGCACGACAGCGATAACTTCGCCGGCGCCTGCGAAGTACGCGATATCGCCGCTCGCCGATGCAACGAACTTGTTATTGTGGAACCACTGAACCGACGAGCCGAAGCTGAGGCCGCTGCCCCGCGACACGACAGGCCGCCACCCGCTTCCGTCGTAGTAAGCGATGTGTTCCGCCGAATTGCCGGCCCATAAGAACGCATAAAAGCGGTTACCGGCTGCTTGAAGACTGGTGAAATTGGCGATTGGTTGGCCGCCCGGCCCCGAATCACCAGCCGAACCGATGCGCCGTATCTGGCCGTTCTCCCAAAGAAACGCTGCCACGCCGCCACCGTTCAGTGTCGCGACAAAAGCCACGCGGCCATTTTCGTCGATGGCAATTTCGTTCAGGTAACTGTATGTTCCGCCGCCTGGTGCTGCAGTTCCCCCGCTCATTACCAGAGTCGGCCGCCCCCCGGCGCCCGGAAAGAAGAACACTCCGACTGACTGGTCGAAGCTTGCCTGCACCGCCATTTGACCGCGGTCGTTCACCGCATGCGGGCCGTATATCCAGCCCACATTCACACTCGCGAGACTCGCCATCTGGATCGCTCGGCCCGCAGCCATCACGAGTGTGGCAACGCTGTTGCGCCACAAGTGAATCGACCGGCCGACTGTTGTCTGGGTTTCGAACAGAATGTTTCCGCTGCGGCTCGAGAAGTGCTGGTCGATTGAGATCAATCTCCCTTCCGATCCCATAACGTCGCCGGGCGAAATCAACGGCTGAATGGCATTTCGTGTAATCGCCGCCAGAATACCGCCAGCGGTTTTAAGAACAGGACCGCTGGGATTGATGCCGCGGCCCAGTTCCCTCCAGCGAAGGCCCGTCGACACGGCGCCGTCGATGGCGCGGCCGGTTTCCACAAGGGGCGCTGATGAGGTTGATACGCCGCTTACAAGCGCGATCCTCCCTGCCGAACTTCCGTGGCTTCCCCGCACCATGACGTCTCCGGTTGACCGGACCACTGCATTGCTGATGTCCAGCCAGTCATTGGCGCTGCTTCCTCCGTAGGGGGCAACCATGGAAATCTGCTCGCCTTCCAACCGGAACACGCCGCTGCCCTGATCGGAGTCTCCCTTGAACACAACGGTGCTGCCGCGAGCATCGAACAGGTTATGGATGCCCCAGATGTTCGGAGAGTTCGATCCCGCGAGAGCAGGCACGACCTGCCGCCATGAACCGGTCGAATACTTGCCAATCATGTTGAAATCAGGGCCGCCAAAACGGCCGTACAGGTCGCCGGAATCGGTGCGCATGGGCACATCAAGCCATTGGATCGTCCGGCCCAGAACGACGTCGCCCGTGACGTACACTTTCTGAACTTGTCTGGCGTCCCACAAGAAACCACCTTGCCCTCGCGCGTTCCCGGCCATAAAGGTAACAGCGCCCGAGTTCGAAATCAGCGGCGGATTCATCCAGTCGGCAACACCAAGGCCAGGCAAAGTCTGCCCGCCGGTGACGACTGCTTCCGACTGTCCATCGGCGCGCATAACCCACATCTCGTTTGCGCGGCCGGTCCACAAGGTGATTGCCAGATCTCCATTGTCGTTCAGAGATTTCGGACCGATATTAATGCAGCACGAACAGCACGCGCCGGATCGCAAAGGCGGGGGCATGACTACAGGGGAAAACGATGCACCGCGAAACGCCACAACAATGTCGAGGGGACGGTTGATCAGAACAACAACTTCGCCGCGGCCATTCATCGCAATTCCGTCGATGGTTTGAATGATTGCGTCTGCAACCGCCAGATTGTCGCCGGTAACGGCCAGAGTTCGAAGCGATCCGTTCTGGTAAACCATGGCGGCCTGCGAGCCGTTTGAGAGCGTCCCGATGAAGGCGAAGCGGTCGGCGCCGCCGTAGCTGATGTCTCCCATGGCGCGAAGCGTGACGGCGCTCGTCCGCACATCGTTGGCAATCGCCTGGCTCAGGCGATACGTGGGCCGCGTGCGAACCGTCACTGAAGCCTGACCGCCAAAGTGATACCTGGAATCGGCTGCGCCAATCAGTGCCGCAATCGTGGTCTCGCCCGCCTCAAGACCAGTGACGGTTCCCAGCGAATTCACCGACACGACGGCCGGCAGGCTCGAGAACCAGACAAACGGGACGTCGGCGAGAACGCGCCTGTCCGCGTCGACTGCTCTTACACTGACTGTTGCCGTCTGGCCAACTTCCAGCTCCACCCGGCTCGGCGTGATTTCAACCGCGAGAGGATAAACTCGGACTTCGAACCGTCCGGTTACCGAGTCTCCGGTCGCCTGGATTTCGGCGACGCCAGGCATCAGACCCTGCAGTTGGCCACGCTCGTCAACGCGCGCAATCTCGGGCCGGTTCGATGTCCAGACCGGTCGAAAACCCGAAACCGTAGCTCCTGTCACCGTCCTTGCCGTGGCACGCAACTGAAGGGAACGGGCGCTGATGACGAAATCCTGCGGCGCCGTAATCTCAATAGTCGCCACGCTTACCGGCAGGTTTTGAGTCCACGCGGGAATGGATGCCAGAAAGCAGATCGCGGCCAGGAGCAGCATGCAGCCGCGGGCATAAAGCCCGCGGCTACCGCCTGCGTTAGAAGAGTGGTTCTGCCACATAAACCACAGTCCGGTCTTTAATATCTCTTCCCCTGAAATAAACTCTCCGGTCGTCGCCCAGGACAATATGGGTGACTCCCATGATGTAGTCTCCGTCTTCGGTGGCAACCGTGCTCGTTTGAATCATGCCCACCCTGTCGGCGCCACGAAAAACCAGTCCGTTCATGCCGCCCCTGAAGCCTGCCGCAAACGCGATGTCGCCTTGCCGATTTACAGCGAAATTGCCGATGAAGTTGATCTCCGCGCCGTTTGGACCTGTGTCGGCATTGGTCACAAGCGGAATCCATTCTCGATCCCGATATTCCGCAAGAACGTTTTGGCCGCCACTGAGGTTAAGAATGGCGTAGAAGCGGCCATTCGCTGCTTCCAGCTGGCTGACCCGCGTGATGGTCTGGTTGTTCACCCGGGTGACGTCCATCAAAGCAGCCGCTATCCAGTTCCCGTTTTCATGGAGGAACAAGCCCGAGGGTCCGCCATTGACAGCCAGATACGTCATGACGCGGCCGAGCGAATCCACAGCCTGAGGCCACCCCAAATTCCGTACGACGCCGCCGGCCGGGCTCGTTGTCTGCCAGAGCGGGTTCCCCACGCTGTAAGCCAGCACGGTGGTACGGCCGTTGGCCAGGAGAAGCAAACGCTGATGCTGCCGGTCCGTGTCGGCTCTCACCAGCGCGAACCCATTTTCGCTGACCGAGAGCAGCGTGGCGCTCGACAGCAGGACTCCATCGCTCGCGGATGTGTTGTGCGCCATAACCACTTCGGCCCGGCCACCGGCTAGACGATAGATATTTCCCGCGGAACTGAAATAGAGTCCCTGGCTGCTCTGGTACGAGATCCCGTCGATTCCGTCGAAGATGGATCTATCCGGGAGGCGGTCTCCATTAAGCAATCGTGGAATCGGACCTCGCGGATTCAATGAGAAAAGATTGGCGCGCCCTCCGCCCAGGAGCACGTAAGGCTCTCCGGCGTCACTGCCGGAAGCCAGGCCGTTGATGGTTATGTTCGCCGTAACGTTGACCTGGCTACCCGCCTGAAAAAGCACCATTGGGTCCGGCGCCGCCCGAACCACGACGAACTGATTGTCCACGGTTGCGACATCCGCATACACCCGGCCGTCCGCGGTGATGGCGACAGCGTTTATGCTTCGAATCGGCTCGCCATTGGGAGCGATCCCTCCTTCGGCCAGGATCAGCGACGGATTGCCGCTCTCCCATCGATACAGCGCGGATCCCGCTCCAGTGTCGGCGACAAAAGCGACACTGCCGTTGGAAGCAATTGCGAGGCGGTTCCCCCACCATCTCAGTGCTACGTTTTCAGTGCGCACGGCGGTTTTGCGCGACAGATACATTTGTCCGCCGTCCACCTCCAGGACGAACGCGAGGGTTCCATCGGCCGCATTGGCGAGATCGTAAATACTACGGACTGTCGAACCGGCGAAAGAATCGCCGGTTCCAATGACCTTCACCGGACTCTGCGCGCGCTCCCTTCGATAGATGGCGTTACCTGTGCCGCTCCACGCCCTGAAATACACCGTCCCGGCGCGATCGATTCCAATCTCGTTGACACCGAGCACGCCTTCCAGTCCGGGCAGAGGCTCGCCTTCCCACCACGCCAATTCCAACCCCGATTCCGAGCGCACAAATAATCCATTCCGCCCAAGAGGAATATTGGCCCATTGGAATTGCGCCCCGAAGGCGATATCACCGTTGTCGTTCAGGTCGAAACCGCGGCCGCAGCACAAGCGCAGATTTTCGAAGCCGCCTGCGGATTCGCCCTCGAGTAAGACGAAGGATTTTCCCTGCCGCGATGCGAGCACCAAAGCGATCCCAGGCTGGCCGTCAATTCCGGCCAGCGTCAGAACGTCGCCGCGGCTGTTGATCACCGGCGGCTCCATGCCCATAATGGTGCCGCCGGGCAGAGGCCCGAGCGTTCCGGCGCCGACCAGGAGGTCGAAGACACCCCTGTCATACAGCATCAAGCCACTGGTCATGCCATTCAACGACGCATTAAATGCAACCTGGCCGGCATCATTGACTGCGATTTTGTGACTGCCAGTCGGCGGGCGCAACGAAGCCGATGGCAGCACCTCGTCAGATGAAAGCAACCGGGTGAGCCGGTACGACGCCGGCGCCCGCACATCAATCGCCGCGCTGCCGCTGACCTGCGGCGCAAACTGGCCCTGACCCGCGGGATAGTTGATCGATGCGACCACCGTAAACCTGCCCACGGCACTGGCGGACAACACGCCGGTGTTGTCGATTCGCGCAGCCTGGGTCTGAAACCCTCCGGCCCCGATGACCTGCCATAGAAAGGTCACGCCCGGAATCGGTTGCAGATCCACGTTCAGCGCGGAGGCCCGAAACTGAAACTGATCTCCCACGATGACGACCTTTGATGAAGGGGACACATCAATTCTCAGCGGCAGGACCTGAATGCGGACACTCGCCGACAGGCTGGTCAGCGAAGCGGCAATTTCAGTGACCCCCAGGCCGCGAGCCGTTACCAGGCCGTTCGCGTCCACCGTGGCAATGTTTGTGTTGTTGGATCGCCAGCTGAACTGGTCGCTTGCACGCAGCGAGCCGTCCGAATTGCGGGCGGAAGCGAGAACAAGAGTCTGTTGCCCGGAAATGAGCCGTGGCTGCTCGATGAAAAGATGGATGCGGCTCACACGAGTCTGTGCGAACCCGGACGCCGTAGCGGCGAGGTAGAGGATTGCCAGGAAACGGGAGACTCTCAACCGAAAACTTCCTCCACTGCCGTATACACTCCGTACTCGGCATATGGAACGTACTCGAACTTTCGGCCCGACGGAGTATCGGTAATGCTCTTGGTCCAGTTGATCCCAAGGGCGGAATAGATCGTTGCCGCCAGATCCTCCATAACGATCGGGCGCTGAGCGCTCCACCCGGGAGTAGTAACCCTGTCGCCAATTCTGTCTGTCGCACCGATGGCCCGGCCGCCCCGGACGCCGCCACCGAGCATCGCCACGCTCATCGCATACTTGTGGTGGTCGCGGCCGCCTCGTGAATTCAAGTCTCCAGGCGTGCGCCCGAATTCTCCCATCATCACGATAAGCGTCTGGGCGAAATCGCCGCTTGCCTTGAGATCTTCCACCAGCGCGCCAACAGCCCGGTCGAGCTCGTTTGTGAGTTGATAAATACTGGGGGTGTAGCGGCGATCGAACATGTTCTGGTGCGTGTCCCATCCCTGTTGAGTGACGTTCACGAACACCGTCCCGCTTTTTGCCTGGATCGCATTGCGTGCAACGATAACCGAGCGCGCGAAATTCGTGTCTCCGTACCGCCCGGTGTCGTCACTCGAGAACCGGAATACATTCGAAATTCCCTGCTGATACATCAGCTGCCGGGCAGACTTGTAGAAGTCGGAGTGGTCGGCCATCCGCCTGTCGAAGGGAGCGGCGCGCAATGGTCCCTCCAGATCTTCAAGGAGCTTGAACTTCTCTTCGAACCGCGTCTGGCTCTCGTTGCCATAGAAACTGTGTTCGAGGGTTGCAAGGCCGCCGGCGTTGGTCGGCGCCGTCATCGGCTGAAGCTTTCCGCCCAGAAACGTCGCCCCCTGCCCCGCAAACGAGTTGAGGGTGAAGAACGGGGGCAGCCGGTCATCGCTGCTCTTCTCGAGTCCAACGACTGCTCCGATATGAGGAGTCTCCGCGACGAATGCAGGGTTGGAGGGATGCGCGGTCTGCATGTAGAACTGGCCGCGCGTGTGCTCGGCTTCCCAACTGGAAACGGAACGAAGAACGGCGAGGTCGTTCGTGATTTTGGACAATTGCGGAAACAGCGTATTTGAAAGAACGATGCCGCCCGGATATTGCCGGAGATCGGCGTCGAAGGGATTCCACGGGCCGTCCTTGGGATCAAACGTATCCAGGTGGCTCGGGGCTCCGGAGAGATTTATGAAAATGCAGGCTCGGGCCGTGCCGCGAACATTTGCGGATGGCGAGACGCTCACCTGTGCTTCTCCCGTTCGAGCCAGAGACATGAACGCAGTCCAGCTCGCCGCCTGCTTCAGCCAGTCGCGCCGTGTCATCTTGTAACAGCTCGGACAGCCCTTCACGTGACTCCTAGTAGTTGAATATGAAATCCAGCTTGTTGAGCAGCACCCATTGGAGATTGGACAGCCACCTTTCGCGGTCATCAATCTTCGCTGCGTTGACCGTGGCCATCTCATGCTCGGCGGGATCGCGCCCAAGCGTGGCCAGGAACATCTGGCGCACCAGCTCGTCGTCGCTCGCCGTTGAACGCAACAGCGTGCTGACGCGGGTATTCATGCCGCGGTTGTCGAAAGTCCTGTTGTTGATCGCCGAATCATTCATGAAATAGAGGACCTGAATGACGGTTGTCGTCGAATTTCGGGGAAGCTGCCACCAATCGCCGCGTCCGAAGTTGGTCAGGAAGTTCCGGACGTTGAAATCCTGGGAAGGCTCGGTCGGATCGGGAAGCTGCGTCGCGTAGAGCACGGGCTTGTCGAATCCCTGGACGCTCATCGGCGCTTCGGTCCGGGTGGCCGTTATGACGGCGTCGTAAATTTCCTCAGCCAGGAGACGCCGCGGAAAGTGCTTGGCAAAATAAGGAGCAAATTCCGGCTTCCATTCACCCGGATACCGGCTCGACAACTGGTAGGCGTTCGACTCCACCATCAAACGGATCATCCGGCGGACGCTGTAGTTCGACCGGATGAACTCATCGGCCAACGCCTCGATCAACTCCGGATGCGTCGGGTGCAAACCCCACGGCGCAGCAGGCGGCTGCTTTGGATTGATTCTGCCAAGATCCCAGGCATCCGGCGGGTCTACGATGCCAACCGTGAAGAAATGCGCCCACAGGTAATTGACAGCGGCCCTCGCAAACTGACGATCTGAAACCAGCATCCGGGCAAATTCTTCGCGCCAGTTGCCGCCGCGGGGTTTCTCACCGGTCAGCATGAATACAGGCTCGTATGGAGCACCCACTCTCGACGGACGCGGCCCGGGATTATTGGAATTCACATAGCCGTGGTAGCTGCCGACCGGCCGATCCGAAATAATCACGCGGTTCTGCTGATTGAAGGCGTCCACCGGAATGACGTTCATGTTCATGCGCGAAAAAAACGCCGACATGCGCATGAATTCGGAGCGCCGGCGCACCGCCATGTACGTATTGATCTCCTCCAGGTGACGCCGCCCGTCGTGACAGGAAATGCATTCCGTCTTGATACCGAGAAATCTTGTGGTGACGCGGTCGGTGAGCGTGTCCCAGGTGTCCTAAATCGGATCACCCTGCTGGGACGCGCGAATCAGGAAATTCGGTGGACCCGATGTGTGGGAGTCTCCGGTTGCCGTGATCAACTCGGTGGCGATCTCCTGATAAGAACGATCCCTTGCGACGAAATCACGAAGGTAGGAATGGAAGAGATTGCGTCCCGGAATCCCAATCAGGTTGTAGTACCGTCCCGTAACCTCGAAAAAGTTCGCGTAGTAGAACGTCCAGTTATCGATGAATGCTTCAGACCCGACCAGGGAATCGATAAGGAAGGAACGCTTGTCGGCGCGCCCATCGGCAAGAAACGCCTCCACCTGCTCGGGCTGGGGAATCCGCCCTGTCACGTCCAGGGAAAGGCGCCTTAGAAATTCCGCATCCGTCGTGAGAGGCGCCGGCTGAACGCCTGCGGCCGCCATTTTGCCGAAAATGAAATCGTCGATGAAATTGTTGCTGCCCTGGGCGAACCGGATATCGCCCGGCTCGCCAAGCGAGGAAACCAGCACCTCCGGCGCCGCGTCTTTCTGAGACCGCGCGAACTCCGGCGGAAACTGACTGTGGGGATATACGGGGCAATGATCGCTTCCTGCCCAGACCGACATCGCGCCGAGAAGAAGCGCTACGGAAACTCGATGCATCCAGCGAAACTCCAGGCCGCGATGTTAGTCACGGGGCTAAATCGAGTCAATTGAATCCTGTACCGGGTAGTGGCGTATAATCGCGCAAATTTCCATACAGTCTTCAAGCAGGAGGGTAAGGCGCATGCGAAGCAAAGCGTTCCCAGTTCTGACATCAGCGATGTTTGCCGGTCTCCTTGTTGTTGTGCCGGCAGAAGCACAGCGGGGCGGCACGGTTCAGTTGCCGGCAGGAGCAGGCCGGGAAATTCTCCAGAGTAAGTGCACCCAGTGCCACGGACTAAACCTGATCACCAACTCGGCCGGCTTCAGCAGAGACGTCTGGGGAGCCCTGATCCCCACGATGGTGGCGATGCCCGCCGATGAAGCCGGAGTGCTCAGCGGATACCTGGCAGCGAACTTCCCCGCAAAGCCCGGGACTCGTCCCTCGCTGGTTTCGGGTGAGACGTCGATCAAGATCAAGGAGTGGATGGTCCCGACCCTTGGCCAGCGGTCGCGCGACCCCATCGAGGCGCCGGACGGCTCGATCTGGTGGACCGGTATGTGGGCAAGCCTGGCGGGAAGGCTCGATCCCAAGACGGGACAGATGAAAGAGTACCCTCTGCCGCCCAGCGCAAAACCGCACACCATATTTCCCGACAAAGATGGAACCATCTGGTACACAGGCAACAGCAACGCCACGATCGGCAAGCTGGATCCCAGTACCGGGAAGACCACAGAGTATCCGACCAAGGCGCGAGATCCTCATTCCGCCGTTATCCACCAGAACGGCAGAATCTATTTCACCGCCCAGGGCGCGCGCATGATCGGGCGTCTCAGTCCCGAGACCGGCGAAATCACCGAGGTCCCGACAGAGGCGAATCCTTACGGAATCCAGGCGGCTCCCGACGGCACGCTCTGGGTTGCCTACAACGGGACAAACAAAATCGGCGCCGTTAATCCGGATACGCTGAGTATCCGTTACTACGAGGTGCCGGACACGGCGTCGCGTATTCGCCGCCTCGGACTTACCAGTGACGGCATGGTCTGGTATGGAAACAACACGCGAGGCCGAATTGGCAGGCTCAACCCGAAGACGGGCGAGGTCCGGGAGTGGCTGTCGCCGAGCGGCCCGACATCCGATCCTTATGCCTTCGTCGTCGTCAAGGACATCATCTGGTACAACGAATCAGGAATGAGACCGGACACGCTCGTGCGCTTTGACCCGAAGACGGAACGATTCCAAAGCTGGCCGATTCCCTCCGGATTCGGCATCATCCGGAATTTCGGCGTGACCCGGGAAGGTAACCTGATTATCCACCAGAGCAGCTCGAACCGCGTGGGCCTGGTTGAAATCCAAAACTAGACCGAACTGCCGAAAACAAAGCGGGCGCGGCCGGAGCCGCGCCCGCCCATGCCCTGCTTAGGAGATTTCAGGGGGACTTGGAAGTCTCCCCCGAATCACTCTATTGCGCTGAGGCGCGCGCGACGTTTATGGGAATGACATCCATACCGCCATCGCCGAGCCGCGGCTTCCCCCAGTTCACGTAACCGCGAGCAATTCCCGCTGCCGCTGTTGCACCGGTAATGGTCAACGTGTAGGTCCGGCGTTCCCCGGCAGCCAGAAACGGTATCTCCCAGGCTGCGGCTTCGGTGTTCGTATAGTTATCGCGGCGGATACCGGTATAGCCGGCTCCCGTCGTTGCCGTCACCGTGACGCCTGCCTGTTGCGCCGCGGCGGCGCCTCCCGGCAACGGAAGAAACATGGTCAGGTTCTCGGCCGCAAGACCTTTACCGCGCGCGCCGCCGTTGGAAAGCGTGATCGTATAGGTGACCGTGTTGCCCGAAGCAGGCGGGGCGGTGATATTCGCGGAGATATTGGCGCGCAGTCCCTGATCCACGCCAAAGAACTGCCAGATCTCGTGCAGCGCCTCTTCACTCAATCTCTGCCGGGAATAGTTCCCCATGCGAAGATGTGCACGGTCGCGATTCGCCTCACCGGTGGTATGCGCGTACACCTCCTCTTTGAACCATTCGAAGTCCGCGCCCAGGCCGCCCGCGGTTCTGCGCGGATTCGCCATGAGCTGGCCATGGCATTGTCCGCACCCGTACGAAATCATCAGCCGCTGCCTTTCGGTGGCATTGGCCGGAACGTTCGTTAACCACTGGCCGGGCTCGGGAACCTTCGCCAGGGTCGCCAGGTAAGCCGCAGCCTGACGAACTTCCTGATCGGTAATGTTCTTATCGGCCGCAAAGGCGGGCATGACTCCCCATGGCTGCCGGACAGCCCGCATGAACTGCGCGGGAGTCAAAGTATGGCCGGCGAGATCCGGACCTAGTCCACCCTCTCCCCTCACGCCGTGACACAGCCTGCAATCGTGGTTGAAGCTTTCCCAGATAGCTTTCCCCGCCTGAACGTCTCCGCCGCCACCGGCAGGACCCTGGGCCAAAGGAATCAAAAGTAGCGCAATGAAAATGGGGTTCATACTCGGCCTCCTGCGCGTAACTCTACGCCACAACTTTCGGAGCGCAAAAAACTTTCTGGGAGGTAATTGACGAGTCGGCAGGCTGTGGGCGCGGGGCTTTAGCGCTGTGCAAAGTTCCAGAAAATTTCTATTTGATCCCTGGCACCGGGCTAAAAGCCCCGCGCCTGCGCAAAAACTCCCCTCCTGGATTAGGAGGGGTGCCGTTCGCGCGTTTTTTAGCGAACGGCGGGGTGGTGTCCAATCAATTAATGAGCGCTACGCGAGCATCCATAAGGTGGCTTCGCGTCATTCCGTACCACCCCGTCTGCGCCAATAAGGAACGGGACCATTCCCCTGGTGGCGCAGCCACCCCTCCTAACACAGGCGGGGAATAGGAGTGGCACGGGGCTGAAGCCCCGCGCCTACGGGTCGACTGCAGGGTTTATCGAGCCGAGCACGGAGTCGGACTGAACTTTGAACCGTCGGCTTCTTTCTTGAACTGGGTGCTGAAAATGAACGGCGTGGTCAGATACTGCGAATCGGTAATCTTGCTCGTCACGATAAGCCACTGCTCACCCTGGGGCCCGGCAACGATGTCATAAAACTCGTCGACCACCACGTTCTCGCTGTAAGGCACGCCATTCTTGCGGATGTACCCCGGACGAACCTGGGTTGTAGCCACTTTGAGGTTGCCCCTGTTGGGTCTCGCTCCGCGCGCCGGAGGAGGCGCCGGTTCCCAGGCGGCCACGGAGTGGCCTTGCCAGGTCCGTGGTCCGGCAGGCGCCGGCTGGTTGCCGAAGCGGAACAGGCGAGTCTGCGTTCCGGAATCGATATCCAGGCGAAGCGTGTTGTCATTTTCCCAGCTAAAACGGAAACGCCCGGGTTCGCGCATGATGTGCGGAGCGCCATACCCTTTGCACTGCTCGCCTGCGGCCTCGTCCTTCGCAGGATCCCATGCGCCAGCTATCTGGCGGGCAGCGGCGTTGAGCGGAATGCCCGGAAAGTCATTTTTCTGGGGCGTGATCATGCGGATTCGCCAGTCTTCGCTGACGACCGATACCCAGGTCCCCGTAAGATCGATCGGGGCATTCGCCCGCGCCGTCGGCGGCGGGGCGGCCTGACCACGCTGTTGGGCATGGATCGGCGACACGAATATAACAGCGGCCAGGGCGGCGGCCGGGAGCGGCGCTGTCCACGCGCGGATTCTGTAATTCATCTTCCCTCCAATGCCCTCCGATGCCCTCCGGCAAACGTTTAGTCGACGACTTCGCCCGGTCTGGTTCCCCATCCGAACCCATCGGACGGTCTGCGAATACTGGTCAGTCTCATCCGGGTGTCGCCGTTACGCGCCGGATTCCCGGTGACGAGAACCTTGTCTCCGATTTTCAGCGAATTCCGGTCCACACCCTGATTCACAAGCTGTCCTGCGCCGCCCCATTCGAGGGCCCAACGCTGTATCACACCCTTGTCGTCGGGAGCTTCGACTTGAATGAACGAATGCGGATTGCGCAGTTGAACCTGCACCAGCTTTCCGTCGAGCTTTACTTCCTTCTTGAAATCGTAGGTTCCGATTATCGAGTGATGGGCGAGGACGGTCATACCCAGCAATACAACTCCAGCGATCATCAATAAACCGGTTCGAGCTTTCATGCTTCCTCCTTATTTGTTCGCCGTCAGATTTTTATGCACTGCGTCGATGAACATATCTGTTGTCCATGGACCCGTAGTCGAACCCCAACGTCCGTCGAAGTCCATGGTGAGCCTGGCGGCCTTAATCTGCTGCAAGGTCAATCCTCTGCTTATGGCGTCCTGAATCCGGTCCCGCACCACGGCCAGCATGTCGCGATAGTAAACCACATCCGCGAGGTCTGTAAGCCGTCCATGGCCCGGAATTACCATGGTGCCGCCCTGCGTCCTGAACTCGGGAATGCCGATCTCGAGAATCTTGTTAAGCCCCTCGATAATTCCGTTAATGCTGCCTCCCTTTTCCACGTCGATCATGGGATAGCTGACCGTCGACATGATGTCGCCCGCGACGATAACGTCCGAGTAACGGAAATATACGAGGCTGTCGCCATCGGTGTGCGCATTAGGCATATGGATCATCTGAACGCCCTCGCCGTTGAAAAAATGGCTCAGCTTGAACGTACTGAGGCGAAACGTCTCGGTCGGCAACTCATCTCCAGGCAGGGTCTCGGCCATTCGGCTGAGCACGTTCTCATGCGTGATCAGCCCCGCCCCCTGCGGAACAGCGCCGGAACTCGCGATATTGCCGCCGGTGTATGTGACGCCTGCCGTCACGATCTTCTTATTGCCGCCGACATGATCCGGGTCGATGTTCGTGTTGATCACGTAACGGATGGGCTGCGGTGGCGCGGGCGAACTGATGATGTCGTTGATCGCCGGATTGGACCATCCATATGGATTGTGAAATTCGCGACAGCGCAATCCCACGCACGGCGTGACCGGCATAGGATTTGAATTCACCGCCAGGGACAGCTTGTTCACGGTTTCCAGAACTTTGTCCGCATTCGCCGCCGTGCCGGTGTCGACAATCAACACACCGTCTCTTCCGACGGACACCGCGATGTTTCCGCCCGCGCCCACCAGCATGTAGACATTTCCGCTGACAGGCAGAACCTGAATTTGATTCTGCCGGCCATAAACAAGTTCCGTAAGACCGGAAATTCCGGAGAAACCAATAGCGGCAATCACAGCCGTCCACAGCGCCGATTTGAGTGTTCTTCTCATTTTATTTCGAGCCCTTCAATTTCAACCGGTACTCCGGATACATCATGTCCGCGCCACCACGCCTTGCCGCTTCTTCAGGCACACCGTACTGTGTCAACCAGTCGTTCAGGTACGGGTTCTTTCCCGGCAGGTAGTGCGGCACCGCCGCCGAAATGTTTTCCTCGATGATCGTACACGGAAAAAAATCGAGTTCCGTTTGCGTGTCCAGTTCATAGTTGGACGACAGGATGTAAGGCTCTTCAAGATAGATGGGATCGGTCACGATGGTCGTGATTGTGAAGAGGCCTTCGTGCCGCGTCCAGTATTCGTGCATGATCGCTTTGTCGGAAAGCGGCACGTCATTGTCCTTCAGATAACCCTGCTTCATGTGGGTCGTGGTAATCACCAGCGTTTTCCCGTCCCACTTCCCGGTCGAAAAGCCCGACCACGTGTGCGGCGCGTGCTCGGGCGGGTGCGGACGACCATCCATATATATAGGCCGGTCCAGGGAACGGAGCCAGGCGACATGGTAGGCCGTCAGCTGCCGCGAAACCGGGTTAATTTCTTTCGTGATACGCAGGTTGCCTGCCGCGCGCCACTGGTAGGGCGATGGATGGGGCCGGCACTGAAACTCCGGCAGGCCCCATTCCGCAACGTCACTGGTTTCCGCTCTCATGCGCCCCGCGGCGTTCAGGGGAATACCGAGATAGTCTCCCAGTTGCTCGCCCATGCCGCATCGCGCAATAAAATCTTCCGTACACCGGGAGGACCACTCCCCCGCAAAATCGGTTCCTTGCGCCTGCACTGGAATCACATACAAAACGGTTGCCGCGAAAAGGAATAAGAAAACTCGTTTCATCTGCCCTCCCAAGCCTGCTAGTTGGACGTGACCATCAGATAGTAGCTATTGGACACGCCACCGCCGGAGCCGGGCTGCACCACCACCAGCGGGTACGTTCCAGGCTGCCGGAACGAGCCCGCCGGAACGGATATTTTCAGTTCGCTTGTTCCCTGCGGCGTAGCGCGCAGGATCTTGTCGTTCAACAACACAAAACTATTGGGGGAAAAATTCTCTCCGCTGATCGTGATCTCCGTATTCCTCGAACCGGTGGAAATCAGCTCGGGCCACATGTAAGTGATGAACGGAACCTGGAGAGCCGGATTTGAAAAGTTTTCCTGTACCAATCCGGGCTTGGGAACAACTTCCTTCCAGTTGGCAAGCGACTGCCGGTCGACAACGGCTCCGCCTTGAATGAGCTGGAAAATGTCCGTGGTTGCGGCAAGGTCATCGAGCGGATTTCGATTCAAGACCAGGACGTCCGCCCGTTTACCCGCTTCCAGAGTTCCAACCTCCCTTAATTTACCCCAGGCATCGGCCGCCCAGCTCGTCGTGGCCTGGATCGACTGCATCGGAGTGAGGCCGACTTCGGTGAGCATCATCATATCCAGATGCAATGCGAGACCTGCCGTACCCAGGTTCCCGGCGCCGGCATCGGAGCCCGAGATTATCTTCCCGCCCCGGCTTACAAATTCCTTAACGAACATTCCCGCCCGCCTGTAACCCTCCGCCAGATCCTGGGCGGCGGCCGGCGGGCCTGGTTTGAAGGCGGAGGCGTATCTGTCACGAATGACTTTGGGCAGGCCGGCGGTAACGGGACTCGCGACAAAGGCGATATTCAGGCGGTCGAAGGCTTCACGATGCCTGCTCGCTTTCTCGAACTGCGCCCTGAGCGTGGAGTTGATAAACATCCTTCGATCGGCCAGCTTCTGTGCAAGCGCGGGGAACTTGGCGGTATCCATAAGATGCCACCCCTCGATATTGTCGCCGCGCATGATGCGGTCCAGGGTCTCTTTCGGAACCGTATCTTTGATCAGGCCGAACAGATGCACTGCCGTATTGATTCCGGTATCGGCAATGTCCTCGAATCCAAGGACCACTCCGATTCGCGGGCTGGCCGAGGTGTAGTGCGCAAACACCGGCAGGCCCTGTTTGTGAGCGGCGTCCACGGTGATCTTCATCAATGAGGGTTCCATGCGCTGAAACATCTTGATGGCATCCGCGCCCAGTGCTTTGACTTCCGCAACTTTTTTCTCAGCGCTGGCGGCATCCGTGACGATCGCGGTCCCAAGATTTCCGGTGAGAAAGCTTGCGGCAGGCGCCACATAGCCGGGACCGCCCGGAACAGCAGGCGCGTTGAATCGTTGCGTGGCTACCAGGACGTAAGGGCCAACGGCTCGTCCCTTCTCGACCGCGGCTCGATAAGAAGCCACCCAGCCTGGCGAGTTGCCCAGATCACCCACGGTTGTCACACCCCAATAGAGGTAGGCCTGGGGCTGGTAATTCCGAAGGTGGACGTGGGAATCGATAAGGCCTGGAATGATCGTCTTTCCCGTCGCATCGATGACTGTTGCGTTGGCTGGAATCGTAACGGATCCTTCACGCCCAACGCTCTGGATCGTGCCATTCGCAATCACGATCACCGAATTGGCGACAGGAGCCGCTCCGGTTCCATCGATCAGAAGGCCGCCGCGCACGACAAGCGGCCTTTGATTGGCCGCCTGGCGCGCCGGTTGATTCTGCGACACCGCCACTGACGACGTCAGCGTCATTAGTAATGCGGCCACCAGGAAAAATTTCATTCTTCCCATATCGAACTCCTTTGTTTCCTATTTTGCCGAAAGCTCGGCATACAACTGGCCGATGAATCGCTCCGTTATTTGCGGTGTAATTCCCGGAACGCGCGCATCGAAGTCTGCCGTCGGCTTGGCGGCGGCCACAATCTTGTCCGTCAGCGGCGCAAACTGGCTATCGACAAGGAACACGCCGTCCGGGCCGACCAATGCGCCGATCATTCCGCCCTGCCCTTCGAGTGTGTAAAAGTTGTTGGCGATCCGGGTGGTTTTGATCTCGACCCTGCTGAAGTCCTGCTGGTTTTGCGCCGCAGCCGGGAACGCCGTTGTGACCGTCACAAACAAGGTAAGAAGGCGTGAGAACCACATTATTCTTACTGTCATCAGATCGCTCCCCCTCGAGCGGCGCTATGATATCAGCAGCTTCCGCAGCTTCAAATCAAACTCGGGCCATCACCTGCCCTGTCCTTCGATTTCATCAATTGTCGATTGGATGCAGGGAATCGCCGCGAGGTCCTTTGGGGCGTTCGGCCCGCTTCTTTATGGCCAGGAGTGATAGTTCCTCGTTGCGTTCAGGGTCGAGGACCTTCTCGGCTAGCCCTTACCGCTTTTGGCTCTGGCAGCGGAAGACAGGACCGGTGCGATTAAAACAACGCACGCGATCAGCAGAATTGTGGCCGAAATGGGACGCGTCAGGAAGATCGTGGGATCTCCGACGGAAATGGCAAGCGAGCGGCGGAAGTCCTGCTCGATAAGAGGACCGAGGACAATTCCCAGTATGACCGGCGCAATCGGAAAGCCATGCCGGCGCATGAGGAAGGAAACGGCGCCAAGCGTGAATATGACTCCAAGATCAAAGATGCTGTTGTTCACCGCATAGGCGCCAACAGTCGAGAAGATGACAACGGCCCCCATCAGCAGCGGCTTTGGAACGTCGAGCAGCCGGACCCAGAGTCCAATCAGGGGCAGATTCAACACGAGCAGCATCGCATTCGAAACGTACAGGCTCGCAATGAGGCCCCACACCAGGCTCGGGTTCTCCGTAAACAGCAGCGGACCCGGACGAAGGCCGTAGAGTTGAAACGCCGCCAGCATCACGGCGGTTGTTCCGGATCCCGGGATACCCAAAGCAAGCAGCGGAACCATGCTGCCGCCGGCGCTGGCATTATTCGCCGCCTCAGGACCGGCCACTCCTTCGATCATGCCGGTCCCGAATTTCTCCGGCGTTTTGGACCACCGCCGCTCCACATTGTAGGAAAGAAACGTGGCCAGTGTTGCGCCGGCTCCGGGAAGAACGCCGATGATGAATCCGGTGAACGTACCGCGCAGCCAGCTTGGGAGCGAACGGCGCCAGTCGTCTGCCGTCATCCGTGCCGGCCCCCGGTGCCGCACGGCCTCCTGCCCGGTGTACTTCAACGTCGCCGCCATCCAGAGAACCTCTCCGATGGCAAAGAATCCGATTGCGGCAATGACCACGTCGATTCCACCGAGCAACTGCGGTATTCCGAATGTGAACCGCGCCTGGCCCGTCTGTGTCTCGATGCCGATCGTCCCAAGCCCGAGTCCGAGAAATGCGGCGAACATGGTCTTCGGCATCGATTCCATTCCAAGGCCCGCAACGGTAGTCAATGCCAGCACCATCAGCGCGAAATACTCGGGCGGACCGAAACCCAGCGCGAAGGTCACCAGGAACGGCGCAAGGAGCATGAGCATGGCGGTCGCAAATGTTCCCGCGACGAATGAACCGATTGCCGCGGTCGCAAGCGCGGCGGCGGCGCGGCCTTTTTTGGCCATCTGGAATCCGTCGAGCGTGGTCACCACGCTTGCCGCTTCCCCGGGAAGATTCACCAGGATCGAAGTAGTCGACCCGCCATACATCGCTCCGTAATAGATCCCCCCGAACATGATGAACGCGGTTGTCGGATCGAGCCCGAATGTCAGGGGAAGCAGCAGCGAAATCGTCAGCGCCGGCCCAATGCCGGGCATGACGCCAATCGCCGTGCCAATCGTTACCCCCAGGAAACCGAAGAGAAGGCCCCGCGCCGTCAGCGCAATGCCGAACCCAGTGACCAGGTTTTCGATCATCCGAATACCCCTGAAGGCAGCCCGATCTTCAACACAAAGTTGAAGAGGGCATACACCGATGCGCTGGTCACCACACTGAAAACCGCGTCGCGCACAGCGGAGCGGCTGCCGAACAGCCGGGCGATCGAGAAGAGAAATCCGGCTGTCGCGAGCAGGTATCCCAGGGGATTGAACAAGAGGGCGTAGGCAACGAGCAGAACGCAGGCTCCGGCGACCGTTCTCCAATCGATCTGCTGCAGGGGCGCTCTCTGACCGCCCGCGCGCTCATAGAGCGCGCCTGCAGAAGAAAGGAGCAGGCCGATCGCGACCAGGACAGGGAACACAAACGCTCCTACCGCCGCGTACTCGGCCGTGGACTGGTCATCGGTCACGAGTCCGATGGATCTCAGAATTTGCGCGTTGGAATCCATTTCCCTTTCAATGAAATTTTCCAGATCCGAGCCTGTGAGAAAGCTGTCCGCCCAATAATTATTTCGGAGGGCATCCTGCCAGCCCCGGCTCTGGCGCATACGGCGCAGGGCTTCAGTAAGCCAGGCGCGAGTAACTGCGTCGGTGCCGGGTGGGGCGACAACAGCCCGCCAATTCGAGACGGAGAGGTTCAAGCCGCTTTCCCTGATGGTCGGGGGCGAGCCGGGGCCGGGACGTTCGGCGGACGAGATCGCAAGGAATCGCATTTTCCCGGCGTCCGCATAAGGCCTCCATTCGCTGTATCCTGAAACGCCGGCGGACACGTTTCCGCCCATCACAGACACGGCGGATTCGCCGCCTCCGGCATACGCGATGTAATTGATGTTTTTCGGATCGACGCCGGCGGCCTGCGCAATCATGGCGACAAGAATGTGATCTGTTCCGCCCGCCGATCCCCCACCCCAACTGATCCGCTGCGGGTCGCGTTTGAAATCCGTGAGAAGGTCCTCAAACGTCCGATATTTCGAGTCCGCCGGCACGGCAATGATCTCGTATTCATCGAGCAGCAGGGCGAGCGGCACGGTGTCTTTCAACGTGACGGCACTCTCGTTTGTCAGGATCGATCCGAGCATGACCCGTCCCATCACCATGATCGTGTGCGGATCGTCTCGCGCGACGAGTTCGGCCAAACCGATCGTTCCGCCCGCGCCGCCTCGATTGATCACTTCCGAAGGAACCGGAAGGATCCGTCCCGTGCTCAGCAACTGCTGCACGAGGCGCGCCGTCTGATCCCAGCCTCCGCCGGGATTGGCGGGCGCCATGATCGTGATCGCTTTTCGAGGGAATCCGGACTCGGCGGGAGCGAGAGTATCGGAAGAAGGAGGCTCGGCGGAACGGCATGCCGAGAGCAGTAAAACCAAGCCGACTATTGCCGTTCGACGCATGTGGCTATGCACGATAACCTGACACGTCAGTCCGTCGTATCCAGAGCGTGCATTGCCGCTTCCGGATACCGCAACCCCGCGACTTGAAACGATTCAAGAGCTTTATCCAGTTCCGACCACGCGGATTCCGGCAGCATCAACGTTTCCGAGGCGGTATTCTCTTCCAGGTACTGCACGTGCCGCGTTCCGGGAATCGGCACGATGTCGGATCCCTGCCGCAACACCCAGGCAAGCGCCACCTGCGCGGGCGTCACGTTACTTGCAGAGGCAATTCTTCGGACTGATTCCACGAGCTCGAAATTGTGTTGGAAATTCCCGGCTTGAAATCGTGGATTGTTCCGGCGCCAGTCGCCGCTTGAAAGGTCGTCGAGACTTCGAATCTTCCCGCTGAGAAATCCGCGGCCAATCGGGCTGTAGGCGACCAGTCCGATTCCCAGTTCGCGCAGGGCCGGAAGAACCTTTTCTTTCACGCCCCGTTCCCAGAGTGAGTATTCGGTCTGCACCGCACTCAGCGGATGCACGGCATTGGCTCGGCGGATGGTGCCGGGACCTACTTCGGAAAGCCCGATGTATCGAACTTTGCCCGCCTTGACGAGATCCGCCATGGCGCCGACCGTATCCTCTATTGGAGTGGCCGGATCGAGGCGATGCTGGTAGTAGAGGTCGATATAGTCGGTTCCGAGCCGCTTCAGCGATCCCTCAACGGCTTCCTTCACATGTGCGGGACTGCTGTCCAGACCGGCCATCTGACCGTTCTCAATACGGAAAGCAAACTTGGTCGCAACCACGACCTTGTCGCGCCGCACGGTTCGAAGCGCGCGGCCGACGAGTTCTTCATTCGTAAACGGACCGTAGATTTCCGCCGTATCCCAGAAGTTGGTCCCGATCTCCAGCGCTCGGTGCAGCACGCGAAACGATTCGGCTTCGTTCGAAGGTCCGTAGGCATAGGACATTCCCATACATCCCAGACCCAGTGTGGAAACCTGAAGACCCTGGCGGCCTAAGCTGCGTTTTTGCATGGAACACTCCTCTGCTATTCGCTGTGGGCGCGGGGCTTCAGCCCCGTGCACTGAAGTTTGGACATCACACGTATGCCGAGCAAGCGAAACGTGAGTCCGAACTCCCCTCCTGTCTTAGGAGGGGTGGCTGCGCCGAAGGCGCAGACGGGGTGGTACGGAATGACGCGAAGCCAAGTTATGGATGCTCGCGTAGCGCTCATTCAATAAGGATGCTTCGCATCATGTACACCACCCCGCCGTTCGCAAAAAACGCGCGAACGGCACCCCTCCTAATCCAGGAGGGGAGTTCGGGGCTGAAGCCCGGCACCCACAGGAGTCTCAGTATCCCACACTGCAATCCACAAGATTCAATGGCGGCTCTCCCCTTTGAAAGCGTCGAAGACTCTCGCTGAACAAATCAATGATGTCGTCCCAGTGATCGGGACGAAAACCAGAAGAGTGCGGGGTAATGACCACATTGGGGAGCGTCCACAAGGGGCTGGAAGGTTCGAGCGGCTCACGGTCGAAGACATCCAGGACGGCGCCGCCGAGATGTCCGCTCTCCAGCGCGCGGATCATTGCGCCGTCATCCACGATTTTTCCCCGGGCGACATTGACGATTATCGCGCCTCGATTGAGCAACGCGATCTGGCCGGCGCCGATCATGCGTTCCGTTTCGGGCAGGGCGGGCGCGGCAATAACAAGAGCATCGCATCCGCGCAGAGCGTCGTCGAGCTGGTCAGGCGGCAGAACGCGATCGACGAACGCCGGTTTTAGCTGATCGGTGCGGCGGCGGATGCCGGTGACGCGCATGCCGAAGGCGTTTGCCCGGCGCGCGACTTCCGTGCCGGTCGTACCGAGGCCGACAATCGTCATCGACTTTCCATGTAACGCCCATGGCCACGCATTACCGTTGAGCTCATTCTGAATCCATCGCCGCTCGCGTTGCGCGGCGAGAGTTAAATCGAAGCGCCGGCTGAGCACAAGCAGTCCGCCCATGACGTGCTCGGCCATCGTAATCGCCTGGACGCCCCGCGAATTGCTCAGCACAATCCCGCGCGAAGCCAGTTCGCTCAGGGGAAGGCTGGCCACTGCAGAGGCAGTGGAGTGGACCCACCGCAGGACCGGGGCCTGCCGGACGGCCTGAGCGCTCAAGCGGGATGACAACGCCACGTCCGCGCTCTCGATTTCCCTAAGAGCCTCGTCTTCGTCGAGTGCGTGGGCGAAGTCCACATCTGGAAATCGTTCCCTCAACTTCGACACTTGGGACTCCGAAATCACCCAGAACGCAACCGGCCACCTGGTATAAACAAGCACTTTCATACGGACTGTCAGCCGCGGAGCGGCGGCACTGTTTTACGCAGTTCATTCAAGCTAGTAGTTGACCAGCGAAATGACGTTGTAGCCATTCAGACGATCGCGGCCCTTCAGGAAGTCGAGTTCCACGACGAACGTCGTGGCGGCGACCTTTGCGCCCAGTTTCTCCACAAGCCGGATTGTGGCCAGCGCGGTGCCTCCCGTCGCAAGAAGGTCATCGGCAATGACAACGCGGGCGCCGGGCTTCAGGGCGTCCTTGTGAATTTCCAGCTTGTCCGTTCCATATTCGAGTTCATAGCTGACGCTTTCGGTCGGCGCCGGCAATTTCTTAGGCTTGCGAACGGGGACGAAACCTGTACCGAGATGGTAGGCGAGGGCAGGCGCGAATATGAATCCACGGGCTTCAATGCCGAGAATCAAATCGGGTTTCAGGGGGCGAACTTTTTCGGTCAGGCAGTCGATCACATTTCGGAAACCCGTGGGATCCTTGAGCAACGTCGTTATGTCATAAAAAAGGATGCCAGGCTTGGGAAAATCGGGAACCTCGCGAATCAACTTCTTGAATTCATCCATGATCAACCTCGAATAAGAAAGGAGCGTTTTGCGCGTATCACGGACGGATTGTAACTGGAATTGCCGGATTCGAATTTCGAAATTCGAATCTAGTTGGTGATTTCCAGCATTCGGTTGAGGGCAATGCGGGCGGATGCGGCGACGTCTGGAAGGACTGAAATTTGATTCACAACACGGCCTTCAAACAGGTTCTCCAGAGTCCAGAGCAGGTGCGGCGCATCGATGCGGAACATCGTCGAACAAAGGCAGCCGCAGTCGTCGAGCGGAATGATCAGGCGGTCAGGGTTCTCGTTCCGGAGGCGGTTGACCAGATGAATCTCGGTGCCGATGGCCCACTTGCTGCCGGCCGGAGCCTCTGTAACGCGTTTGATGATGTGTTCGGTGGAACCGACGTCGTCAGAAAGCCGGGTGACTTCAAAGCGGCATTCCGGGTGGGCGATGACGCGGATTCCGGGATGCTTCGCCCGTACCTCGGCAACGTGTTGCGGCAAAAAACGCTGATGTACCGAACAATGCCCCTTCCAGAGAATGAACCGGGCGGCGCTCACTTCGCTTTCGGTGTTTCCTCCCAGCTCTTCGTAAGGGTCCCACACCATCATTTCGTCAAGACGATAGCCAAGCGCATAAGCCGTGTTCCTCCCCAGATGCTGGTCGGGAAGAAACAGAACCTTGTCCCCGCGGTCCAGCGCCCAGCGCATTACCGCTGAAGCATTCGAAGAGGTGCAAACGGCGCCGCCATTTCGGCCGCAGAACGCTTTGATATTCGCAGCCGAATTCATGTAGGTGATTGGAACGATTTTTTCCGGCGTAATCCCGGCGAGGTCGTTCCAGCAGGTTTCGACCTGGTCGATTGCGGCCATGTCGGCCATCGAGCAGCCGGCGCTCATATCCGGGAGGACGACCTTCTGATTGGCGGAGCTCAGGATATCCGCGCTTTCGGCCATGAAATGAACGCCGCAAAACACAATGTATTCAGCGTCTTTGCGGTTGGCGGCCCACTCGGCAAGTTTGAACGAATCGCCCCGCACGTCGGCGAATTTGATCACTTCGTCACGCTGGTAGTGATGCCCGAGGATCACCAGACGCCGGCCAAGGCGCTCACGCACCTCACGGATTCGGGCATCGGTCTCGTGTTCGGTCAATTCGCCGAACTGTTCCGGCAGGATGGTCTGAAGCATAGTCTAGAACCTTTGATGTTAGCACAAGTAGGCGCGGGGCTTCAGCCCCGCGCAAAACCTCCCCTCCTGGATTAGGAGGGGTGCCGGTCGCGTTTTTTCAGCGAACGGCGGGGTGGTGTACATGCTGCGAAGCCACCCTATGGATATTCGCGCAGCGCACCGATTTGAATGAGCGCTACGCGAGCATCCATAAGGTGGCTTCGCGTCATTCCGTACCACCCCGTCTGCGCCTTCGGCGCAGCCACCCCTCCTAAGACAGGAGGGGAGTTCGGACTCGCGTTTCGCTTGCTCGACATAATGTCCACACTTCAGGCACGGGACTGAAGCCTAAAGTCTTTGGACGCCGCACCCGATATAACAATCGGACCTTCTTATATGACAACAGCGGTACAAGACTACAGGCGCAGACTCCATGCGATCCGGGACCTGCCGACGTTGCCGGTTATCGCACAGAGAATATTGACTTTGGCAGACGACTCCGACACGGGAGCGGAAAAGCTGTCGGAGATCATCCGTAGCGACCAGGCGTTGTCGGTCAAGGTTCTGAGCCTCGCAAACTCGGCGTATTTCGGATATCGCGCGAGGATCGGCACGATCCATCAAGCCGTCGTGGTCATCGGCGCCAACATGCTGAAACAGCTCGCGCTCAGCGTATTGGTCTGCGGTTCAATCGACAAGAACCGGCGAAGCCGAACCGAATTCTGGCGGCACTCCCTCGCAACCGCAATGGCGGCATCATTGATCGCAGCAAAGGCAAGGATTCCCTCCCCCGACGTGTGCTTCATGGGCGGATTGCTTCACGATGTCGGGAAACTGATCCTTTGCACCTATCCGCCTGAAGCAGATGACAACGAGGAATCCACCGTGAATCACTCCGAAGTTGGCGGATGGATGGCCGAGCGCTGGCAACTTCCTCCCGAGCTCGTCGACGCCATCGCTTTTCATCATTCGCCGGATTACGGCGGCCTGCCCACTGCGCGAACCGTGGCATGTGTCAGCCTGGCCAATGCATGCGCGCATATCGCCGCCGCGGATTCCGAGGGGGAACACGCGGTCGAAGTTCATCCGATTACATTGCATACCCTGGGGTTCAGTGATGCGGAGTTCGTGGAAGTCGCCGCAGATCTGCAGAGCCGCATCGACCAGGTCAATGAGCTCCTGATATGACGACGCCGCAAGACCTCGAACGGCGAATCTCTTTCCTGGCCTCCGCGCTCGAACAGGCCAACGCCACGATGCGCGGCAAGCTGGATGAACTGTCGCTGGTCCGGCGCGTGGGCGACGCGATCAGCCAGCACACATCTTCCTGGTCGTTGTGCGCCGAGCTGTCGGCGGCAGTGGCTGAAAGCGTGAACTGCAAATATACGTTGATCTACACGTGCGATGCCTCCTCCACGTTCGATCTGCAGACGGTTTCAAGCATCTATTCAATAACGGAGGGATTTCCGAAAACCCTCCGTGACTCGAAACTCGCTGAACACTTCGAACACCATTCGGACCCGGTGCACATTGAAAATCTGGCGGAGTGTCCGGAGTGGAACGCGGACTGGCCATTTCCTCGAGACCTGTCGTCGTGGCTTTGCGTCCCTCTCCTCACGCGGGACAAACTGCGCGGCGTGCTGTGCCTTGCGGACGACGTTTCCGGAAGCTTCGACGAACGGACGCTTCGAACGCTGATGACGGTGGTGCCGCAGATGGCGTCCGCCCTTGCGAATATCGGCCTGTATAGCCACCTTCGGGAATCCGAAAAGAAGTACCGCACACTTGTCGCCGGGATGCAGGACGTTGTCTATATCTGCGATTCAAACTGGCAGATCGTGGAATGCAATCCCGCCGCCGAAACACTATTCGGCGAAAGAGTCGTCGGGAAGATCCTGACGGACCTTTTCGCATCGCATTCGGCGGCGACCGAATTCGTCGAAAAGATCGGCGCGTCCGGGGCGGCGCAGAACCTGGAAATCGAGATGGTTACCGCGCAACACGAGCGCATTGCCGCGTTGTTGAGCTGCGTCAAAGACCACAATCGTTATTCGGGAATCATCAAGGATGTTACCGAGCGGAACCGGCTGTTCGAACATGTTGCTCGATCCCAGAAAATGGAGTCGATCGGCACGCTTGCCAGCGGCGTCGCTCACGATTTCAACAACATCCTGGGAATCATTCTGCCCAACGCCGAACTCATCAAGATGAAGCTCAATTCGGAAGGCCCCGCAATTAAGTACGCAGACGTGATCATCAATGCCTCCAAGCGGGCTTCCCAGATCACCAAACAACTGCTCTCGCTGTCGCGCAAGGATCCGCGAAACCTGAGACCCGTCAGCCTGAACGAAGCTGTCCGGATGACAGGCAGGCTCCTCGGCGAGACCATGGACCGCCGAATCCGCGTTGAGTTCAGCCTCACGCCGGAATCCACTGTCATCAGGGCCGACGAGACGCAGATTGAACAGGTCCTGCTGAACCTTGCGATCAACGCCCGTGATGCCATGCCGGAGGGCGGCCAGCTGAAGTTCACAACGGAAAACCGGAATGGCGAAGTTTCGGTTCGGGTCTCCGACACCGGCACGGGAATCGATCGGACGGTACTGCCGAAAATATTCGATCCGTTCTTCACTACCAAGGAAAAATCCAAAGGGACCGGGCTCGGGCTGAGCGTCGTTTACGGAATCGTGAAGCAGGCCGGAGGGTCCGTGGATGTTGAAAGCGAACTCGGCAAGGGCACGGAGTTCATCATGAAGTTTCCGTGTTCGGAGGAGTCCGCCAAACGCACTGCCGCCTCCAACAGCCCGATGAGGGGAGGTTCGGAGCGAATCCTGATTGTGGATGACGAACCGGAGATGCTCAACCTGCTTGAGAACACCCTGAGCAGCGTCGGCTACTCGGTCGTCCGGGCGGAGAACGGCCTCGAAGCCGTTGAAGCGATCTCCGGCGATGTCGAACTCGTGATTCTCGACATGATCATGCCGGTCATGGATGGTCTTACTGCACTACGGGCCATCAGGCAGAAGGTCCCGGGCATGAAGATACTCATCTCCAGCGGATTCACCTCTTCCGAAAAGATCTCAATGCTCGAAAGAATGGGCGTTGAAGGCTTCGTCCAGAAGCCGTTCGAGCTGCGGAAACTCGCGTCCACTATCCGGGACGTGCTTGACGGGGTCGCAGTCTAAAACGTACCATTCCCACGCAGTTACTAATCTTCAGGAGAATGGTGTTTAATGGCGGACCGCTCGGAAACCAAAGAAAAATGGCCCTCATACACGATGGTCGATCCGCGAATGCGGAAGATTTATTTTCAGTTCTACCAGGAAACCTACAAGTCCTCTCATCTTGATCGAAAAACGAAGGAACTGATTGCGATTGCCGCATCAATGGCAACGCACTGTAAAGGATGCCTGGAAGGACATATCAAGAAGGCCCTGAAATACGGCGCCACCAAAGAAGAGCTTAGTGAAACCATCGCAATAACCATGGGCGTAGGCGCCGCTGCCATGGTGGACCTAACCGACATCGCAGCGGAAAACCTGAGGATCCGGCACTTCGATGGCACTCGTGCTCCGGAGGAACCGCGGGAAGTTTCGCCGGAGGACTAACATGCCTCGTCGACTGCTTCGACTTCTCGTACTTTCTGCATTACTGGCCTGCACGCTCGAACTGATCGCTCAGCGCGGCGCGCCCGGCCAGCAAGGACAGCAAGGCCAACAGCAGCGCGACGCCATCCCACCCGGATCGCGCGTCGAGTACAAGACATTTCAAAGCAAGCTGCTTGCCCGCGAACTCCGGTACGCGATCTACCTGCCTAAGTCCTACGCGGCCTCGAATACCAGGTATCCCATCGTCTACTTCCTGCACGGACTTCAGGAAAACGAGATGCGATGGAGCACCCGCGGTCGGGCCGACTTGATGCTCGACAGCATGGTGAGCGAAGGCAGGATCGGCGAATTCATCGTTGCGATTCCGTTTGGCGCCACCAGTTTCTATACCAACACCCGCGACGGCAGCGAGCCGTGGGAGGACATGGTAATCAAGGAGTTCATTCCGCTGATCGAGACGTCTTATCGCGTGAACAACACGCGGCAGAATCGCGGAATCAGCGGAATTTCCATGGGAGGTTACGGAGCACTGAAAATTGCCCTGAAAAATCCCGACATGTTCGGCGCCGTCAGCGCCCACAGCCCCGCGCTCATCGAGGATTTTTCCACCACGAATGTCGCGGGACGGCGTCTTCAGATGTTCGAAGCGCTTTTCGACAGGATCTACGGCATGAAGCAGGACCTTGCCTACTGGGACCAGAACAACCCGCTCACTCTCATCCGGAATACAGGCCGCCTCAACGGACTGAAGATCTACGTCGATTGCGGCACCGAGGACGAGTACGGCTTTTATCTCGGAGCGAAAACGCTCGACGACATCCTGACCAAAGCGTCCTACGCTCATGAGGTTCATCTTTATCCCGGTAATCACGGCTGGGACTATGCCGCGCGGCACGTACCCGAATCGCTGCAGTTTCACTGGCGGGCATTCAGGGGGCTGTAGCCTGATCTGGGCTGGACAGCATGGAGTTCCTCTTCCAGTCTATTCAATACAACAAGTCGTCCTTCCTCGAACAGTCGTTACCCGCAATTCCAAAACACTCCGGCATCTACAGAATCTTCGATCTTCGCGGCAAGCTGATCGTTCTCGATAAGACCAGCAACCTCCACAACCGCCTGGAACGGTTTTACGGACCGCGTTCCGAATTGTTGCGCGACCTGGACCTGCGGGAGATCACCGGGCACATGGAATTCATCCGAACAGATTCCACTTTTGAAACCCTGTACCTGCTCTATCTGGAACGGCGGCGGCTGTTCCCGAAAACGTATCGCAAGATGCGGACGTTCCGGCTGTTTCCGCTCATGAAAATCAATCGCAGGCAGCGGTTTCCCCGTATCTATTCCAGCCGGCAAATCAAGAACGGCGTCGACTATTTCGGGCCATTTGTCACACGCGGGCAGTTCTCCCGGCTGAAAACCGCTCTCGAGCGCACGTTCAAATTGCGCCCCTGCCTTTACAACATCCGTGGAAACGATCCGCACGCCGACTGCATGTACTTCCAGATGCGAACGTGCTCACGTCCGTGCAACAACGACCTCGACCGGCGCGCCTACCTGGAGGACGTGGACCAGGCGATCGCCTTCATTCGGGGCGGCGATGAAGAAATCGAAAGATCGCTTCTCGAACAGATGAGTTCCCTCTCGGCGGAAATGAAATTCGAAGAGGCAGAGCTCCTGCGCCGAAGGCTGGACAGGATTCAACGCGCACGGCAGGACGCCAAAGACACATTCTTTTCGATCTGGAATTTCAACTACCTGGCGGTATTGCCATCGGACTCTGTTTCGCGCTGCAGAATCGCTTTCGTGCGGGAGGGGAGCATCGTCGCATTCCAGCAATACGATATCGAGTCGCTGAAGGATTTGCTCAGTCCGGACCTTCAACGATTCTATGATTCCTCAACGCTCACAATTTCGCGCGAATACCAGTACGACGAATTTTGCCTGGTCTGTAATTTCATCGTAGACCCGTTGCAAACGGTCGAACTGATCCCCTTTCGCGGCCACGAAGATATGCCCGAAGCCGTGATCACGCGAATACAGCAGAAGCGGCGAAAGCGAAACAGCTCAGTGCCGCCCGTTTAATTTGTGCTGGGAAATTTTGCGATTGAGAGTGTTGCGATGCATCCCAAGGACTTTTGCCGCCTTGGTTTGATTTCCGCCTGTCCTGGCGAGCGCGTTCTGTATGAATTTTTTCTCGAACTCATTGACCGCCTCCCCCAAAAAGATCCGGCGTTCAATCATTTCTATAACGAGGGATTCCAGCTTTTCTTTCACTTCTGATCCTTGCTTGCGTTTCTTACGTTTCTCGCCACCATTGCTCAATTGCGCGATAGCCCACGAGGAACCTGGCCTTCAACTCGTACGGCGTCACCAGCGCAATTACTCGCGAACCAGGCAGCAGGTATGGAGCCAATTCTGAATTCTTTACCCTGTCTGTCTGAATTTCGAACGCAGTAAGGCCCAGCAGCAGCGCTGCTCCGATCACCCAGCCGCGGATGAAGCCGAATGCGGCGCCCAGAATACGATCCGCCCATTCGAGCTTCGCGGCCTTGATGAACTTCCTTGCCAGCCAGATGATCGCGGCGCCGGCGAGAAGCGTCCCCACAAAGACCACAGAGGCCCCCAAGAATAGAGCAAGGTTTTCCGTTCTGACAACATCTTTGAAGAGCGGCGCCACCCCGCGATACGACCAGGATGCAAGAAGGATAGCGGCGACGAGCGTGGCCAGTCCCAGCGTTTCACGAACGAAACCGTGAAACGCGCTGGCAGCAACCGAATAAACGATCAACGCAAGCAGAACCCAGTCCAGTATTGAGAAATTCATGATTGCCGTCATCTACTTGATGGCTGCGCCCTCGGCTTAGGTTTCGCGCTTTCGCGCTCACGCTTCGCGTCGGGCTTGCATTCGCAGCCGCTCATTGTAGCCCCCGGCCTGTCAGGATCGTCAGGGCCTCGACGTATTTTGCGCTCGTCGCCTTGACAATGTCTTCCGGAAGCTCGGGGCCGGGCGCCTGCTTGTTCCAGCCGATTCTTTCCAGGTAATCGCGAACGAACTGCTTGTCGAACGACGGTTGTGGCTTGCCGGGAGAATACTGATCCGCGGGCCAGAATCGCGAGGAATCCGGAGTCAGCATTTCGTCGACGATGCTGATCTTTCCATCAATAGTTCCAAATTCAAACTTGGTGTCGCAAATAATGATTCCGTGGGCCGCCGCATACTCGACGCCCCGGCTGTATACCGAAAGCGTCAGTTCCTTCAGGCGCCGGATGTTGTCGGCCCCGATGACCTTCGCTGCCTGCTCCTCCGAAATGTTCTCGTCGTGTCCACTTTCCGCTTTTGTGGCGGGCGTGAAAATCGGCTGTGGCAAGCGGTCGGAGTCGCGAAGACCGGCAGGCAGGGCAATGCCGCAGACTTTCCCGGTCGACTTGTAGTCCTTCAGGCCCGACCCCGTAAGGTAGCCACGCGCGACGCATTCGACCGGAAAAACCTTCGCTTTCTTCACCAGCATGGAGCGGCCGTCGAGCTGGTCCCGGAACTCCTGAACGCCGGCGGGAAAGTCCCGGACGCTGGTGGCAACGACGTGATTGGGAACCATGTCCTTGAAGAAATCGAACCAGAACGCCGACATCTGGGTCAGTACTTTTCCTTTATTCGGAATCGGCGTCGGCAGGACGACATCGAAGGCTGAAAGCCTGTCGGTCGCCACGATGAGGTAGTGTTCTCCTAAATCGTAAATATCGCGCACCTTGCCGCGGGCATGGAGCTTCACGCCGGGAAGGTTAGTTTGAATTATGGCCATATCCAGTTTTTAAGTTGATTGTGGGCGACCATAGCTGGCGCACAGTCTCTAATTCAGCCGCACGGAAACAATCTTCGATATTCCGGGTTCTTCCATCGTGACGCCGTAAAGCGCTGAAGCGGTCTCCATTGTACGCTTGCTGTGTGTGATCACGATGAACTGCGTGCTCTGGCTCATGCTGCGCACCATGTTCGCAAAGCGATCCACGTTGGCATCGTCGAGCGGCGCATCCACTTCGTCGAGGATGCAGAACGGGCTGGGCTTGTAACGGAACAGCGCAATCAGCAGCGCCAGCGCGGTGAGGGCTTTTTCGCCGCCGGAGAGCAACAGCACGTTCTGCAGCTTCTTTCCCGGAGGCTGCGCCACAATCTCCACTCCCGCATCCGGGTCGGCTGCTTCGTCAAGCAGCCTCAATTCCCCGTGGCCTCCGCCGAACAGCGAAACGAACGATTCCTGGAATCCGAGGTTTATCGCCTCGAATGCCTCCTTGAACTGGCGGCGGCATACCGCATCGATTTCCTCGATCGCCTGCGCGGTATCGCGAATCGAATCGAGCAGGTCCTGCCGTTGCGCCGTAAGGAAATCGAATCTTTGTTCCGCCTCCTGGTACTCTTCGACGGCCATCATGTTGACGGCTCCCATGGAATCAATCTTCTCTCGAAGGTCGCGGTATTCCTGTTCGCGCGCTTCCAGCTCTTCAGGCGGCAGCGCCTGGAAAAACTCAATGCAAACCGATTCGATGGTTTCATTGAGCTCGCTGAGGCATAAGGCAGAGAGATGTTTGAGTTCGGAATCCACCTGGGTCTTTTCGATTTCGAGCTGATTGTGCCGGTCCTTCCAGGTGTCGAGCAGGCCGCGAGTTTCGTCCCACTTCGTTTCGGTCTCGTGAAGTTCGCGCCGCAGCTCTTCAAGGTGCGAGCCGGCTACGGCGATGGTCTCTGTCAGATGCTCACGCTCCTGAACCAGCGCCTGGCGCGTCTCATCGAGTTCCGTAATGGTGGCCCGCATCTGGCTCTGCTGCTCGCCGGCTTGCGCGGTCTGGCGATCGGCGCGCGCGATGCGCTCATCGAGTTCCGCCTGACGCTGGCGAAGCGCGTTGATCTCACGCACCGCCGTGGATCTGCGTTCCTGCAGTACCGCCATGTTCGACTGATGCCCGGCCAGGTCGCGGGAGAGCGAGTCGGCCTCGATCCGCAGTTCCTCGTTCCGGCGCACTCTCGACTGAGTTTCCTGCTCGATGGCGGACTTCCGCGCCGCGATGGTCTCCAGTTCCAGGCCGGCATCAACGACGGACTTTTCGATATCCCGAAGCTCGGTCTTAAATCTCTGGATTTCCGCTGCCGCCAGCTTCCAGCGCTGCTCGGCCCGGCTGAAATCCGAGGCCAGCGCCTGAATTCGATGATCGCTGGAAAGGATGGCCTTCTCGGCATCCTGCAGTTCGACGAGGAGCCGGCCCTTGAGCGTTTCACTCTCTCTTACAAGTTCTTCGAGCCGCGCGACGTCGTCCTGCAACGCCACTGTTTCGCGCTGTGCCGCGGCCATGCGGCTATCCAGCTCGCGAATCTCCTTCCTCAGTGAAAGAGGACCGTGAGCCTCGTGCTCTCCCCAGCCGATGACGTGGCCGCGAACCACTTCTCCGGTACGGGCAAGGAAGACATACCTTGGATATTTTTCAGAAAGACTCCATGCCGTATCCACGGAATCGACGATATAGGCATCGCTCACGTGTTCGGCAAAATGCCGGACGCGCTCGTCGAGCCGCAGTACCGAACCGAGCGGAACCGCCCCGGTATCGGATGCAAGCGCCTCCGGCGGAGTGGGAGCCGTGTGGCCGTTCATGACCAGGCACTCCAGTCGTCCCTTCGTCACATCCTTTGCAACGCCGAGCGCTGCCTGTGCTTTCGTGCGGTCCTGCACCACGACATACTGAAGCTCGCGCCGCAGATAATCTTCAACGAGAGCCTCGTAGCCCGGCTCCACTTCGACGAAGTCGGCGAGCAGGCCAAGGGGGGACCAGTCCGAGCCGCGCACGTGACTGAAGAACTGCTGGACGGATTCGGTGCTGTATGCGCGCTGGACGGCAAGTTCGCCGATCGTCTGCAGGCGGTGCCGGATGCTGTCTTCGCGGGTCCGGGCCTCTGCGGCGGCCTTGACAGCTTCGGCATGCGCCGCCTTGTTCTGCGCAAACTGCCGCTCCGCGCTTTCCAGACTGGTCTTCAGTTGGATAAAGCCGGCCTGTTGGCCCGAGTTTTCCTCTCGCGCCGAATTCAGCTGCTGCTCCATCTCGCGCGCAGCGGCGGTGGCTTCGGCCTCCTCGCGTTCGAGCCGCTGAACCTGCGCCGCCAGACGGCTCATCATTTCCGTGCGGCTGGAAATCTCGTTTCGGATTCGCGCCTCGCGGCCAACAATTTCAAACTGCTGGTCGCGCAGGCCGGCGATCGCGACATCCTCGCCGCGCCGGTTGTCGGCAACCACAACAGCAGCGGCCGTGGTTTGCTCGATAGACAGCTCTACGGCGCGCCTGGCGCCTTCCAGTTCGGCCAATTGAGTGGTCCGGACGTCATATTCCTGCTTCTGCCGGGCCAGGTCCTCGACGGCAATTCTCTTCTCCTCCGCCAGCACCTGTTTGCGTTCTTCCAGCGACCGGATCTGATCCTGCAACCGTTCGATTCGCTGGACGGCCTTCTCGTGTTCGAGTTCCACTTCGGAATGGCGATCGCGCGCTTCCGAAAGCACACGCTCCTGGTTCTCGAGATCGGCGCGGTGACGGCGGACCAGCGTTCCCAACCGGTCAATTTCGAGCTCGAGCCGTTTCCCTTCGTCTCCGATCGCGCCCAACGCAAGTTCGACATTCTCCTGCTGGTTGATCATCATTTCGGCTTGAGTGGAAAACACGGAGGAAAGGATTTCCCTCATCCGGTTACGCAGCTCGATGAAACGCCGCGCTTTCCCTGCCTGGCGTTTGAGCGAATTCCGCTGCCGGTCGACTTCGGCCAGAATGTCGTTCACGCGCGACAGGTTCAGCCTTGCCGCTTCCAGCCTCGACTCGGCGAGCTTTCGCTTCGCTTTAAATTTGGTGATTCCCGCGGCTTCTTCAATGAGAGTGCGGCGATCGTGAGGCTTGGAGCTGAGCAATTGCCCCACGCGGCCCTGCTCGATGATGGCGTAGCTGTTGGGCCCCAGCCCCGTGCCCAGGAAGATTTCCTGAATATCGCGAAGCCGGCAGGGCCTGCCGTCGATGAGGTAAATACTTTCGCCCGACCGATAGAGGCGGCGCTGAACGACAATGTCGCGAGGACCGTGCCCGTTCCCATTGGCCGCGCCATTGCCGTTGCCGTTGCCATTGCCGTTCCCATTCCCATTCCCGTTCGAGTGCTCGGGCTCGGTTTCGGTGAGTGTGATCGTCACCTGGGCCATTCCCATCGGAGCGCGGCTTCGCGTCCCATTGAAGATGACGTCTTCCATTTTCTCGCCGCGCAGCGACTTCGCGCTTTGCTCGCCCAGAACCCAGGCAATGGCGTCGGAAACATTGCTCTTGCCGCACCCATTCGGGCCGACAATAGCGGTCACGCCGTTCTCATTTATAAGGATGTCGCCTTTATCGGAGAAGGACTTGAACCCGATCATCTCGATTCTTCGCAGTTTCAACACGTAGACCCCTCGGTTGTTCGTTTGTCGACCTCTAGCTTCGCTACGAACACAGACAGATTGGGTCCATTCCCTGGTAGTGGTCTAATTCGGGGACAGGCCACTAATGTGCTCGGACAATGGCCGGCCTTGCTGAGCTACTTCAGTTATGGTTGTTTTAGTAGAGATTTGGGTAGGCGTCTTAATTCGCGCGGCGCTGTAAAGATATCCACGGCCTTGGGGGCATTCAGCCAAAAAATGGGGCGGCGTATTGAACGCCGCCCCCAGCTTGATCGCCATCTTAGGTGTGACTCCTCACGCAGGATTTCTCCAGGCGTCGCAGGCTTTCGGCGCAGGGTCACCATGGAAACCTTCCTCCGCGTCTGGAGAAAACCACGGCGCCCGACTGCCGGTCTGGCTTTTGCCGCATCGCGCATCTCCCGATCATGAAGACAAGGTGATACGGAATGCGAAGAGGCTACGCCGTCTTTTCAAATTCCCCGCTGGTTCGCTCCTTGAGACGATCCAGAACAGCCTTGTAGCTCTTGGCGGCGAGCGTCATCGTGTTTTCGACCGTCGCGACCGCGGAGTTCGGATGGTACAGGCTTGCCTTAAACTGTCCGTCTTCGGATACAGGAGCTTCGGATTCCTGGCCACGGATCGTCATCTTAAGGTTCCCGGCCGCGAAGCCACGATTTGCGCCGCCGGCCACCGGTTCGCCCGCTGTCGCGCTGAACATCATGTTGCGAAGGGCGAACTTGATGGAGACGGTCTCGGATATTCCTTTTCCCTTGGGTTCGGCCTCGGCTTTCCTGGTCTCCAAGGCTTCCTGGATTTCCGGCTTGATGCCGAGCGGATGGACAGGCTTCGAAGACGTGCCGGTTGCTTTCTTCTGTCCGTTCCCGTTGCCCTGACCATTGCCCTGAGCGTTCGCGGGCTTGGAAAGAGCCTGGTTGCCGATTCCCAGGCCAAGACCGGGATTCAAATTCGACTCGTTTCCAAGGCCGGCTCCCTTGACGTTGTCCAGGAGTCCCGAGGACGGGGCCGGCGTCTCTTTCTTTGGCTGTGCAGAAACATTGATCAAGAGCGTTGTCGGGAGCTTCGGACCTCCGGGGGCCTCTTCGGCTGTTGTCTCTGACGCGGGTTGGCCGCTGGCTGCGCTTTCGCCAGGTCCGGCTGGAGGTCTCGTTGGCTCCGCGGGAGGCCGAACGATGACGCTGGGCTTTTCACCGACCGATGCGGAGTTCGGTCCACTGGGAGAGACCAGGACCACCGGGTTCTTTTCGGACGGCGCCACATTGGTGGGCGCCTTGTATGTCTCGTCAGGTTTCGGCGTGTTTTTACTGCCCTCCCTCAGCGATAGAGAGACCGTATCGCGCTTAACATTCCTGGCTAGTTTCAGATTCGTCTTGATCTTCCGGCTCTCGCTGACGGAGACTTCCCGGGCAGTAGCGATGTTTTCTTGTACCTTCGAATTTCCCTGGCTGACGGAGGGCTGCGAGGTCCGGACCTTCATGCGCCTGCTGCCCTTCGCAGGCGTATCGGCGACGGAAGAATTCGCGTTTGTCTGGGCCGCATTGGCGGCGTTTACGGAAGAATTCGAGTTTGCTTGGCCCGCATTGACGGAGTTTACTGACGGCATGAGTGTTCCCCTCTGAACGCTGGACTTTGTAGGCGGCCCGTTATTTTGCTGGGCGCTTTCGCCCGGCCAGACTCGCCCCATGCGGATCTTATCGACCGATTGCTTTCCAACTTTAGAGATAAGATCGGAATATTCCTGCAAGGTCGCTGAGTCTGACACTGAATCACGTTCATTTGACGGCATCTCCCTGCCGGTCTCAGGAAAACATCCTGGTCCATGCTATTCTGGCCACCCGTTTATGAAGATTTCCGCCAAGGACGAGTATGCCTGTTCCGCCGTTCTGGAACTGGCGCTGAACTACGACGGCGACACGCCGGTTCGAGTGCAGGACATTGCCAAACGCCAGGGGATACCGATCAAATTCCTGTTTCAGATCATGCAGATTCTAAAACGCGTCGATATCGTCCGCAGCAGACGCGGAACCGAAGGAGGATACGTGCTGGCCCGGCAACCAAACCAGATTGCCGTCGGCGAAGTCATCCAGGCGATCAGCGGGCCGTTCGTCCAGCTTTCGTGTCTCGATTCGGGAAGTTTCAAGGACAACTGCGAGCGGGAAAGCATGTGCCACTTCAAACCGATCTGGGCCGACGTGGACCGCGCCATCGCGTCCGTCCTCAATAACGTGACGTTCGAAGACCTGGTCCGGCGGGCACAGGCCAATCAACGCCAGTTGATGTATCACATATAAGCAAATGAGGTTCATCCTCCACATCGACATGGACGCGTTCTACGCGTCGATCGAGCAAATCGATCATCCGGAGTACAAGGGGAAACCGGTGATTGTCGGCGGGGACCCGAAGAACGGCACGGGCCGGGGCGTCGTTGCGGCGTGTTCCTACGAGGCGAGGAAGTTCGGGGTGAGGTCGGCATTGCCCATCACGCGGGCCTGGCGCCTCTGCCCGGAAGGCGTTTATGTGCGGCCGAGGATGGAACGGTACGTTGAAGTCTCCCGCCAGGTGATGAGCGTTTTCCGCAAATATACGGACCTCGTGGAACCCCTCAGCATCGACGAAGCGTTTCTCGATATCACCGGTTCCATCGCCCTCTTCGGTCCTCCGCAGGAAATTGCCCGATCGATAAAGAAAGAGATCCGCGAAACCACGGGCTTGACCGCCTCCACCGGAATCGCGCCGAACAAATTCCTGGCCAAAATTGCGTCCGACCTGAAGAAGCCCGACGGCTTCGTCATCGTTGAAGAAACGAACGTCGAGTCCTTCCTCCGGGACCTGCCGATCTCCAGGCTCTGGGGTGTCGGACCCAAAACCGAGCAGCGGCTTCAGCAGGAGGGCCTGCGGACTATCGGAGAAATTGCAGCCAGGCCGCGCGAATTGCTGGTGCGGATGCTTGGCGGGCTTGGCGAACATCTTTACCAGCTTTCCAGGGGCATTGACGACCGGCCCGTCGTTCCCAACTGGGAGCCCAAATCCATCAGCAGCGAAACCACTTTCGATGAGGACACCGGCGATCGCGAACTGCTTCTTCGCACGATCCTCGAACTTTCCGATCGTATTGCCGAACGGCTTCGCAAGGAGGGATACCGGGCGCGCAAAGTCACGCTGAAGCTCCGCTACTCCAGCTTCTCGACGCACACGAAACAGCGCTCGCTATCCAACCTCGCGCAGGACGGAAGTGAAATCGCCCGCGAAGCCCGCGACCTGTTCGGCCGGTTCCCTTTGGATGAAAAAATCCGGCTGATCGGCGTCAGCGCTGGCGATCTGCATCGCGATGGCGATAGCCCGCAGTTGGCGCTCTTCAACACCGAAGATCCCGCAGGCGCCGGAACCCAACGGCTGGAGAAACTCGGCCACACCATGGATAACATCAAGGGCAAGTTCGGCGCCGGCTCAATGCGGCGAGGATCGGATCTGCTGAGCCTGGGTTTGCTCGTACTCTGCCTGGCGCTTGGCGCATGCGCGAAGCCCCAACCCGTGGCCGTTCAACCTCCACCACCTCCCATACCCGAAGACATTGTTCAGCAGGAGCAGGGCCTTCGGGCGCTTCACGAATTCACGCCGCAAGGCTACGGGCGGGCCATTCAGCATTTTGGCCGCGCCATCGAGCTTCAACCCGGCAACTGCGGCTACAAGCTCATGTACGCGGAATCGAACCTCTTTCTGGCCCTGGAACAGAAACTGAACTACGAAGAATTTCGTCCGGCCTGGGAACGGGCGGCCGATCCGCTGTGCGCTCCCGAAAGCGCATTCGCGCTGCGCCTGGAGGTGTTTCGGTCGCTGGATGATTTCGGCCCGGTCCGCGACCGCACGGTCCTGAACAAGATTAATCAGGCAATTCTTCTGGAGCCGGATGAGCCGCTGAACTGGTTCATCCGCTGGAAGCTCAATCCCACGACGAACCGGCAGGAGAATTCCATCCTGAAGGCCGCCGAGCTAAAGCCCGATCTCGCATTGATTCAATACGAGCTCGGAAATTATTTCCTTGTGAAGGGCGAGTATCCGGCAGCGCGGTCGGCGTTCGAGCGGGCGCTCGAACGGAGTCCCCGGCATTTCCGTTCGTACATCGGCCTGGCACAGGCAATATCCGCGCTGGACGAAGAACAGGACGTCACCCACCTGTATAAGCGCGCCGTCGAACTCGGCCCGGAATTCCTGGAAGGACGCATCCTTCTCGGAGACTACTACTTCGGACTCGAAGAACACGACCTGGCACGGGAGCAGTACGTTGCGGCGGTCGAGCAAAATCCGGGATATGAAGTCGCGCACCTCCGGCTGGGCCTCAGCTATCTTCAGAGCAACAGCCCTGATGGGCTTTCCGGGACTGCTGGGCTCGACAGGGCGGAAAGAGCGTTCAACACTGCCATCGCGATCAACCCCGCCAGCTACGAGGCGTATTACTACCGTGGCAATGTCTGGCTTGCCAGGGGCAATCTCGAAAAAGCGCGGGAGCAGTACGAGGAATCCCTGAAATACGTCCTGAACTTCCCAGACGCCGTATATGCCCTGGGCACCGTGCTGTTCCGGCAGGGGAAAATGGATCTTGCGCTCGACCAGTTCGAGAACATCCTTCGTCGAAACCGAAACCATGCCGACGCCTATTTTTCGCGCGCGGCCATCCGGTCGCAGCGGCGCCAGACCTCCGACGCCATCGAAGATTACACTCGCGCGCTGGCCCTGTATGACAGGCAACTGGTGGCGGCCATGGAATCGATTGTCGAGTTCGAGGAACGGGAGTTGTTGAGAAAGGCCGAAGCGGAAAAGAGGAAGAAGGAACGGCTGGAGAGTAACATGCAGCGAGCTCGGCAATTAAAAATGAGACTCGAAGATCAGATCATGAGCGGCTGCGAATGCCAGCCCGATAGGGCGCAGCCATAAAGTAAATGAGGGGCGGCCTATGAAATCACTTCTCTTTCTGGTGCTTTTTCTGGTTCCGCAGGAAGATCCCAAACAGCTGCAGGCGGTGTTCGACACGTCGGCCGGAACATTCATCGTCGAGTTCTATCCGGACCAGGCGCCCAATCACGTCGCCAGGTTTATCGAGCGCGCGCGGCAGGGTTTCTATAACGGAACATCGTTTCACAGCATGGTCGGCCACGGCATTGTTCAGGGCGGCGATCCGGAAACCCGTGACATGAATGCCCGCGCCAAATACGGAACCGGCGGATTCAACCTGGGACTGAAACCCGAACTCAGCGATGTGCCGTTTGCCCAGGGCACGCTCGTCGCAACGATACTGCCCGGCGAACCCGATAGCGCGGGAACGCAATTCTTTATCTGCGTCACGGACCAACTGCAATTCACCCGGCAGTTCACGGCTTTTGGAAAAGTCGTCGAAGGAATTGAAGTCGTCGACAAGATCTCGACCACGCCCGCAGACGACAACCAGATTGCGCGGGAACGCGTGGACCTGAAGAGCGTCACGATACGGCCGATTCCAAGACCCGCTCCACCGCCATTCACGACAGAAACGATTGATGAACTCCGCCAGCATAGAGTTGTGATGGAGACCTCGAAGGGGAACATCGTGCTCGAAATGCTGCCCGATAAGGCCCCGGACCATGTGCGGCACTTCCTGAGGCTGACCTCGCTCGGCGTGTACGACAAGACGGCGTTCCATCGAGTCGCTCCGGGATTTGTGATCCAGGCCGGCGACCTGAACACCCGCACGGAGCCCGTCCCTCAGGTTGCGCAAAAGTACGTTGTGAACATCCGGGCGGAAATCAACGATGTGAAACACGTTGCCGGAATCATTTCGATGGCGCGCGGCGAAGCGATCGACAGCGGGCTGACGTCATTTTTTATCGTGCTGTCGAATCAGCCCGCGCTGGACGGAATCTATACCGTCTTCGGCCGCGTCGTGGAAGGCATGGATGTTGTCGAGAAAATCACGGCCGTGCCCAACGAGAATGAGCGCCCGACCGAGCGGATTGACATCTATTCAATGAAGGCGGAGAAGAGGTAGCGCCCTTCGGCGAAATCCGAAATCGCACATTCGGCGCCGGACTCGCGAAGCTCATCGACGTTGTAGTCGCCGGTGGCAACGCCGACGGCCCTGAAGCCGGCATCGAGCGCGGCTTCGATATCGAGAGGCGTATCGCCGATGACGAAAATGTCCTGCGGATCGATGTCACTGCCGAAACTTCGGCAGGCACGATCGGCGGCGCGGCGGACCAGCTCCGGGCGCTTCTCCGAATCCGAACCAAAGCCGCCAAAGGCAAAATAGCTATTCAGTCCGCCCCGGTCCAGCTTGATGCGGGCGCCCATTTCCACGTTGCCGGTGGCTAGCCCAACCATTGCGTCCGCGCGGCCGCTCAATTCGCGGAGAATTTCCACGATTCCAGGCAGGACCCGATAGGTTTCCGACAGCTCTACTTCTTCGCGCAGGAACGAGAGATAGGCCTCGATGATCGTTTCAAGCACGTCCGGAGTTGCGGCATCTTCACCAACCCGGGCAGTCAGGGCGTGACGTACGATGCTCGTGTCGGTTCGGCCATGCCGCGGGACTCCCTCCATCGCGTTATCGACGGAAAGGATTTTCCTGAAGGCACGATCGAGAGCGCGCACACCTGCGCCGCCGGTGTTGATGAGCGTCTGATCCACATCAAAGAGAAGCAATTTCACGAATACTATTCTAGCAGCGCGCGGAAACGCGAACCGCGCAAGGCACGGCGGGGGAACTTCGGCAGGACAAATTACGCGCAGGCCACCAGTGCTTCGGCCGGTTCCAGAATTTCCAGCGCCTCGCAGCCGTCCATTTCGAGTTCAAACCCGCAGCCTGGCTCAAGACAGATCAATCCGTTCGATAGAACGGAATACGCCATCTCATTCGAACTTTCACATCCTGGGCAGATCATGCTAAACCTCCTCAATTCTCTCTGTGTTCAGTGCACGTCGGTTGCCAACAGGCCGGGTTAGACATTCTCCGCAAAAGAAAGGTTAGATCCGCCCGGAAATTTGTTTTATATTCTCCGACTTGTTCAGAAAGAAGGAGATGCCCTTGATCGAAACCGCCACGATTACGATCGACAGGCTCCGCATTTTTTCGGACCGCACTCACACGCTCGTTACTATTGACGCGCCGCTGTTCGGCAGTGTCATGATTCTGAACGGGCAGATGCTGGAGAAGGGCTACGAGATCGAGGTCGGCAACTCGAAGGGATTCCCGTACCCGGAACACATCATTGCCGAAGCCACTCGATTCTGGGTCCTCAACGGCACTGGTATTCGGAAGCGAATGAGCCGCGAAGAAATGGCCAAGCTTCTTGATGCAAGCTAATGCCGCGACTGATGCCGAGACCCGAAAACTAACCCGCCGTCAGCGGATCAAGGCCGGCCTGATCGCGTGGCTTGGATACTTCGTGATTGCCCTCGTCGGGCGGACCATCCGATGGCAGACCGCCGGCGACTCCCACCTCGACGATATTTACAAATCCGGGAATCGCGCGATTTTCACGTTCTGGCACGGCCGGATCTTCCCTGCAACATACTATTGGCGCCACCGGCAGATCGTGGTGATGACCAGCATGAACGTCGACGGTGAAGCCATCGCGCAGTGCATTCAGCGTTTCGGATACGGCGCCGCCCGGGGATCCAGTTCACGCGGCGGATTCCGGGCTCTGGCGCAGATGGCGCGGGAAATCCGGCGCGGCCGCGATGCCGCATTTACAATCGATGGCCCGCGCGGCCCCCGCTACGTCGCCAAACAGGGGCCCGTCCTGCTGGCGCTGAAAACCGGGGCCGCTATCTTCTGTTTTCATATTTCAATGAAGCACAAGATCCAGCTCAATTCGTGGGACGAGTTCCAGATTCCAGTCCCCTTCACCCCCGCGGTTGTTCTGCAGGCGCCACCGATATGGGTTCCTTCCGGCGCCTCCGAAGAGAACCTTCGCGACATCCACCAGAAAATGCAGCGCGTTCTCGATGATCTGCGTCAAAGGGGAGACGCCTGGTGGTGAGTCGGGCGGTGTGTCAGGAGACTTGGAAATTGGACGAATCCTGCATCTCAGATCCGAAATCCCGAAATATCAGATTGGACCGTTGGGAGGATCGCCAGTCCAATTGAAGGTTTCGGATTTCGGATTTGAGATGCAGGATTCGTCCAATTTCCAAATGCCTCCCCTTGAGGGGCCTTCCCTTGATGAAATGGATAGTGTAAATTCGAGATCACCAAATCAATCGAGTAAGGGCGTATATGAGTACAGACTTCAGAGACATGTTGAGTCAGGTAAAGAAGCAAATTCGTGAGGTGTCCGTCCAGGATGTAAAGGATAAGTTCAATATTGACAATGGCTTTACCCTGCTGGACGTCCGCGAGAAGGACGAGTGGGACCAGGGCCACCTGCATCAGGCGATCTTTCTTCCCCGCGGCTTCCTCGAAGTAAAGGCTGACAAACTTTTGACTGATCGGGACCAGAAGATTGTCGTTTATTGCGCCGGCGGCACTCGGTCCGCGTTCGCGGCCAAGACGCTCCAGGACCTCGGATATAAGAATGTTGTCTCCATGGCCGGTGGGTTTGGCGCCTGGAAAGACAGCGGCCTGCCCGTTGTCGTTCCGGAAAAGATCGGCAGCGATCAGATGGCCCGGTACAGCCGCCATCTTCGCGTCCCCGAGGTTGGCGAAAAGGGACAATTAAAGCTGCTCCGGAGCAAAGTGCTGCTGGTTGGCGCAGGCGGACTGGGCTCGCCGGCCGGCGTCTATCTGGCGGCTTCCGGCGTAGGCACAATCGGTTTGATCGACAATGACGTCGTGGACGAATCGAATCTCCAGAGGCAGATCCTTCATTGGACCTCTTCAATCGGAATGCCGAAGGTCGATTCCGCGCGGCGGACTCTTTTCGAAGTCAACCCGAACGTGAAGGTGCGGACCTACAACCTGCGGCTGGATGCATCGAACGTTCTCGATATTTTCAACGACTACGACGTGATCGTCAGCGGTTCCGATAATTTTTCGACCGCCTACCTTGTCAATGACGCGGCGGTGATGCTCAAGAAGCCGGTCGCATACGGCAGCATTTTCAGGTTTGACGGCCAGGCATCCACATTCATTCCCCACGAAGGACCCTGCTTCCGGTGCCTCTATCCCGAAGCAACGCCGCCGGAGCTTGCGCCAAGCTGCGACGAGGCGGGAGTGCTCGGAGTCCTTCCCGGAGTAGTCGGCCTGATCCAGGCGACGGAAACCGTAAAGCTCTTGCTGACCGCGGGAACCTCGCTGTCGGGACGGTTGCTGATCTATGACGCGCTCGAAATGTCGTTCCGCCAGGTCAAGTTCCGGCGCGACCCGGCGTGCTCGGCGTGCGGTTCGGACCCTCATATTGATCTGGAATCCATTCCCGAGTTCGTTTGCGCAATACCCGCGAAGCAAGGGTGAAGAAACCGGATTCGATCCACGTCGGCGATTTCGTCTATTGCCGGTCGAAGTACTATCGTGACCAGCTCCAGCTTCCCCAGGAACTGGGGCTGGTCATCGAGATCAAGCGAAGCAATCTCAAGGTTCTCTACTCGGGCGACAAACGCTGCTGGCTTCCCCTCGAAACCGTGGCGAAGGTGAAACCCGATCTCTCACACTCCACCCTGGCCGAAAAGCTCCACTACCTGATCAAGCGCGTGCACGCCGATGAATGCGAAATTGTGTCCGATGGCCGAATCACGCGAGTCACGCTCCGGATCGACCACATCGATCATGAAGCGGTTGACGATGTGCGGACATTTCTCGCCGGTAATTTCATTTCGCTGGCGGTTGTGCCCGAAGGGATGGCGTTCATGCAGGTGGAGATAAAGTTTTCTTAACCTCCGCAAATCCAATGGAGAATCGCGAGGGCGCCCTGGAAAATCTACCCGGCCTGATCCCAGGGGGATACTCTCGACCAGAGGTAATTGCCTGCGTATTACGAAAATGATAATGTGTATATACGCAGAAATGGAGGCAGCCGATTATGGCGAAAGAATTGACCTCGTTACGCCTTAACGACCGGCTTGTGAGGAGAGCCCAAAAGGCTCTGGGAGCAAAGACGAGAACTCAGACGATCGAGTTGTCACTTGAAGCGGTCGTCGAAGCTGAAAAACATCGGAAACTCATCAAGAAATACAGCGGAAAGGCAAGGCCGGGCGACTTTGAGCGGAGCTAGTTTCGCAATCCTCGATACATCCATCTACATCGACAACCTCAGAACTGGGCGTTTCAAGCAGGAGATCATGGATCTTCCGTTTGTAGTTCGCTGTAGCGCCGTCGTCTTGGCGGAATTGTCCAGAGGCGCCCGGTCCCGGGAGATGACGAAGTTTGTACTCGATTTGGAAAGGAACCTTCGCGTCATTACACCGACTGAGGGGGAATGGTCAGAGTCAGGACGACTCGTCAGTCGAATTACCGCGGCCAGACATTACGATGCCCATAAGACCAGAGACATCCACTTCGACATCCTCATCGCTCTGGGCGCGCGCCGGATCGGCGCCGTGCTCATCACGCGCAACGATCACGACTTCAAAACCATTCTCGAATTCCTGAATTTCAATCTTGTTTGCTGGTGAGAGCCGCATCAGCAGCCCGGATCTCAATGCTTGCGGATAAACTCAATTACGGCGCGATTGAAGATCTCCGGCTGTTCCCAATATGCGGAGTGGCCGACTTCCGGCACGATCTCGGATTCGGAGTCCCGAATACGAGCTGCGAAGAGCCGCAGCACGGGAGGCGGTGCGTACATGTCGGCCCCGCCCGTGAGCAGAAGGGTAGGTATTCTCAGCGTCTCCAGCCGGGCGAAGGTGATCAGGTTCCGCATCGTCTGTGCGGGCGCGAGTGGTCCTTCCGGCCGGCTGATGCGCTCCAACTCCACCCATCGCAGTGTGCCTTCCGGATTCGCCACCCGGTATGAAGGCCCCAGCTCGCGCAGTTCCGGGGGCAACGCCGCGAACTGTGGAGGCCGGATTCTCCGCCCCAGTTCAAGATACTCTTCGTCCTGCACCCCGCCGATGCTATTGGCGACAACCAGGCTTCGCAACCTCTGAGGGAACGAGAGGGCGAAGTCCAGGGATGCAATTCCGCCGGCTGCCGTTCCTACCAGGTGGAAACGATCAATGCCCAAATGGTCCATCAAAGCGCGAAGGTCGTCCGCGGCGGTTCCGGGCTGCCCGCCCGCCGGGTCGATCACAGATCGGCCCCACCCCCGCCGGTCATAGGCAATGACGCGATAGCCTGCCCCCGCGAATGCCGGAGTCTGGTACTCCCAGACGCGGCTGCTGCCCGTTGCCGCGTGCATAAGTACCACGGGCACTCCTCCGCCGCCAGTGTCTGTGTACCAGATCCGTACACCCGGAAGGTCGGCATACGTCTCGCGCGCAGGCGCGGCCTGACCCGGCCTCGCCTGAAGTGACGAGGAAAAGAACGTCCCGAAACCGAGAACTGCAACTACGGTCCACGATAAGCGGATTCGATGCATCAGCCTCTCCCTGTGGCTTAACGCCCGTTTCTCTCAAAAATTCCGATGTTGTACAGGCGGGCAAGCTTTTCTACGGCGGGAACAGCCTTACGAACAGCCAGGCTGTTCAGCGCGAGGCTTCCATAAAATGCAGGCAGGCTCGGGCGGGCAGCCTGGCAGGTCTGGCACAGCGGATATGCGCTGAGGTCGCCCGTGATGTGCGCCTCGCGAAGCTTCACCATTTCCTCTGAATTCCAAACTTCCATTACGGTCTGCGTCTTGAGATTGCCGATTGGCGGCTCGTCGTACATGTAGCAACAGGGATACGCCTGCCCGTCGTAGCGGACGTAGAGCGGGCCGCGCCACAGCAAGTGGCAGGGATTGTGGCGCTGCTTCCTGAACTCCTCGCCGGGAATCTTTGATCCGTCGATCTGGATCTCGTCGCGCTTGAATCGGATCTCATCGACGCCTGGAATCGACCAGAGTTGCTTGTACGCTTCGGTCTCGCTGATGTTGTCCTTCAGGAGAACCATCTGGAGAACCACATACATTTTCGATTTTCGATCGAGTTTCTTATCCAGGAAGCCGAGGATATTCCCGCGTGTCTTCTCGAATACGGCGCCGGTGCGGTACCTCTCGTAAGTCTCCTTGGTCGCTCCGTCAAAAGCGAGGATCACATAGTCCAGGCCGCATTCCAGCAGTTGATCGGCGCGCTTCTCATCGAGCAGCGTTGCGTTTGTCGACATGCCGGTGCGGATTCCCGCGTCGCGTGAAATCCGGATCATCTCGAAAATATTGGGATGGATCATCGGCTCGCCGATGCCGTAGGGCCACACGAATTCGACGTATTCCCTGCAGTCCTGGATGATCTTCTTGTAAAGATCCAGGTCCATGTTCTCGTTGTCGAACGTATAGATGTGGCGCGGACACATCGGGCAATAGAGGTTGCACTTCGCGGTGCTCTCGAGAGTGATCTCGACCGGACCGCCGTGAAGCACGGTTTCATGCCGGAAGTAGTCGGCGGCGATTTTCAAACGATTGCCTAAATTACCGGTCATTCCTTCGAACCCTCGCAGATGAAGCCCAATGTATACGCACGATCCGTGTCGATGAAATCGAGATAATAGCAGCATAGCGGGAGCAGGAAGCCGAAAACAGGCGCAAGGACGGGGAAAAACACCCAGCGCCACCCCTGCTGCGTGAACGCCAATACCCCCATCAGCCGCCGGCCCAGCTGCCAGAAGAAGCCGCCCACAGGCTCAATCCGCTTCACGCGGAATCCGGAAGACTGCAACAGATGCCGGATGCCGCTCGATGTAAAACGGAAAAAGTCGTGCGGCCGCTGATGCTCTTCCCACATGTGCGGCACCACCATGTGCAGCATCCCGCCGGGCTTGAGCACGCGCCGGCACTCCTGGATCACCTTCGCGGGCTCGGGCGTGTGCTCGAGAACCACGATCGAAATCACCCGTTCAAATGAGTAGTCCGGAAAAGGCAATTCTTCGAGGCGCGCAATGACATCGAGCGTCGAATAATTCCACCGGGGATCGCCCTGCGCGAAATCCACGCCCAGATATTTCGCATGCGCGAACAGGGGCTTGAACCGGCATTCGCCGGCGCCGGCGTCCAGGACGCGGGCTTGGGATGGAACCCCGGCGGCAATGCCGCTGACGAAATCGTGAATCGAGGCTTCGAACGGGTCGAGCCTGCGATAAAGGGCTGAGGGAACAAGGCTCCTGGCAAGAGCCATCAAACGGGGATTAAACAAGCTGGGATACTCGCTGAACCGGCGTGTATAGCGTGTCGCGCTCTATGGGCGTGCGTCCCGCATCACGAATCAGTTTCTCGATCTGCGGCCGGGTCATGCCGAGGCCGGTCGGCGTGCCGGCGCCATGAATGATCCGCTCTTCAATGATGGTGCCGTCGAGGTCGTCGGCGCCGAAGCGGAGGGCAACCTGGGCAAGCGATGGCGTAAGCGTGACCCAGTAGGCTTTGATGTGCGGAAAGTTGTCGAGCATCAATCGTGAAACGGCGATTGTCTTGAGGTCATCCATGCCGGTTGTAGTCGGCAAGTGCGCGTAAACGGTATGCTCCGGATGAAACGCAAGCGGGATGAAGCAATTGAAACCGCCGGTCTCGTCCTGCAGCTCTCGAAGCCGGATGAGGTGGTCGACGCGCTCTTCCAGCGTTTCGATGTGGCCATAAAGCATTGTCGCGTTCGTCCGGATTCCGGCCTTGTGTACGGCTCGCGCCACTTCCAGCCAGCGCGCGCCGGAAATCTTGTGTCCGGCAATCAGCGGCCGGGCCCGCTCGGCAAAAATCTCGGCGCCGCCGCCCGGGCAACTGCCAAGGCCCGCTTCCTTCAAGTCCGCGATGATGGATTCGAGGGGTTGCCTTGCGATCTTCACGAAGAAATCGAACTCGACCATCGTGAAGGCTTTGAGGTGAACCAGCGGAAACCGTTCCCTGAGGCCGCGCAACAGATCCAGGTAGTACTGGTACGGCAGCGCGGGGTTCAGGCCGCCAACGATGTGAAACTCGGTGAGCGAATCGGTGTATTCCTGCTCGGCAAAGCGGAACACCTGGTCCAGCTGCATCGTATAGCCGCCGTCCTCGCCGGGTTTTCGAGCATAGGCTCCCTGGCAGAGTTGGCAGTCGATGACGCAGACATTGGTGTAATTGATGTGCCGGTTAACGTTGTAGTAGGCATTGTTGCCGTTGATCCGCTCACGCAGCCGATTCGCAATACGCCCGACTTCAACGATGTCGTTCGACCGGAAGAGCTTCACACCGTCTTCAAAACTCAACCGCTCTTTGCGGTCAACCTTCCCGCGGATGGTGTTCAGATCGCTCATGACGGTTGAGATTATAACCCGTAACCCGGCCCATGACAGCCCTGCGGGTACATTCAGCGCCGATCGGTGACATAATTCGGCGCCGGAAAGACAATCGGGAGGTCACGATGAAGAAAACATGGATTTTGGTCCTGGTGCTGGCCGGCGTGCTGTCACAGACAGCCGCCGCACAGGACGCGAAGACAGTAATCAGCAATGCCTCAAAGGCGATGGGTATCGAAGGGCTCAATTCGATTCACTACTACGGCGTCGCGCAGAACGGCAATCTGGGGCAGAACAACAATGCCAACCAGCCGTGGCCCATGGGCGCCGCGAACGACTATGTGCGCGCGATCGATTTCGCACAGCCGGCGTCCCGGGCTACCTGGGTGACGTTCGCCGTGCCGGTGACGGGCGGGCCGGCCGCGCAGGGCGCCGGCCAGCAGAACATCACGCCGCAGAATACGGCGTGGGCGCAGCAGCTCGAGATCTGGATCACGCCGTGGGGATTTCTCAAGGGCGCCGCGGCAAACAACGCCACGGTGCGCGCGCAGACCGTCGACGGCAAGCGCTACCAGGTCGCCACGTTCAACTCTCCCGTGAGATCGCCGGGCGGACAGCCCTACCGGGTCGTCGGATACATCAATAACCAGAACCTGGTTGAGAAGGTTCAGACGTGGCTGGAAAACCCGATCTTCGGCGACATGCTCGTCGAGGCCGAGTACACGCAGTACCGGGATGGCGCCAACGGCCTGAAATTTCCGGCGCAAATGGTTCAGAAGCGGGGCGGCTGGCCGACATTCAGCGCCTACATTCTGGGCGCGCACGCGAATCCGGCGAACCTCCAGCAGTTGCTGACGCCTCCGGCCCCCGGCCCTCGCGGCGTCGGCGGCGCAGGCGGAGCGCCCGCCCAGCAGGCGCAGACACCCGCTTCGGAGAAGCTTGCCGACGGCGTCTTCCGGATCAACGGCGCGTATAACAGTCTTGCGATCGAGTTCGCGGACCACATCGTGCTCTTTGAACCGGGACCACAGAACGAAGCGCGCGCCCAGGCGGTCATTGCCGAGACCAGGCGGGTCATTCCAAACAAGCCGATCCGGTACGGTGTCATCTCCCACCACCACTTCGATCACACGAGCGGCCTGCCGGGGGCCGTCGCCGAAGGCATCACCCTCGTGACGCCCGCGGTGAACCGGGCGTTCCTGATGAACGCGCTGTCCGCGCCTCGGACGCTCGCCCCGGATTCTCTTTCGAGGTCCGGCAAGAAGCCGGTGATTGAAGGTTTCGCGGGAGACAAACGCGTCTTCCAGGACGCCACACGCACGCTGGAGGTGCACGTGATCAAGGGGCTGCCGCATGCCGACGGGTTGGTCATCGGGTACCTTCCGAAGGAGAAGATCCTGGTGTATGCCGACATGTTCAATCTGCCTCCGGCGAACAACCCGGTGCCGAATCCTCCGGTGGTCGGCACCATCGTGTTCATGGAGAACCTCGAGCGGCTGAAGCTCGATATCGACCGGATCATGTCCATTCACAGCCTGAACCCCGATCGGCTCACGTCGGTCGCGGATATCCGCGCGTCGCTTGGCAGGAATTAACGCGATGTCAAAAGAGCCCTTGGTCAAAACCTACACGCTCCAGGAATTCTGGGATCTGCCCGATCCGGCGGATCGCTCCAAGCTGGAGTTGATCAAGGGAGTGCTCTACATGTCGCCTCCACCCGGAGAAATTCACGATGATGTTTGGGGAAACCTGAACAAGGAACTCCAAAGAGCGATTGACCGGTGCGATTATCGGGGCAGAATCTACGCTCCACGGGCCGTTCTCTGGATTGATGACAGCACATGTCTTGAGCCAGATCTCATGTACATCTCGGATGAGCTCAAACGCGAGATGAAACCGAAACACCGAACCCGGGCCGACATCGTCGTGGAGATCCTCTCTCCGAACACGGCGGTCTACGATCGCACAACCAAATCCGACACGTATCGCGCGATGGGCATTCGAGAGATGTGGCTCGTCGATATCGAAGCGAAAGAAGTGGAAGTGCGATCCTTTGAAATGGGGAAAACGGCGGTCTACAAGATCGCCGACGTCCTGCGCTCCGAAGTTTTACCTGAGATCGACATCCCGGTTACCGCGCTTTTTTCCTAATACCGAACAGCAACCTAGTAAACCCCGCGCGATCCGGATCGGGTCACGACAGTCTTGCCCTGCATAATGCCCAGTGCCAAACATGCACGGTCTCCGAGTTACAACCCAAGTTTCTTCGTCTCGACGATCAGCGCGCCCGCCTCGGTCCGTTGTTTTCCATTGACTAGTTGGTGATGCGAATCGGGTCCTGACCTGTCTCTTCCGGAAGTACACTCATAGGAGCGACCGGCCCACAATTGGAGGAAATTTCATGAACCAAAGGGCGTCGGTCTATGTTCACTTGCTTCAGGGCTACGATCATCCGGGGAGTGACCCCGAAGTAGCAACCAAAGATGGCCCCACGTTCGCTATCAATGGAAAAATCATCTTCGCGCCGCAGACTATAGAATTCATTGAATGGAGGTCTGGCCAACTCCGTGCCATGCAGATCGTCGAAGGCAGTATCTACTACGATAACGTCTATTTTCGCTTGTGCTCTATTGCCACCGCTAGAGAAACATCTCCCACTCTGTTTGATCCAGAGCTAGCAGACTGGAATCGTCGGCAGAATTGGTCTGAGGAATATCGTCGCGGACGAGAGCATCAAAGTAAATACGCCCAGCTCTCCGATAAGGAACGATTTCAAAAGGTCGCATCACTTCTGGAATCGTCCATCGAAGATCGTCTCGGATTGCTTCGCACGCTCGACGAGTCGGAGCGAGACTACCTTTTGACGTCAGATATCGATGATCAGATCGCCCATTGGGAATGGATCCGTCAGGAGTTGATTGAGTTGAAATCGGCGGAATGAATCATCCAATCGCGCGCTTCGAGCCTACGAATACGTTCTTCCGGTGATGCTCTAAAAAGGAAACATCGGGCTGGAACCGGCTAGGCAGGATTAATGACCGGCCCTCTCGATCGAAGAACTCCTGCTGCAGCGCGGTATTCGGCAGGTACTCTTTCAGGATTGAACTGAGTAGAAGGCGTCCATTGGCATCGAATGCGATGAGACCTCGGTCAAACGCCCGGTCGAAATGCGCCACCAAACACAAACCATTGGCAGGGTTGACGCGATGCGCTGGAAAACTCTTCCATGGAAGAATGTGGCTTGCGACAAGTAAGGCTCGAACCGGATTGCCGGTAATGCAACACTTGGATTCGTATGACGCAAGAACCGTTCTCCTGAAGAAACTCTGGAGCAAACGTACTGAACCTAAACGAGTACCTTCGGTCTCGGCGCCTTCGAAAAACTGTTCCGCGTCTTCATATTCTTCAACGTAGTCCTTTCCGGTAACGGGAAGGTTTCTGGCCAAGTTGCGGATAATCCGTTCGCCCTCCAGTGCCACTTCACTCCCGTCTTCGCGAAACTCCTTCCAAATTTTCCGATCGGCGGCACTCACACCGGATAGTCCCTTCACCCCTCTCGCGATGTGGAACGGATCAAGCGACGCGAAGTTTACGAGCTTCATTGCGACGCTACTCGGGGTTCGGTCGAGCTTCCCTGCAATCTCGATGATCACCGGGTTCCCTTTGTGCAGTTGGCCGAACGGAAGTCCGCAGTAGAGATTGAGGACGATGATCAATTCTTCGCGAGTCCACGCTTTGGGCATGCTTGGCTCCTTGCAGGATGAGAATACGACTCCCGACTTGTCATATCATCTCCAGTCTTGGAGTGTCACCGCCATTTTGCGCAGGTACGATCTCGGGGAAACCATTCGACCCTGTCGTCCGCTTGCGTGTTTAACCTCTGCTTCCTGAACCCCGACCGCCCCATCACACGGCGTTTTCCGCGTGAACTCTTCATTGGAGGGCATACAAGGGCGGCGAATCAGTCCAAATCGGGTCAGGTTTGGCCCGGCTTGTCGAGCCGAAGCACCGAGGATCAGACGATTGAAAGACAGGAGAAGGAACTGGAAAGGCTTGCTTCGGCTGTTAACCAATTTCCCGATTCTTGAGAATATTCTTCACGTTGCGCTTGGCGTGCAGTAAGGCAACGATTTCCAGCGGAGTCTTTAACCGGTAGATGATCAGGTACGGGTATGGAAACGCTCGATAAAACAGTACAGGAATGCTGGTCAGGTCTTGTCGCTTGTGACCCAAGCCGGGACTTTTTGAGAGGAGCGCGAAGTCATCGAATAACTTGGATTCAACCTGGTCCGCGAACTCGACATTCACTTCATTCGCCAGGTAACTCCAAATCTCGAAGATGTCATCTTCGGCCTCTGGCGAGAGAATGAAACTGTTCATCCGCGCTTGTGCCCGGCCTGCCAGTCCGCTTTGCGGCGCTGGAGGCGCGCGTGAGCGACGTCACCTGAAACACCTTCGCCACGGTCCAGTTGGGCGACGCCACGGGCGATCTTCTCGTTAATCGCAACCTTGTTGGCGGCAAGCCATTCCGCCTCGGAATCTTGTGAAGCAAGGGCGTCATGGATGACTTCCTCAACGCTCTTGAATGAGCCGGTTTTCATGCGCTTTTGAATTAGCTTCTTGTCTTCTGGTGTTAGTGAAATCGCCATAGTTTGAATTTATGCCATGCCAAACGGACGGTCAAGTCCTGCCGCAACGAGGCAGTTCCTCGCGAGTGCGGTTCTGTCGCAATCGTCACGATGGCTTCAAAGCCAACGGCAGCCGCGGCGGTCATGGGAGCACCGTTCCCAGTTCATCTCTTTCGCGGTGTGAATTTCATGCCCTGGCAACTGAGTGCGAAGCCTGCGGGGTAGATTGTGGTCGAACAGGATCTTCACGGTTTCGGCAGATCATCCAGCAAGTGAGATCCCGCTAATTGGAGATTTTGGGGACAAATTGGAGATTTTGGGGACAGACTCCGAATTGGGCGGCAACATATCGATGTGGATTATGCAGAATAATCCACAACTTCCTGTGGATTATTCCAAACGGATTCCCTGAAACCGCAGAGGCGAGTAAGGGGCGGTCGGCAGTTCCGGAGTTCGCTCGTCCACCAGGGCAGCGGGGATATGAAGAGTCAGCTCCTGTGGCCGGGCAATCAGAACTGAAAGCGCAGACCGGCTTCGATTTCCCTGGGATCGCCGGCGTTGGTCGATCTGCCGAAGTTCGAAGACGTCATGACGCCGGAGGGGACGCCATAGTTCGGCCTGTTGAACGCATTGGTCATGTTGATGAAGACGTTCACATTCGTTTGCGAGCCGCTGTTGCCTTGTCCGCTCCCGAAGAAGAATGCCTTCGATATGTTGAAATTGAAGTTCAGGGAATTCGGGGTCGGCGTGTTGTTTCTCTTTCCGCCGGACGGCCGGTCGTTGACGGAAGTGTCCTGGTTGTCGTCCTTGCCTGTCGTGATCGTGTATTTGCGGCTGCTGGCGAAGTTCATGGTTCCGGTGAGGAACAATCCCAGCGGCAGGCGCGCGTTTGCCGTGGTATTCAACTGATGGACCGGCTGCGCGCCGTTAGCCCAGTCCGCGCGCAGGTTGTAGCTGTCGGACGGCAGGCCATCGGCCGCGAAGCCAAACTGGCTGACGTTGCTGTTGTTGTTGCTCGGGTTCTGTATGGTATCGGTCCGGTTCACGGTCGTGGTGTAGTTCCCCGACAAGTTGAAGATGCTGAATCGCTGGCGGAAGTTGAGCCGCAACGAATGGAACGTTTCCGATCCCGTCGATTCCATATTGATAATGTTGCCGCGATCGGGCTGGGGCCGCACACAGACGTCGCTTGACTGTCCCGGCTTGCACGAAGCCGGAACCGGCGACGTGAGGTCCAGCGGCGCATTGAGATTCCTGAATCTGAACCGGTGAAGCTCCCGGCTGAAATCGTAGCTGGCGCTGACGAACAGGTTGTTCAGGAACGTCCTCTCGTACGAGAACATCGCTACGGACTCGTATGGCGACTTAAAACCCGGGTCGATCACCTTTACCGATGGTCTATTTCGAATCGTTCCCGATATGAACGGATCCGGATAAGAGGGGTTGTCGATAATGATTTCGTATTGCGGATAATCCCGGTCCGGGCTCTGTTTGAGGTGGTCGGCGATTTGAAAGTGGCCAATCCGCTGGTGAAACACGCCCGCGCCGGCGCGAAGGACAGTGGCGCGTCCTATGGCATACGCAATCCCGATCCGGGGATCGATGTTGTTATGGTCGCTTATGTTCGTCTGGACTTCGTAACGAACGCCCGACATCAGAGTAAAGCGTGAGGTCAGCTTCAGATCGTTCTGAAAGAAGAAGCCAAGATCCCATTGGCCGAGTTCCATCAGGGGATTGCCGCGATTTACCCGGAAGTTGAGCGGAGTGCCTGCCAGGTAGGATTCCAGGCTGGAAAACGTAAACTGTCCGGTGAAATTCGTTTCCTGAAGCTGATTAAGCTTTCGATATCCGCCTTCCATGCCGGTCTTGATGGTCAGCTTCTCTCCAAGCTGCGTGTAGAGATTCGAGAACTCGTAGTTCTTGTTGCGGTTCTCGCTTCGGTTCTGCGCGCCACCGGATGAGAAGCTGTCGGTCACGTTGATCCGAAGGCCTTCGGTCAGTGGGACCGTCTGGTTACGATTCGTGTTGTAGTTGAAACGCGCTTCAAAAATTTTCTGAGCGGAGAGCGCGGAAAACTGTTTGACTTCGATATTCCAATTCCCGCCGCTGTTGTTCGCCGCCCGGTCGGGCATGACGAATCCACCGACTCCCTGATTGCGGTTGGTGTTGGAGCGCTTGCCTGCATTGAAGCTGAGCGAATGGCCTTCCGACAACTGCAGCGTGTGGCGCGTCTCCAATCCTCTGAACGTACTTGGCCGCGTGATGCCGAGCGCGAAAATGCCGTCGGGCAGTGTCGCGCGGATTGTGTCGACGTTTTCGGCCCGATTGATGGCCATGTTGACGCTGCTGGTTAACCGGCCCGGAAGGACCGGCCCGCCGACGTCGAAGCTGATCTGACGTTCCTGATAGGGGGGCTTGTTATTCGCAAACCGGCGCCCCGCATTAAGGGATTCGTCCTTCAGCAGGACCTGGGCATTGCCGTGAAACGCTCCCGCTCCGCCGCGCTGAATGACTTCGGCGCCGCCCTGCCCGCCAAAGTTGCCGCGATTGTTGTTATTGTTGTTGAAGTTACCGAAGCCACCGCCACCGCCACCGCCAAAATTGTTGAAGTTGCCGCCGCCGCGGTTTCTGTACTGGTTGTCCTCGGCGGTGAAGGGATTGTTGTTGATGCGGACAAATTGCGTCTGGTTCTGCTGACGCCGCGCAGCCGCCTGAGCAGGGAGGGAAGTTTCTCGCGCCGAAGCGGCAAGCGCCGTTTCCTGGTGACGTCCCCAGATTCTAAGCTGCTCCGGAGTCAGGTAGTCCTGCAGGCGGCTGAGAAATTCGGCGCGCATCCACTGGATTGCATCGCGAAGACGATCGGCCTCCTGGCCGCGCGTGGGACCTGAACTGAAATCCATCAGGTTGCCAAACAGGTCTTCGGAGGCCTTACGGCGATCTTCCATCATCAGGGTGATCGCCCTTTCCTGGTCCTCGGTAAAGGGGAGATTGGCGTCCCCAACAACTTTCTGAACTTCAGCTCTCAGTTGCGCCAGAGGGTTTTCGGCTCCCGTGGCCGGCTCCTGGGCGAACGACGGTGAGACCAACATCAGGACAATAAGAACAATGGCCAAACTAATACCCCAAGCATAAAGACTAAATACAATGCTCAATATCGTATCAAAGATACGGGAGTTCCCCGGCGCGAATTCTCTCAGTCCTGCCTAGAACCGCAGCGGCGAGTACGGCTCGATCGGGAGTTCCGGAGTTCGCTCATTCACCAGGGCAGCCATGATCGAGGCCGTAATTGGAGCCAGCAGGATGCCGTTTCGATAGTGGCCGGTGGCATAAAACACACCGGGGATTCGGGACCTGCCGATGATCGGCAGGCCATCCGGCGTGCCGGGCCTCAGGCCGGACCACATTTCCTTGATGGGAAACGAACCCACGTGGGACGAGATTGCCTGTGCCTTTGAAAGCAGCGTCCCGATACCGGCGGGCGTGAGGCTTCGATCAAAACCTGCGTCTTCAGACGTGGCTCCCACAACAAGGTCGCCATCCGGGCGCGGCACGAAATAAGCGTTATTCCAACGAATCATGCACCGGAAGGGCTGGCCTGAAGTGCTCAGGGACAGTATCTGTCCCTTTCGCGGACGCACGGGCACGGGGGGATCCAGCCCTTTCAACTCCGAAGTCCATACGCCGGAAGCAACGATGATGGTCTTTGCCCGCAGTTCTTCGGCGGCAATGCGAACGACTCCTTTTGAAACCTCCGTCACAAGCGCGCCACTGCGAATCTCGACACCGCGGCGGATGCATGACTCGTGGAGCGCCCTCACGAGCCTGCGGGGCGTTACCTGAAGGTCGTCGGGAAAGAAGAGGGCTCCATGTACCAGGGCGGTCACGCGCGGCTCGACCAGGCGAAGTTCGTCCGGATACAGGAACTCGACGTTGGGACTGAACCGCCGCTGCGTTTCGTACCGGTCTCGCAACGTCTCGGGCGAATCATCCGGCGAGGCAAGGTGAAGCAATCCATTCGTGGAGCAGCCGCAGTCGATATCCGTTTCCCGAACCAGTTCCTCGGCAAATCCTCGATACATGCGCTGGCCGGCCATGCAGAGGTCGAGAAATGAGCTGCCGGAATCGGCTTCGCTCAGTGCCGAAAGCATGCCTGCCGCGGCCCAGGATGTTCCTTCTCCAATTCCGCTACGATCCACGACCAGCACGGATCTTGACCGATCCGACCGCAACTCGCGCGCGATCGCCAGGCCTATGACTCCGCCGCCGATAACGATCACATCGTGCATGGCGTTCATGTTAACCTACGACGCTCATGATTCGCGCGCTCATCTTTGATTTCAACGGCGTGATCGCGGATGACGATCCCATACACATGCGGGCCTTCCGGCAGGTGGCTGAGGAAGAAGGCATCAGCTTCACAGATGAAGAGTATCTCGACGCCTACCTTCCCCTGAACGATCGTGATTGTTTCAATGCCTTGTTCGGCAGGAATGCGCAGACGCTGACGCCTGCAAAGCTGGAGGCGTTGATACAGCGCAAGAGCCGTTACTACTATCAAGCGATAGATCAGAAGTCCGTATTGTTCCCGGATGCCGCCGGAGCGGTCCGGGCCGCAGCCGGACGATATCCGCTGGCGATCGCTTCCGGCGCCCGGCTCGACGAGATTCAACACATTTTGAAACAGGCTCACCTGGAGACCTGCTTTGCCGCAATAGTTGCCGCCGAAGACGTCGAGCATGGGAAACCTCATCCGGAGCCGTTTCTACTGGCACATCAAAGACTGAAGCAGAGCCACGGAGCGGTAACCGTTTCCGAGTGTGTGGCCGTCGAAGACTCTGTCGGTGGAATCGAGGCCGCGCACCGCGCGGGCATGCAGTGCCTCGGCGTAGCCCATTCGTACGGTCCGGAGCGCCTGCTGGCGGCCCGAGCGGAGTGGGTCATTGATTCGATTTCGGATTTCATATCCTGGATGAACAAGGTAGCGGAGTGAGTTCACGATCACGCCGGACATTTAATGAGTTGGTGACGTTGCCCGACAACGCGATTCCGCTGGCGGAATCGGCGCTGCTCGTGGCTTGCGAGGAGTACCCGCAACTGGAAATCGGGCCGTACCTCGACCAGCTCGACGTTATAGCCAGGGTGGCAAAGGAGCGGGTGCATGACACGGACTCGCCTCAGGAAAAAGTCTCGAAGATCAACTCCGTGTTGTTCGAAACGTTCGGATTCCGCGGCAACGCCGAAAACTACTACGACCCCCGCAACAGCTTCTTCAATGACGTTCTCGACCGCCGTATCGGAATTCCGATCACGTTGTCGGCGGTATACCTCGAGGTTTCACGCCGGCTGAACTTCCCTATTTGGGGCGTGGGAATGCCTGGACACTTCGTCGTGCGCTATGCGGACCGCGAGCAGGAATTTTTCCTGGATCCATTCAATCAGGGAGAGATTCTGTCTCGAGACGATTGCCGCGCCCGCATCCACGGCATGTATGGCGATTCCCTGCGCTACTCGGAACGCCTGCTCGAACGGGTAACCAATCGGGAAATCCTGCTGCGGATGCTGAACAACCTGAAGGTCATTTATCTCAAGGCGCAGTCCTTCGACAAGACCCTGGCAATCGTCGACATGATGCTCATGGCGAACCCCAACGACTTCGACCAATACCGCGATCGCGGTCTGCTCCACCTTCAACTTCACCAATTTGAGGCGGCGGCGAGGGATTTTGAACGGTATATCGAGAACCGCTCCGATGCTACCGACCGGGATGCCGTCGAAAACCACCTGAAAGAACTCCGCAGAATTCAGGCCATGATGAATTAGCTGATGGTCAATCAATACTGAAATCAAATGAGAAATCAGATTCGGGACGCCAGGCGGGTTGTCGTCAAGCTGGGGTCCAACTTATTCTTCGACGGCGCCGGGCAACTTGCCCTTGGAAGGATCTCCTCTTTGACGGGAGACATCGCCAGGGCGCACCTTGCCGGACGCCAGGTGATTGTGGTCTCTTCGGGCGCCGTCGCGCTGGGGCAAAACGCTCTCAAGGCATCGCAGACGAAATCTTCGGCGTCGTCGCTCGTTAAGAAGCAGGCGCTTGCCGCAATAGGACAGAGCAGGCTGATGAACCTTTACGAGCGGGAGTTCGCGAAATGCGGCATCACGCCGGCGCAGGTACTACTGATCGAGGAAGATTTCTCGAACAAGACGCGCTATCTGAACCTGAGGAACACGCTGCTGACGCTGCTCGACATGGAAGTCATTCCGATCATCAATGAGAACGATACCGTCTCCACGGCGGAACTCGAGGTTACCGATCGAAGCGTGAGCTTTGGCGATAATGATCAACTGAGCGCGCTCGTCATGAGCAAACTCGAAGCCCAGGTTCTGATCCTGCTTTCCGACGTCGATGGCCTGTACAGCGGCAACCCGCGCGAAAATCCGGATGCTCAATTCATTCCCGAGGTTCGGGAAATCACGCCGGACGTCGAAGCGCTTGCCGGGAGCAAGTCCGCACGGGGCCGGGGCGGCATGTCCACGAAACTTCAGGCCGCCCGCATCGCGATGAATTCCGGGGGCATGGCGATCATCGCCAATGGGATGAAGGAAGGCGTACTTGCCCGGGTGCTGGGAGGTGAAACGGAAGGCACCCTGTTCGCAGCGAAATCCGGCAGCTTGTAAGGCGCGCAAAGAATTATGCTGCCTCCATCACCCGCGATAACATTGCGTTTTTGCCGGAATAGCCGGATTAACTTATGAGCGAGATGCGACAACATGCCGAAAATGCCCGGCTGGCGTTCTTCAAGCTGTCGACCGAAGCCGACCGCACACGAATTCTGATCGAAGTGGCCGCCGCGCTCCGCGGCAACGCCGGTCTGATTGTCGAGGCGAATGCCAAAGATCTGGAAAGCGCCCGGGGTAATCTCTCCGAGTCTCTCTACAAACGCCTCGTTCTAAACGATGCGAAACTGCGCGACGTTGTCGACGGCATCGAGCAGCTCGCGGCGATGGACGATCCTCTGGGCCGCGTGCTTTCTGAAACCGAAATTGATGACGGCCTGATCCTTCGCAAGGTCCAGACGCCAATCGGAGTGATCGCGGCGATTTTCGAATCCCGTCCCGACGTTGTGCCACAGATCGCCTCACTCGCCATTCGTACCGGCAATGCCGTCCTTCTGAAAGGGGGACGTGAAGCGGTACAGACAAACGCCGTGATGGGAAGCGTGATCCGCGGCGTCCTCGATCGATACGGTCTGAAGGATGCGGTCCAGATTCTTTCGACGCGGGAAGAAATCGCCGAATTGCTCCGGATGGACGACCTGATCAGTCTCGTGATTCCCCGCGGCTCGAACGAAATGGTAAGGACGATCCAGGAGAGCACAAGGATTCCAGTCCTGGGACATGCCGATGGCATCTGCCATGTCTTCATCGACGAGCATGCCGATGTCGAAAAGGCGGTTCGAATCGCCGTCGATTCGAAGGCGCAGTATCCGGCGGTGTGCAACGCCGCGGAAACTCTCCTGGTTCATAAGCGCTTTCCGGGGGTGGACCGCGTCACGAGCGCCTTGCGGGCAGCGGGCGTCGAGCTCCGTTTCGATACCGGTTTCGGAGAGGAATTCTCCGATCTCATCATGGCTGTGAGGGTCGTCAACAGCCTCGATGAGGCGATTGACCACATTCACAAGCACGGCTCCGCCCATACCGACGCCATCGTCACCGAAAACGAACCCAACGCGCGGCGTTTTTTGGACCGCGTCGACTCGGCAAACGTCTTCTGGAACGCTTCGACGAGGTTTGCCGATGGCTTTCGTTATGGTTTCGGAGCGGAGGTCGGCATCAGCACGAACAAGACGCATGCGCGAGGGCCGGTGGGGGTCGATGGCCTCCTTATTTACAAGTACCAGCTTATCGGTAACGGCCATATCGTAGCCACCTATGCGGGCGATAATGCGCGGCCGTTTCTTCATCGGCGCCTGAAGTAACACAAATCCGCTGCCTTAATGCTAGAATCCGCTACCCCCAAGTAGAGAACAGGAAAGGTTTCCGAATGCTTTCCCCCGCACGCACCGGGTTGAGGATTGTAATGTGGATTGTGTTGGCCGGTTTTGCGGCCGAGTCCGCATGGTCCCTGCCCGTGTTTGCCCGCCGGTACGAGACTTCATGCACGACCTGCCATGTCATGATCCCGAAGCTGAACGCGTTTGGCCTGGCGTTCCGTAACAACGGCTACCGCATTCCCCTGAATGAAGAGCGGCTGATCAAGACGCCCGATGTATCGCTGGGCGCGCCAGCCTGGAGAACCCTCTGGCCCAAGGCCGTATGGCCGGGCGCGATTCCGGGAATGCCGCCGGTCGCAATACGCGTAACGCTGGATGGGAACATCCGCCCGTCTGCTCCCGTGAATGTCAATTTCGATTTTCCTCAGGGAGTCACCGGGTATTTCGCCGGATCCGCAGGCGAGGCCTTCTCGTTCTTTGGAAACGTTTTTCTGCAGGGCTCCACGAACTCCATTTTCCTTGACCGGGCATACGGACAATTCCGGCTGTTTCCTGAAACGCCGGGGCAAAACTGGCTCACGGTGAAAATTGGCCGCATCGACACTCGAGCCGAACCGTTCTCGCACACATTCAAGCGCCTTACTGCCCAAAGTTTCAATGTTGGCGACTATCGCCCCGTGGCCAATACGCTGGCCCTGCGAGATCATGACGCGGGTATTGAACTCTGGGGAGCCGCAACCGGGCCGGACAATCGTGGAGGCATCGAATATGCGGCCGGCGTCACCCAGGGAACGGCGGGCAGGCCCGAAAACAACAATTTCAAGGACTACTACTGGACAGTCTCCTACAAGGCCGGCGGGTTGGGCGTCGTTGGTTCGCGAGTCGAGCAAGCCGAGGATCCCAACACGGCCGAAGGATACACGGAGACTTCAGTGGGTTTTGGCGGGTTCATGTATATCGGAAAGGGCCAGCCGCCACTGGCGGGTGTCAGCGAAGACCGCTACAGGCGCGAAGGCGTGAAGGTTGATGTGTCGCTCCAGAATCTCAATATCTTCGCGGCCGCGGTTCGCGGCGAAGACCAGTTGCGCGGCGCCGGACCGGCTATCCTCAACTCGAGTGCGATATTTGCCGAAGCGGACTACCGGGTTCTGCCGTGGGTCATGCCGATCTTTCGTTTTGAAAAGACGAACTACTCGGACGGTCGTAGAAACATCGTCGCGCTTATTCCCGCAGTCAGCGTTCTACTTCGCGCGAATGTGCGGGTACACGGAGAGGCGCGCTATTTTAATCGGGTCAGCACGACAGGCACGGCCAGAACGGGGCTGAATGAGGGCCTGGTGCGCATGGAGTTCCTCTTTTGAAGCAACAAGTTAAAGGCTGCCCCTGAAAATGACGATAAAACGACGGAACCTGATATCCATTATGACTCTAGTCTTCTCCACATTTGTCGCTGCCCTGTTGTCAGCCGGCACTGCCGACGGTACGACGATCCAGGGGCAGGTCGTCGTACGCAACGCGCGCGACAACGCGGACGCGGTCATTTATATTGAGAAGATACCCGGCAAAACGTTTTCGCCGCCGGCCACTCCTGTCATCCTGGACCAGGTCAATCTGACGTTCACGCCTCATGTCCTGCCAGTCCTGGCGGGTACACGAGTCGCCTTTCCAAACCGCGACGAAATCCGGCACAACGTTTTTTCGCCGACGGCGATTTCAAAATTCAACCTCGGCACCTATCCACGCGGCGCCACGAGGTATTACGTCTTCGACAAGCCCGGCCCCGTGACGGTGCTGTGCAATGTGCACGCGGAAATGTCGGCATATGTCGTGGTGACAGAAACACCGTACTTCGCGACGACGGACAAGACGGGAAAATTCGCGATCCCGAATGTTCCCCCGGGGAATTACGTGCTGAAGGCATGGCATGAGAAGTCGAAACCCGCAAGCATGGAAATCGAGGTTCGCGAGGGCGAACCTTTGAACGTGCAATTTGAATTACGAAAGTAGACTGCAATGAACCTGAAGCAGAAGACTCTCTTCTTTGTTGCGCTCAATGTGGCGGGCTTGCTGCTGTTGTATGTCTACTTCAGCAGCTTCTACATCGGCGAGCAGGAAAAGCAGTTTTTCGACGGCCGGCTTGGAACGGTGACGGCCATATCTCAGGAGTTCGGAGAATTCTTCGCGCGCGGAACCGACCGGCTGAACGTCATCGGGGAGCTGCCGGGCCTGGTATACGGCCTTCAGAGTCTTGAAGACTCAAGAGAGGGCAAGCAGATTCCCGTCTGGGGCACGCTGCATTATCTGTTCTTTGAATCGGATGTCTTCAGCTCCGGCGTCTACCTGGTGAACAACCAGGGCAACGTCCTCTGGAGCGAGCCTCCCGATGTGGACCTCATCGAAAAGCCCTATGCGGCGTACGACAGCGTCAGCCGGTCGTTTGTTCAGGACGACCCGGCGGCATCGTCGTATACGTTGTGGGAGGGAGAGCAGGGCCCGGAAATCCTGATTGCCAAACCGATCGCCGACGGCGATGGGAATCGCGTGGGCGCTCTTGTCGGCGCAATACCCGTCGACCACCCTGTGATTCAGGCGATCCTACAGCGCAGTCCGGCGGGTCAGGGAACGGCTCAACTCGTCGACACCGCCGGCCGAGTCATCGCGGGTACGGACCCGGCGCGGCAGTCGCAAACCTTGCGGTATTGGCAGCAGGCACCATCTGAATCCAGGGCGGGCATTGTAGACGGGGACATCGTAGCCGTCGCGCCTGTGCTGCCTTCAGGCTGGGTGGTTACGATCGATCAGGACGGCACGGCGGCGCTCGCGCAGATCGAGCGCCTGAAGCTCGTCATCACGGGCTTTGGAATTGTCTTCACGATAATCGCCATGGGAAGCCTTCTTTTCATACTTCGGAGCTTCACGCGTCCCATCGAAGCGCTGACACATGCCGCGCGCCGGATCGCCGAAGGCGACCTCACAAGCCAGTTCACGCTCAAACGCGGCGATGAAATCGGCCTGCTGGCCAGGACGCTGGACGACATGAAGGCGAAGCTGAAGGCCTCTTACGAACTCCTTCTTCAGTCTGAAAAAATGTCCTTGATGGGGCAGATCGTCGCGGGCATTGCTCACGAGTTGAATAATCCATTAACGATAGTGATCGGCAACGTGCAGCTCATGAGGATGCACGAAAAGAATGAGAAGAACGTGCAGTCGCTTGCGCGGGTGCAGGAGGGGGCTGAGCGCGCTTCGAAGATAGTGAAGAACCTGCTGGCATTCGCGCGCCAGGAAATGCCGGAGAGAAAGGCGACCGTCATTAATTCCGTAATTACCAGGACCCTCGAACTTCGACTTTATGAACTCAAGGTCAACAATATCGAGGTCGGCATGGACCTCGATCCGAATCTTCCGGAAACCATGGCAGACCCTCGCCAGCTGCAGCAGGTATTCCTCAACCTCATCGTGAACGCCGAGCAGGCCATGATCGAAGCGCATGGCAAGGGCCTTCTTCGAATCAGGAGCCGGAGAGAGGCCGGAAACATTCAGATTCTCTTTTCCGACGACGGTCCGGGTATTTCGAACGAGAACGTCCGCCGGATCTTCGATCCTTTCTTCACGACGAAGCCGGTGGGCAAGGGCACGGGACTTGGCCTGAGTATCTGCCAGGGAATCATCGCCGAGCATGGTGGCCGCATTGACGTTGAAAGCACCGTGGGGCGCGGTTGCACGTTCGTTGTGGAGATTCCCATCCAGCAATGGGAAAGAAGCGCAACGGTTGCCGCGGTTCCCGAGCGAAAATACAAGTCCACGAAAAAGAAGATTCTGGTTATCGAGGACGAGCCCCAGATCCGCCAGCTGTTCACCGATGTGCTCGAAGCCGAGGGCTACGATGTGGAGACCGCGGCCAATGGCAAGATCGCCCTCGAAATGATCGACCAGAAACCGTACGACCTCATCATCAGCGACGTGAAAATGGCTGAATTGAGCGGAGCCGATCTATACGCGCTGATCAAGCGAAAGGGATCGGCATTGGAACACCGCTTTCTCTTTGTCACCGGAGATCTGCTCAATCCCGATACCCTTCAGTTCGTCGAGAGCACCGGGCGCGCTTGGCTGCGAAAACCTTTCGATGTGACTTCACTCACCAGGACCGTCGCCGAAACACTGCAGTAGCCCTCACCTGAACCGGGATCTCAAGTCTTTGGCATAATTCCGCCCAATCTGGACGTCGGAACCATCGGAAAGTTTCAACAGATAATGCCCTCCGGTAAGCGCGTGCACTACACGAGCATGCGCGAGTTGGACGATCGCCTGCTTGTGGACGCGGCAAAAGAGATCCGGATCGAGCCGTTCCTCAAGCTCCTTCATCGTGATACCGAGAACGAAGCGGCCATCCCTGGTTCGAGCGAACACAAGACGGTCTTCGGATTCGAATGCGATGACGTGATCGACATTCACGATCAACAGCCTGGCGCCCGAACGAGCCATCAGCCTTTCGAGCTTGCGCCGATCGCGCCGCGCTTCATCCAGCCTGATGCGCTGTGACGCCGGACGAACCGCATCGAGTTCGGACAGACACTCTCCCAGGCGTTTCTGGCTGATTGGCTTCAGCAGATAGTCCAATGCGTGAACCTCGAACGCCCGGATTGCGTAATGGCCATACGCAGTCGTGAAGATGACCATCGGCCACTCATCCCTGGAAAGAGAATCCAGAACACCGAAACCGTCAAGGCCGGGCATCTCGATATCGAGAAAAACGATGTCGGGCTTAAGTTTTTGGATGGCGGCTACGGCGGCAAGTCCGTCGGAAGCTTCTCCGACAATTTCGATCTGGTCGGCGTGCGCAGACAGGAGGCGCGCCAGCCGCCTCCTTGCCTCCCGTTCATCGTCGACGATCAACGCCCGGCGTTTCACGAAGGAACTCCGGTGAGCAGGGGCAGCGCGAGCGAAACCCGGGTCCCGGAAGGAACGAGGTCTTCAATTTGCAGGACGGTTTCATCGCCACAGAGATGTTTCAGCCGCTCCGTCACATTACTTAACCCGATTCCCGTGCCATGCCTGCGGCCTCTGTTGCCCCTGCCGGCGCCTGTGTCTTCAACCGTTACAATCAACCGCTCTCCTTCAATTCGCGCGATGATCCTCACTTCCCCGCCCTCGACTTTCGGGCTGATTCCATGGATCACCGCATTCTCGACCAGTGGCTGCAGGATCATGGCCGGCACCAGCAGCGGTCCGGCTTTCGGGTCCACGTCAAAACGAAACGCCAGCCTCTCTTCGAAACGCGCCTTCTCGATCTCCAGATAGGACTCGAGAAAGTGAAGTTCGTCCTCCAGCTTCACCCATTCCTTGCGGGTCGATTCGAGAGCGTACCTGAAGATCTCCGCCAGTTCTTCGGTGACGCGCTCAGCCTTCGCCGGACTGGTGTGAATCAGGCTGGCCAGCACATTAAGCGTGTTGAACAGAAAGTGCGGGTTGATCTGCGCCTGCAGGGCCTTCATCTGCGCCCGCGCGGTGGTCTCGCGCAATTCGTGATGGCTCAATTGCTGCAGGTGGGTGGCCAATTGAAGGGCCGTCGTCCTGGAGACACGCAAGTGACGGCTCATGTAACGGCGGCCGCCGGCTCGCGGACCAAGTGAAAGGTACATGGCGGAGAGTCCGGGAATCTCAAAGTGGCAAGCCGCTCCCGAAACCGGGGCAGTTTCGATTCTCACCCAATCTGCGTCCAGTTCCTTTCTCACGATTTCAGATACGCTGGACGCGAGACCATCCGTCCGGGTAAAACCGCGGATCGCCATTCCCACACGTTCCTCCTGCTCTTCGATGGACCCTTGATAGCCCATGAATCGATGCTCCACCCAGCGCGTGACCGGTTCCCTGGCGTATGCCAATGCCACCGCGCAGACCATGGTCAGCAGGACGAGCAGGTCCGGCAGCAGGAGCGGCGCGGCCGCGGCCAGCACAATCACGACAGCGCTGAGCAGGATCAGTCCCGACAGAACCTCGCGCACAAAGGCATCCATGAATGGAAGCTGGTACATGTGATATGCAATCGCGATGGTAAAGGGAACGGAAGTCATCATCGCGGCAAGGTTGACGTAGGCCAGCCAGTCCGGGCGAATCAGGCCGCCGCTGCCCAGCATCAGGATAAACATCGCTGAACCGAGGAGAGCCGCGGTTACCCCCGCCTGGTTCGCACGCCGCACGGCAGCAGGTCCGTCTGCCGGAAGGCTGCGCCGGCCGAGCCATCCGCGGACCGAGAATGCCACAAAGTACAGGAGCATCAGGTAAAGCGTGGTCTCGATGGTGAGGCTTGGCCCCAGTCCGGGATCACCAGGGGCGCTGGGAAACGCGACCTGTATGAGCGCCAGAATGGACCACGGCCATAGCGCGTATCGGAACACGCGATTCACCCGGCCGAACCATCCGGCATCGTCGATCATGTAGCTGAACAGGAGCGGGAACAAAACCAACGCGACAGCCCGTATGAATCCTCCCGTCCCCGTAAGCTCCCAGAAGAAGTTTCCAAACTGCCAGAAGAAGGCAAGCACACAGATGCGGAAGCCGGCCCGGACGCCGAATAGACTGGCGCCCGGCGTCTGGCGCCACAGTCTTGCCACCAGCGCCGACTGGATCCCATGGATCAGGCAGCCGGCGCCGAAGGCTATCAAAGACAACTGGTGGAAAGTCATGATCTGCGAGCCGTCACCGCTAAATTCTACTTCAACAGTTTCTCAGGGTACCGGAGATGGCAGGACTGGCAACTCGTGAAAATCCGGTTGGTGAAAAGCGAGTTCTCGCCGCCGTTCATGCGCTTCGTTATCTCTGCAGCCAGGACTTCGCGGCCGGACCGCTTCCCGGAGTCGGCGGGCACTGGCACCGCGAGTGCAGCTTCAAACAGGGTTTTCGCCTTCTCGTGATCGCCCTGCCTCTGGTAGGCCTCGGCAACGAATGCCTTCATGACGACATCCGCATGGGGCGCCCGTGGAAACGAGAGGCCGGCGAAGCGGGAGCTGACCATCTCCAGATCGGCCAGCGCGTTGTAGTTTCCGATGGCGGCAAGCGCTTCGGGAGGAAAATTCTGTGCGGTAAACGCCATGACAATCCGGTTGTTTATGTTTTCCGGCTCGCTCTCGATGGCGGTCTTCATTTCACGCACACCCTGCATGAACTTGGGAATGTCCTGTCCGCGGCTCAGCACCGTCAGCACAGAACCATGAAAGGACATGGCTTCCGTATGTTTGGGCTGCAACTCCATGATCCGGGCGAATGCTTCCTCCGCCTTGACGAGGGCCTCCCCCCGGTTATGTCTCACCGCCTCATAGAAATAGGCGCGGCCAAGCGTGTACAGGTTGTAAATCCGTGTGCCATCCAGCGTGCGCGCCTGCTCCATTAACCCCAACGCCTCAGGCAGCCTTGCCTCGTCACCGGCCAGCACTTCCTGAAAAATCGCCATGCCTTTTTGGGACAGCTGGGACGCATCCTGCCCGACAGCACTCAAACTCCCGGATACCAGTCCGACGCCCAGAATCGAAATCAAAATCCAACGTCTCATATCATCAGTCTCCTTTTTTGTTAATGAGGCGAGTCTATGGCGCGAAAGATCGCGCCCAAATCGATTCCGGACAAACTGCAGAAAAACGCGACAAACGACAGTTCCCGCCCATAATTCATGGGGGAACGCCGCGTGCTCTGCAATAAAGTGGAGTTGGAATAGCTAATGATTCAAAAAGTTGCAGTTTTGGGCGCAGGCACCATGGGAGCGCAGATCGCCGGCCATGTGGCCAATGCGGGCCTGCCGGTTCTGCTGTTGGACCTGACAACCGAACAGGCGGACCGGGGCATTCGTGCTCTCGAAAAGAGCTCGCCCGCGGCGCTGTTTGTTCCGGAAAATGTCCGCCGGATCAAGACCGGAAGTTTCACCGCCGACATTGGCAAGCTGAAAGACATCGACTGGATTGTCGAGGCTGTGGTTGAAGACGCGGGCATAAAGCGAACGTTGCTGGAGCAGGTCGATTCGAACCGGAAGCCTGGCGCGTGGATCACAACAAACACCTCCGGACTGTCGGTAGTCTCGCTTGCGGAAGGCCGCAGCGAGGATTTTCGCCGGCACTGGTTTGGAACTCATTTTTTCAACCCGCCTCGCTATATGAAGTTGCTTGAAGTCATTCCGGCAGCGGAGACGGATCCCGAAGTACTGACGAACTTCGGGCACTTTGCCGATCTCGTCCTCGGCAAGGGCGTGGTTCGGGCAAAGGATACGCCGAACTTCATTGCCAACCGCATCGGCGTATTTGCCGCGCTCGAAGCGATGAGACTGATGAAAGAAGCGCGTCTCACGATTGAAGAAGTGGATGCCTTGACCGGTGCGCTGATCGGCCGCCCGAAAACAGCCACGTTTCGAACGATGGATATGGTTGGCCTCGATATTTTCGCCCACGTCGCCCATAACATGTCCGAGCCCATTCCCGATTTCATGACGGCGATGATCGAGCGAAAAATGCTTGGCGCCAAGACCGGACGCGGCTTCTACAAGAAGGATGGAGACGCCATATTCAGCCTGGACCTCGACACGATGGAGTACCGTCCTCAGCGCAGACCGCACTTTCAAAGCCTGGAAATGATCGCAGGCATCGAGAGTCTCCCCGAGAGGCTGAAGGCCCTGATCGAGACAAAAAGTCCGGCCGGCGATTTTGTGAAGCAACTGTTGACCTCGACGATCGATTACGCGAAAGCCAGGCAGCCGGAAATCGCAGACAACAAGGTTTCCGTCGACCGCGCCATGCGATGGGGATTTGCCTGGGAAATGGGACCGTTTGAGCTTGCCGACGTGATCAGCCCTGTTCAATCTGTTCAATCCGATCGAGCGTATCGAGAAGACGAAGTTCCTCTGCCCTCCGCGTGGACCGTGCTTTCAAAACAACCTGTTATTCGTCATAACGCCGGGGCGAGTCTCCGCGACCTGGGCGACGGAGTGGCCTGTCTTGAATTTCACTCCAAGATGAACACGATTGGCGGCGACATCATGTCGATGCTGTTTTCCTCGATTGAGGAGGTGAACGCCAACTTCGAAGGACTCGTCATCGGCAGCCAGGGTCAGAATTTTTCGGCGGGCGCGAATCTCATGCTTCTGATGATGGAAGCGGCCGAGGGCAACTGGGACGAAGTGGATCATATGGTCCGCACGTTCCAGCGCGCGACTCAGACCATAAAGTACAACTCCAAACCAGTAGTGGCTGCGCCGTTCGCGTTGACATTGGGCGGCGGATGCGAATTCGTCATGGCCGCCGCTCACGTTCAGGCGGGGGCCGAAACTTACATTGGACTGGTTGAAGTAGGGGCCGGGTTGATTCCGGCGGGAGGCGGAACCACGGAGATGGTCGCTCGCGCCTCGGGCAGCGGCGGCGCTCCGGCAATTCGTGAAGTGTTCGCGAATATCGGCCTGGCAAAGGTCTCGACAAGCGCCGAACATGCCCGGCGGCTCCGATATCTGCGGCCCACGGACGAAATAACGATGAATCCGGCGCGCCTGCTCTCGGACGCGAAGGCGGCGGTTCTCCGGCTTGCGGCTGGTGGCTATCGCCCACCTTTGCCGGCCGAGCTGCCGGTATTTGGCGAGCCCCTGGGCGCCGAACTGAAGCTTGGGATCTACCTGATGCGCAAAGGCGAGCAGATTTCCGACTACGAAGCGCAGATCGCGCGCAAACTCGCCTACATCCTGTGCGGGGGCGACGTGACGCGTTCCGCCACAGCTCCCGAACAGTACTTTCTCGATCTGGAGCGGGAGGCATTCCTTTCGTTATGCGGCGAGTCCAAAACTCTGGCACGAATGGAACATCTGCTGAAGAAAGGCAAAGTACTCAGAAACTAGAGGTATCGGCAATGAGTTCTCCAGTCATTGTTTCAGCGGTTCGAACAGCGGTCGGCAAGGCGCCCAGAGGTATGCTGTCCGCGACGCGGCCCGACGACATGGCCGCGGTGGCCATGCGCGCCGCAATTGAGCGCGTGCCCGGCTTGAAATCGGAAGACGTGGACGACATCTATATTGGTTGCGCCATGCCAGAGGCCGAGCAAGGGATGAACGTGGCGCGGCTCGCCGCATTCCGTGCAGGTATCCCCCACACGGTTCCGGCGATGACGTTGAACCGGTTTTGTTCCTCGGGACTTCAATCGATTGCGTTCGCCGCGGACCGGATCAATTCCGGCGTTGCGCACTGCATCGTTGCGGGCGGAACCGAGTCGATGAGCATGATTCCGATGGGCGGCCACAAGGTCGCTCCGAATCCCGCGCTGATCGAAAGCTATCCTGAAACGTATCTGAGTATGGGCCTGACCGCCGAGAATCTCGCGCACGACTTCAAGATCGGTCGTGAGGAACAAGACGCCTTTGCGCTGGAAAGCCATCGAAGAGCGCTTGCCGCGATGGAAGCCGGCCGCTTCAAAGACGAGATCGTCCCCTTCCCTGTTCATCAAGTCATCCTGGAAGACTCCCGGCGCGTCAGCCGGGATTTTGTTTTCGACGGGGATGAAGGCCCGCGGCGCGACACATCGATGGATGCTCTCGCCAAGCTGCGCCCGGCTTTCAATCCGAACGGCACGGTCACAGCCGGCAACGCATCGCAAATGAGCGATGGAGCCGCCTCCGTCGTCGTCATGTCCGAGGAAAAAGCCCGCGCGCTGGGCATCCGCCCGCTCGCGCGGTTTCTGACGTTTGCGGTCGCGGGAGTCCGGCCCGAAATCATGGGAATTGGTCCCGTCGAAGCGATACCGAAAGCACTGCGGCAGGCAGGATTGAAACTAAGCGACATCGATCTTATCGAGTTGAATGAGGCGTTCGCCGTCCAGGCGCTGGCCGTCATTCGCGAGGCGGGGCTGGATCCGGCAAAGGTAAACGTCAATGGCGGAGCCATCGCGCTGGGGCACCCACTGGGTTGCACAGGTTCCAAACTCACGGCGACTCTGCTTTACGAGATGCAGCGGCGAGATGCGAAATACGGAATGGTCACGATGTGTGTCGGCGGCGGCATGGGCGCCGCAGGCATTTTCGAGAGGTTTTAAACTGTATGGCCAAGGAAGTCACCGAACTGAAAAAAGGCGGCAGCTTTCTGATCGAAGAAACCGCGAAGGAAGATGTCTTCACGCCCGAAGACCTCTCCGAAGAGCAGAAAATGATCCGCGAAATGACGGAACAATTCGTCGAGGACGAAGTCGTACCGCAGCAGGAACAAATCGAAAACAAGCAGTGGGACGTTACCAGGAATCTTCTTCGCCGCTGCGGTGAACTCGGATTGCTCGGAATCGAAGTTCCCGAAGAATACGGGGGTGAGAATCTCGACAAGATCTCCTCGATGATCGTCTCTGAAAAGCTGGGACGTGTCGCCTCGTTTGCCGTCACATATGGGGGCCACAGCGGAATCGGAACATTGCCGATCGTTTACTTTGGCGCCGAAGAACACAAGCGCAAGTACCTTCCCCTGCTCTGCAAGGCCGAAAAGATATCGGCATATGCGCTTTCCGAAGCCAGTAGCGGATCGGACGCGCTGTCGGCAAAGACGACCGCGGTGCGCAGCGCCGATGGAAGCCACTGGATTCTGAACGGCGAGAAGATGTGGATCACCAACGCCGCATTCGCCGACATGTTTGTTACTTTTGCTCAAGCCACTCAAGGCGACCAGAAGCAGTTCAGTTGCTTCATCGTTGAAAAGGACTATCCGGGTGTTTCAACCGGCGCCGAAGAGCACAAGATGGGACTGAAAGGGTCCTCGACGCGTACGCTGGTCCTGGACAACGCGCGCATCCCCATCGATAACGTGCTCGGCGAAATCGGCAAGGGCCATCATGTCGCGTTCAACATCCTCAACATGGGTCGCGCAAAACTGGCGGCAGGCGCGGTTGGAGGAAGCAAGACAGCGCTGAATGCCTCTATCGCCTATGCGAAACAGCGCGTCGCGTTCGGCAAGCCCATTTCGAGTTTCGGCGCCATCAAGCAGAAACTTGCGGAGATGGCCGTTCGAACCTGGATAACCGAGGGCATGGTTTATCGCACGGCGGGCCTCATGGACCGCCGGCTCGAAAGCGTAGACGTGAAGGATCCAAAGCAGGTGTTGAAGGCTATCGAGGAGTACGCGGTCGAGTGCTCGATCCTGAAGGTATTCGCCAGCGAAGTTCTCGATTTCGTCGTCGACGAAGCGGTGCAGATCCACGGCGGCTTTGGTTACAGCGCTGAATACCCGGTGGAACGTTACTATCGCGATTCAAGGGTGAACCGTATCTTTGAAGGAACAAACGAAATCAATCGATTGTTGATCCCCGGCATGCTGCTGAAGCGCGCATCGAGCGGACAACTGCCTTTGCATGCCGCCGTGCGCAGCGTCATGGACGAAGTGATGTCCGCAGGGATCGGCAACGAACCGTCCGGGCCCTTTGCCCGGGAACGATCCGGCGTGAAGCAGGCGCAGAAGGCCCTGCTGCTTGTCGCGGGCTCAGCGATTCAGCGGTTCAGGGACTCCATTCGCGACGAGCAGGAAGTGCTGATGCACATCAGCAACATGGTGATGGACGTTTACGCCATGGATACCGCTGTTTGCCGGCTCATGAAGAACTCCGGAGAGCTTCACGCCGATGTCGTAAGCACTTTCATGAACGATGCGATTGCGGACATCAAATTCTCGGGCAGGCAGGTGCTTGCGGCCACAGGAGACGGCGACACGCTGCGGATTCAGCTGTCGGCGCTCCGCCGGCTGCTCCGTTGGACTCCCGTCAATACGGTCGGAGCGCGCCGGCGGATCGCAGAACATTTGATCGATCACGGAGTGTATGCCCTGTGACCGGCTGGAAGTAGCTAGGGAGCGAGCACTCGTATCCGGTAGGCGCCGGAGTTATAGACGATGGTATTCGCGGATCCAAGAGTGTAGTAGCTTCGCACCTCGATGACGTAGGTTCCCGGCCGCAATTGCGTGGAAATCAACTCGGACTGCCCATTCAACCCGCCATCCGAGCGCTCTACAATTCTTCCGCTCACATCCATCAGAAACAGATCGAGATCGTTCGCCTCGGGATTGCCGCCGGGACCGGCGCCAACGATATCCAGCCGGACTGCCACCGGTCCTCCGTTCGTTGTGAACGACAGGAAGTGAGACGACTGCATGAGGTTCTTGCGTTTCGTGGTGAGCGAATCGACTTCACCCGTCAGCGCCTCTCCATTCGCAATCATCCGTGGAAATGGATTGGTCACGCTGGGACGCACACGCGGCTGGAAGTCGATCGAGCGAAGCTGCGCCATGGACCGGAGACCGTCGGCGGCCGCGGGAGCGCGATCGAGAAGATGATCGAGAAAATACGGCAGGTACACAAAGCGGTCGCCGCGAAGATCTGAAAAGGAACGCCAGATCACGCCGAGCGGAAATCGCATATCGTCGCCGGCATCGATTGCCTCGTCATACAGGTCCCACAGCAGGCCCTGCACGGAGGCTTCGCTCCAATAGCCCGGGCGGTCCCCGGCGGGAACATTCTCTTCCAGATCGTAGCGAAGAATCCGCGAGCCTTCAGGGCCATTGGAGTCCCTGTAGACGCGGTCATTGCGAGCTGCGCTGGAAAAAAAGTTCGCAAACCCCTCAGACCAGGCAAGACGGGGATCGAGCATGTCACCCAGACGATGGGAGCCCCCCGGGGAGTCATCGCGGGAGAAACGGGCGGCAAGCAGGTGCGCGTATTCGTGAAGAATCACGGAGTCGTCGAATTCATCCGAGTCCGTGCCGCGGTCTCCGACGACAAATGCCGTCCCGCTGTTCAGGTCGAAATGTGTCGTGCCGACGGCGCCTTCACGAACATCTCCGGTGCGCGAGGCATTACGAACGCTCCAGAAGACCGTGAGTGGCAGCGGAGTGATCGCCGGGTCCGCAAGATGAACCGTATCGTTGCCGCGCTGAACAGCCTCGAGAATGTTGAAGGCGCCCGATACCCGCGTGCTGTCGACCAGCAGAATGTTCGACGGCGCGTCGCGCATATCGACGTCGGCGGATATGGCGTAAAGGGCGCTGTTATTCGTATTGTCGGCAACAAGCAGGTCAATCGAGCGCAACCTGCTTATGACTCGTATGGACACGGCCCGGCCGGCAGGAGCAGCTACACGAAATCTGCCCAGAGCATCGGTTTCCGAGACAGACACAACAGCCTGCAGAGCGACGTCGAACACCTCAACGCGCGCGTTGCGAACGGGCACCATCGAAGTGCGCCTCGGGTCCAAACCGGCATCTCCGACTTCAATTTTTTGATAGAACGCCCGGCCGTTGACGACCTGAGTGGGGGAATTATCGACGGGCAGAACCTGTAGTTCCACTGGAGCCGATTCGAGACCCGCGCTTCGAAGGCGCACCTTGACGAGGCCAACCTCGACAGGCGGGACGACAGCCGCATAAATGCCCGGAGTCGCCGTGGCCTGCAGCGGTATCGCACGCCCGCCGATCAGAAGCGAAGCCTGTTCCGCGATGTTGGCCGCCAGAATCTGAAGTACCATTCCCTCCCGAATAAAATTGCGAGGTTCAATGCTGAGAAGCGCCGGAGGCAGGGAAACCGGGCCAGGCGCGTAGCCCGAGGGCGGCGTGCGTGGCGTAACCGTCGTCAGAAACTCGTTCTCAAGCCCAGCCAGCACTTCCACGCCGTAAATCGGAACCGACGACCGGAGCCAGATAAATCCGTTTGTGCCGGCGCCGAAGCCGGGAACAAGATCACGAATGAGCGACGAGAGTTTAGCGCCGGCGGCAATCTCAAGAGTGTTCCGGACCAGGGTCGCACCATCGGCGCCGATCAGCGACACCTCAACATTTGCGGCCGTGGGATTGTCATTCACAATCACCAATCCTGAAAAGGACGTCTCGTTATCGGCGCGTTGGGAATAGACCATGCTCCCCGCAGGCGTCGCTTCAAGCGGGATGGCCGTTGATGCCGTTTCCGAATCAACCACAACGACACCGGCAAGCGGCGCATTACTTGAATCGATGCGAAGCCATCCGTCGACGGCAGGCAAGATCGGGGAACGCGTAATAGCGGCCGTATCCAGCGATATCGACCCGTTAGCGGGCAGTGTCACCACAACAGAGAATCGTCCTGAAACCGGGCCTCCGGACCCATTGTAGAGAGTCACGGTCGCCGTAGTCGGAAGCAGCGCCGGATTGGAAAGAATCAGGTTGGAATTCAACGCGCTTGCGCGAATGAAATGAGGCGCAATCCGTGTTGCGGCCGACTGATCGGTGCGCTGGCCATTGACGAATAAGAGCGTATTCACGGTCTCGACGGAAGCCACCGCGACTGCGGCAACGCTTGTGGAAACCCTGGCTGAGACGTTACCGGCGCCAACCGCCGGCCCGATATCCGACAACGGCACGCGGACAACAGCGCGCGACGCCAGATTCCGCGTTAGTGTCCCGACCTCCTCGCCGCGAGTATTGTAGAAAGTGATCGTGGCCGCAGCCGGTGACGCCCCCGGATTGATAACCACAACACTGGAGCTGGTAGCTTCATCCTCCCTGAGAAATGGAATCCACTGGCTGGAAAGCGCAACGGGCGCTTCAGACACTTCCAGGGTCGAACTGAAATCACCGGCCGTGTAATGCCCAATCAAACCTGAAGAGGAACTGGTGGCCTGTATCCAGCCTTGAAGGCCTTGAAGGCCTTGAAGGCCCCCAAGGTTTCCCCCGGCAAAGAATTCATCGGCGATCATCGATAGCTGCGCGTTGGGACCGACCCGATAACTGACCGGGTTAACCACGCCCGCCGAAACCACGTTTCCCTCAAGGCCGTAGAGGGTTAGCTGAACATCGACGTAGTAGGGTGTTGGATTCGTGACAGAGATGCCCGTTCTGGATTGGCCGGCATGAATCAGTTTTGGAAAGTTCAACACGGACTGCGCGCGGGCGAGCGGAGACAGCAACACCAATAGAGCCAGTGTGTTAACCACGCGGAACGCTGTGTTGAATCTGCTCACGCCAATAGTTTCACCTGCCCGCAAGCTCTTGAGATTACAGGCCGAATGTGAAAAATGCCTCCATACTAAGCAGGTATCCTGCCATTAATAACCTTCCGCACGGCCTCAACGTCGGCCGGAAGCCGGATGGGAGGGTTTGGAAGCAAGGAATTGACTCCGGGGATTTGTCCTTCGTGGAATCGCGTTTTGAAGTCGGCGAATTTCAGGCCATGGGCTGTGCTGACGACGACCACCCTCGAGGCTGGCGGAATCTTCCCGGCTTGTGCGAGCTTGATGGTCGCTGCCAGGGCAACCCCTGTCTGAGGATCGTTGAAAAACCCGAAACGATCGACGGCGGCCGCGGCATTCGCCAGCTCCGCTTCGCTTGCCTGTTCAACAATGCCGTCGGTGGCGCGGAGAACCTTCACCGCCTTCTCAAAGCTGACCGGATTTCCGATTTGAATGGCGGTGGCCATGGTATTGCCGGCAGTCATCGGCTCCAGTGCGCGAAACCCATCACGGTAGGAGCGATAAAGCGGATTTGCTTTTTCCGTCTGAGCGCAAACCAGGCGCGGAAGCGTGTCGATCAATCCAAGCTCACGCATGAGAAAGAAACCGCTTCCGATGGCCGAGATGTTTCCGAGATTGCCGCCGGGCACAACGATCACGTCGGGAACCTGCCATCCCAACTGCTGCACGATTTCGAAACTGATGGTCTTCTGTCCCTCGACCCGGAGCGAGTTCATGGAGTTGGCCAGGTACACCGAGCCATCCTTCGTGATCTCCTGGACAATCTTCATGCAGCCGTCAAAGTCGGTATCCAGCGAGAGTGTGAGCGCTCCGTTGGCAATCGGCTGTATGAGCTGGGCAATCGTGACTTTGTCCTGAGGGAGAAACACGATCGATGGAATGCCCGCGGCGGCGCAATACGCGGAGACGGCGGCCGAGGTGTCACCGGTAGAAGCGCAGGCGACGGCCCTCACCTTCGAGCGAATCTGATTCACCATCGAAACCAGCACTGTCATTCCGAGATCCTTGAAGGACCCCGTATGCGACGTGCCGCACTGCTTGATGTAGACCTCGTCGATCCCGATCGATTTTGCGAAACCGTCCGATTTGATCAGCGGCGAATTGCCTTCGCCAAGGGAAACAATGTTCCGGCTGTCCAGACCGGGAAGCACCATTTCCTTCTTCGACCACACGCCGCTCTCGCGGCCCAGCCGGGAATCGAAAAGCGCTCTCCACTCGGAAGGCTTCCGCCGCTTGAGTTCACCGACGTCGTGACGGACCTCCAGCAAGCCTCCGCAGGATGCGCAACGGTACACGACCTCCTCCAGCGCGTAACGGACACCACACCCTGAAAAGCATTCAAACCAAGCGTTAAAGTTCATTTGTAAATGGCTTTCGAACAGGAAGATCCGCCAGAAAATCCACAAAAGTGAGCAAAAACTATACCACGATAAATTCAGGGGTCTGCGCCCCGAATTTACATGGCTTTGGGAACCGGAGTCTCGTTGCTGACAGGGCGCAGGACGGGATGAGGATAAGCCAGATGAAGGACCTCTTCGATGGTCCGGACGTAGTGGATCTTTAGTTCCTTAAGCAGCTCCGGTTGAATGTCTTCGCGGACGTTCCGCTCGTTCTGTGCGGGAAGAATCAGTTCCTCGATATGCGCGCGGTGGGCCGCCAGGACCTTTTCCTTGATTCCACCGACGGGCAGCACGTGACCACTGAGCGTAATCTCGCCCGTCATGGCGAGCTTTGGCTTGACCGGAGTGTTGGTAAGCGCAGACACCAGGGCCGTTACCATCGTTACGCCGGCCGAAGGCCCGTCCTTTGGTATCGACCCGGCCGGCACATGGATGTGGACGTCCGTATCCTTGTAGAAATCCGAGTCCAGACCCAGCTGAACGGCATAGGAACGAACCCACGTCAGCGCGGCCTTGGTCGACTCCTGCATCACGTCGCCGATCTGGCCGGTCATGGTCAGGTGACGCCCGCCTTTGGCGATGTTGGCCTCAATGAATAAGACATCGCCGCCCACAGGCGTCCAGGCAAGGCCGACCGCAACGCCGGAATGCTTCACGCGCTCTTCGACCTCTTCTTCCAAAAGGTACTTCGGTATGCCCAGCAGTTCTGTAATCACTTCGGGCGTAACGACAAGCTTAGGGTCCCTGCCTTCCAGAATTCGCCGGGCATGCTTCCTGCAGGTGCTGGCGATTTCCCGCTCCAGGTTGCGCACGCCGGTTTCACGGGTGTAGTGCCGAACCAGAAACCTTAACGCTTCATCCTGGAACTCAATCTGGTCGGGCTGAATGCCGTTGTTCTCACGTCCGCGAGGAACCAGGTAGTTGCGCGCAATCTGAACCTTTTCTTCCTCGGTATATCCCGGAAGCTCGATCACCTCCATGCGGTCGCGAAGAGCCGATGGAATCGTGTCGAGAACATTCGCGGTCGTGATGAAGAACACCCGCGACAGATCAAAGGCGACGTCGAGATAGTGATCGCGAAACGCGTTGTTCTGCTCGGGATCGAGAACCTCCAGAAGGGCAGACGCCGGATCGCCGCGAAAGTCCGCGCCAAGCTTGTCGATCTCGTCGAGCATGAAAACGGGATCGCGCGATCCCGCCCGCCGGATGTTCTGAATAACCTGTCCGGGAAGGGCTCCGATATACGTCCGGCGATGTCCGCGAATTTCGGCCTCGTCGCGCATGCCGCCCAGCGAGATGCGGATGAACTTGCGGCCCATCGCGTCGGCGACAGAACGTCCCAGGGATGTCTTTCCCACGCCCGGGGGCCCGACGAAACACAGGATCGGCGCCTTGCCGTGCGGTTTCAATTCGAGCACGGCCAGATATTCAAGAATCCGCGCCTTGATCTTCTCGAGATCGTAGTGATCCCTGTCGAGGACTTCTTTCGCCCGGACAATGTCCACTCTCTCGGTGGTAAGAACACTCCACGGAAGTGAAACCAGCCAGTCCAGATATGTCCTCGTCACCGTGTATTCCGCGGCGGCGGGAGACATGCGGCCCAGCCGCCCCAGTTCACGGTCTGCTTCCTTGCGGGCTTCCTCGGTCATGGCCGCCGCTTCCACCTTCTGGCGAAGTTCCTCGATCTCACGCTGAGTGTCGTCGGATTCGCCCAGTTCCCGCTGGATGGCGCGGAGCTGCTCGCGCAGGAAGTATTCACGCTGGCTCTTTCCCACTTCTTCCTGGACCTGGCTCTGAATCTTGCCCCGCAGTTCCAGAACTTCGAGTTCCTTCGCAAGCTCGGTATTCAGCAGCTCAAGGCGTTTCCTGACTGAAATCTGTTCGAGCACGACTTGTTTGGAGGCAATCGACAGGTTAGGCAGATTGGTCGCAATGTAGTCGGCAAGACGGCCGCTTTCCTCGATGTTGATTACGATCGTCTGGAGATCGTCGGGCAACTGCGGAGAGAGCTTGATGATGCGTTCGAACTGGCTGATCACAGTTCTGCGCAGCGCCTGAAAATCGGTCACCGTTTCATCTTCTTTTTCGTCGGCGATCACTTCAATTCGAGCGCGAAGATAGGGCTCGAACTGGACGAATTCCTGAACGCGCATTCTTGAAACGCCCATGATGATGACGAAAAGGTTTCCTTCCGGCGTTTTCATGACGCGATGAACCATGCTGACGGTGCCGATCTCATACAGATCGGCCGGACCGGGCGAATCGACGCGCTTGTCGCGCTGCGTGAGGACGACCAGCATTCCACTTCCCTGCTGAACTTCCGTAATCAGCTTTACGGAGGTTTCCCGTCCCACGGTCAACGGTATGACGGCGTTCGGGAAAATAACCGCGTCACGGACAGGAAGAATCGGCAGTTCCTCGGGAATGGTCTGAATCTTCTGCTGGATGTCGTCAATGTCGTCGAATTCGCGTTTCATAGAGTCACTAGAAGGGCGCAGTCGGCAAGTTTGCTACAATCCGCGCGTGTCTGAAGCCAAACGATTCGATTGGAGCGTCGCACTGATTCTTTTCGGCGTCCTTTTCCTTGGAGTTTCAGACACGCAGTTGATCCCGCCGCTTCTGCCACTCATCGCCCAGGATATGAACATGCCGGCCGGCCGGGCGGGAATCATTGTTACATGCTACTCGCTGGCTGCCGCCATGTTCGCCTTGTTTGCCGGCCCGGTCTCGGATCGTGTCGGCCGCAAGAAAGTACTCAGCGCCGGGCTCGCATTGTTCTCGGTAGCCTCATTTCTTACATATCACGTTTCCACATACGGCGCCCTACTGATTCTACGCACTCTTACCGGTCTCAGCGCAGGCGTGCTGTCAACGTGTTCGCTGTCTCTCGCAGGCGATCATTTTCCGTATGCCCAGCGAGGCCGGGCCATGGGCGTCATCTCGATGGCTTATTTCTGCGCCTTCGTAATCGGAATTCCGGTAGCCGCGTTTGTCGCCTCGCGCCAGGGCTGGCAGGTTGTGTTTGGAGTTCTGGCCCTCATGGGCGCGCTTATGCTGGCGCTCACGGCCATGCGCCTTCCCGCCGACGCGATGCGGGCAGCCACCCCCTCCGCACCCTTCTCCTATCGAAGCATGCTGAGTCACTTCCACCGGCCTGAACGCCTCGCGGGTGCGGTTGCAGCGTTTCTGACCTCGGGCGGCGTCGTGGGATTTCTGACGTACGTCGGGGCATGGCTGCAATCGGAACGCGGCATCGGCATCGACCGGATCGGACTGCTCTTCATGATTTCGGGTCTTGCAGCGATGGCCGCATCACCGCTCTCGGGCTGGCTTTCAGACCACGCGGGCAAAAAAAGCGTCATCATCTGGGCCAACGTCGCGCTGGCTGTGCTGTTTGTGGTTGTGGCCCGCATCGAGTCCGGAATCTGGCTGGTCTGCGGTATCGCGGCGCTGAGCATTGCGGCATCGGCCAGACAGGCTCCCCTCCATGCCGTTACGACCGAACTTGTGGGAACGGAAATACGGGGTGAGTACATCGCCGTACGCAATGCGGCGTCCCAACTCGGAATCGCGGTGATGGCGGCCGTTTCCGCATACGCCTTCGATTCGGGAGGCTTTGCGTTCGTATCCATTGCCGCCGCATCCGTAACCGTACTGATACCGTTTACCTGCCTCTGGATTCCGGAACCACGTCGCTGATTATCTTTTGCTATCCTGATTCTCATGCCGGCCAATCTGACGCCTCAGTACCATGAAGCGGAAAAGCGATTCAAACAGGCGGCCGATAACGAGGAAAAAATTGAAGCGCTCGAAGAAATGATGGCGACCATTCCCCGGCACAAGGGAACAGAAAAGCTTCAAGCCGACCTCAAGAAGAAAATGTCGGTGTTACGCAAGGATGCCGACCAGCAGAAAAAGAGCGCTCCCCGGCGCGAGGTTTTCGTCGTGGAACGCGAAGGAGCGAGGCAACTGGCCCTGCTCGGCGCGCCGAATGCCGGGAAATCCCAATTGCTGCGGGCATTGACGAATGCGACACCCGAGGTTGCGGACTACCCATACACCACAAGAACTCCGATTCCCGGAATGATGATTTTCGACAATGTACGTCTACAGTTGATTGATCTGCCGGCCATTTCGCCCGAGTATATGGAGTCGTGGGTGCCGCAGCTCGTTCGTAATGCCGATGCGGTCTTGTGGATCGTGGACCTTTCAGATGACGACGTCCTGGAGCGGCTCGACGAGACCCGGAACCTCATTACGGAAGCCAAAGTCGACCTCGCCAGGAAGAGAGTCCTGATAGTGGGTAACAAATCGGACGCGCCGGGCGCCCGGGAGCGCGCTGAAATAGTTCGTGAAGTTCAGGGAAATCAGTGGCCCATGGCTCCGATGTCGGCCGTAACGCAAGACCCTTCAGAAGTAGATCGGTTCAAGAGAGTCGTGTACGATTTTCTGGATGTAGTCCGTGTCTACACCAAGGCGCCGGGAAAGAAACCGGATTTCTCGGATCCATACGTCATGGCCCGGGGCAGCACGGTGCTGGATGTCGCTGAGAAAGTGCATCGCGCTTTTCTGGAGAACCTCAAATATGCCCGCATCTGGGGAGAAGGAAAACCCGACGGCATCATGGTGCCGCGCGATTTTGTGATTACTGAAGGAGATATACTGGAGCTGCACCAATGAAAAACATAGTTAAGGTTGCAATCCTCAGTTCGATCATCACCGCAGCGAGTGTTTACATCATTCTGGAGTGGCGGCCGCTGCAGTCTGCGGAGGCGCCCGTGCCGCCCGCTGTGAGCTGGGCTTCCTCGATCGAAACCTCAGCTCCGCAACAGGCCGCAGCCGGAACCGCAGCGGGCAATTTCAGCCCGGACGAGTCGAACAACATCGATATCTATCAGCGTTACAGTGCGGGCGTCGTGAACATTACGACCACCACGCTCGGATACGATTTTTTTCTCAGGCCCGTCCCGATGGAAGCCGGCACAGGATCCGGAGCGATCATTGATACCGAGGGACGTATCCTGACAAACTTCCATGTGATCCAGGGCGCCCGGCGCCTGGAAGTGACGCTGGCGGACAAGAGCAAGCACATCGCCGAAGTCGTAGGCAGCGATGCCAACAACGACCTGGCCGTCATCAAGATCAATGTTCCTGCCGCCCGTCTTACTCCGATACCGCTGGGAACTTCCAAGGGCCTGGTCGTGGGTCAAAAGGTTCTTGCGATCGGCAATCCATACGGCCTCGAGCGAACGCTGACGACCGGAATCATCAGCTCCCTGGGACGATCGATTGAGGGCCCCAACGGCCGGATTATCGAAGAAATCATCCAGACCGACGCCGCGATCAATCCTGGAAACTCCGGCGGGCCGCTGTTAAACAGCCAGGGACAAATCATCGGCATCAACACGGCGATCCTGTCGGAATCCCGAAGCAGCGCCGGTATCGGCTTTGCCATTCCGGCAGACACGGTGCGCCGGATCACCGCCGATCTGATTACTCTCGGTCATGTCCGGCATTCCTACATGGGCCTGACGACTTTTGCGCTCAGCGACGCCCCGGCGCTCGCCCGCGAACTCGGGATCGAAAGCGAAGGCGGCTTGCTCGTTATTGCCGTGCAGCCGGGCAGCCCCGCCGCACGCGTCGGAATCCGCGGGCCCTCACGGCAGGTTATCGTGGGCAACTACCAGTTTCCGGTGGGAGGCGACGTCATTCTGAAACTGCAGGACAAGACGATGAGATCCAACCAGGAAATGGCGACGGAGGTCGATCGATACAAGCCCGGAGAGCGCGTGAAAGTAACCGTGCTGCGGAACAGCCAGATGATGGATCTGCAGGTCGTGCTGGACGAGGCGCCGAATCCCTGATGCTTTCCTTCTTCCGCACGCGCGAATGGGTGATTGCGCGACGCCTTGCCCTTGTCGCAGTAATTCTGTTTCTGGGATACCGCTCGTACGGAAACGCAATCGTCTCGTTGTTCGCGCGCGCCGATGCCGTGCGCGATATCGAAATCATCCGCGCGGAATTCCGGCCCGAGGTCAATGGCGCGCGTCCTGCCTGGATCATCAACTTCCGCAACAACAGCAACCGGCACACGTACGACGACATCCTGCTGGAAGCGACCTACCTGGGCGCCGATGGCTCGGTATTGGAAACGGACAAGCTCACCGTCAAGCAGCGCCTGATTCCCGGCGATGAACAAATTGTCGGCAGCGTCGACTTCAAGAGCCGTGGTCCGGCAAGGCGCGGCACAGTGAAGGTTATAGGGGCGCAGGAAATCAACTAGCGCCCATGCCTGTGGGCGTGGGGCTGAAGCCCCGTGCAAGACTTCAACTTCACGAGCAAGCGAAGCGTGACTTCGAACTCCCCTGCTATGTAGAGTTTCGTGAAGGCGAATCTCAAGAAATTGTTTTAATCACCGCAGCAGGCAAGAGGATTGACACGAAAAGTTTTATCTCGTGGCGATCCCCTTGCTCGCGGAGGTCTCCCTTTTGTTCCCGAATGCGGC